>CAJPKE010000046.1 GCA_905370345.1 Candidatus Saccharibacteria bacterium UBA6209 | reverse complement strand
GTCAATGCGGTCGGCGGAGTTACTGTTGACGTACAGAGTCGTGATCCACGAGGAGTTCTTGATCCAAGTATGGACTGGATGTGTCGAGCGAAGGAATTGAATTATCAGCAACGTCGCGAACGATGTCCAACAGGTCACTATATGCAATTAACTAACGGTAAGCACGAAATGGACGGCGAAAAAGCGATGTGGTTCTCTAGGGCGCGTGGTTTGGTGGCACCAACTTACGGATTGGAACAATCTAACTTTGACCGAGAGAAAAACCAGCAATTGGTGCTTATGGCGCTGAAAAGCAAAGCTACTTCCACGGGAACGCTGACTGATTTTGGTAAGGTGACGTCTCTGATGGATGCCATGGGCAAAAACTTGCGCACGAACATTGACACGAAAGAAATCCGCACAATTATGAACCTTGGCTCAGAGATAAAAGAATCTGATATTCACAGATTGAGTTTTGTAGAGGAAAACAACGTACTTATGACTACTGGCACGGCGGGTGGCGCAAGCATAGTTCAGCCGGCTGCGGGATTGTATGATTATAACGACATTCGCGCTTACATAAAGTCTGAGATTTACGCAACGCCATTATCAAAGGAAAAAGCCACAGTTGCCGTCTTGAATGGTTCTGGTGTGGCTGGCGCAGCGCAGAAAGAAGCGGACAAATTGACAGAATTAGGAATGAAAGTTGTTCATGTCGGCAATGCTCCAGGTAATGAAAAGTTAGGGAAGACCCAAGTTTATCAATTGCCAGCTGGTAAAGAAAAAACTGCCACGAAAGATAAATTTAAAGAGTTGTACGGCTCGGTTTCATCAGATTCCTCGAAGTATAATTTGAATGTTGACGCACAATTTATCGTTGTTGTGGGAACTGGCTCATAATTTGGTATAATAGAGTAAGTTATGGAGTTACTGAAAACTGTTAAACGAAGAACGTTTTGGAGCGAATTGGTTTACTATGTCTTAAATATCGGCTTGGCGGCGGCATTGCTTGTTATTGCTCAAGCGTTTCAGACCCCATTTCCAGCGTTAGCGCTTGTTGTGCTGAGCAAATGGCGCATAATTGCTGTTCGTCCGCGTTTTTGGTGGGCAAACATTCAGGCTAACTTGGTTGACTTAACGGTCGGAATTGGTGTTGTCGGCCTGATGTATCTACCTACGTCAGTGTTTTATTTCCGCGTAGCCTTGGCAATGCTATATGCAATTTGGCTGGTTGTGATTAAGCCGATGTCTAAGCGCTGGCAGGTTGCTATGCAGTCGTTGATTGCTATTTTCGTCGGCGTAACTGCGCTTATGGTGGTGTCGTACGAGTGGCCAGTTTCTGTGGTTGTTATTCTGATGTTCTTGATCGGCTATAGTTCTGCGCGTCATTTCCTACACAGTTATGACGAAGAACAAACGGTTTTACTTTCGGCAATCTGGGGACTCGTCTTTGCTGAGCTGGGTTGGCTGTCGTATTATTGGACTTATAGCTACGGAAAGTCATTATTTGGCGGTGTTTCGCAGGTTGCAATAATCTTATTGCTATTCTCGCTCGTCGCCAGTAAAGCTTACCAATCTTACAACAAGCACAAAGCTATTCGATTTTCAGACATATCCGCTCCGGTTATTCTTACTATCGGAATTATCTTAGTGATGCTAGTGTTCTTAAATTCTGTAGTAATTTAATCTTTAGCGCCAGTGAAACGCAGGACTAGGATGTAATTGAGAACCCTCTCTTTTACAAAACCATTTTTCACGGCTTCGTCAATTATTCTATTGTGCTGCTGAGGATCCGCCTCGATAAATAACAAACCTTCTGGAGTGAGGCATCGTGGTGCTTGTGAGATCAATTGCAATATCAATTTCAATCCTTCATCTTCGGCGAATAGCGCAATTTCTGGTTCGTATTGAAGTTCTGGAGATACGTCCCAATTTTTGTCAACGTAAGGCAAATTGGCAAATATATAGTCGACTGGTTTGAGTTGACCATTAAGTAATGATTGCTGTTGAATATGGACGTCCGCACTTAAGGCGTTCGCATTTTTTTCTGCAATATTTAAGGCTGGTTTGTTGATATCGGATAAAATTACCGATAAGTTGCTCCTCTCTAATTTGGCAGTAATTCCCAGACAGCCAGATCCTGTGCCAACGTCAATTAAAACTTTTTCGGCAATTTCACTGGCAGTCAGTTCTAAGAACAAGGAAATTAGATCTTCGGATTCAGGACGGGGAATTAAAACGGAAGGAGATACGGTGAATTTGCGGCCGTAAAATTCTTTATAGCCCAGAATGTAGGCGATTGGTACGCGGTCCAATCTTAGGTCTAATCTGGCATTTGCGATATCAAATCTTCTGGGATCAATTTCTTCGTCCAGGTGAGCGTGTAGGTAAGTGCGGTTTTTTCGTAAAGTGTTGGCTAATATCAATTCGGCGTCTAATCTGGCGGACGGGATGTTTGCCGTTTTTAAGGATTTTGTGGCAATTTTTAGCCATTCAGAGATAATCATGTGGCTAATTATAACATATATCTATGGAATGTAAAAAGTAAAATGCTTGCAAAAACTGAGAAAAATGGTAAAAAGTATTGACAAATCAAGAG
>CAJPKE010000045.1 GCA_905370345.1 Candidatus Saccharibacteria bacterium UBA6209 | reverse complement strand
GTTGGGAATTGTATATAAATGGGTTGAGGGCGGCAATAGTATGATTATCATGAAGCATAATTTGGATGTCATAAAGTCGGCTGACTGGATAATTGATATGGGTCCAGAGGGCGGAATTGGCGGCGGTACCGTTGTGGCTTGCGGTACGCCTGAAGATATTGCCAAAGTGCCAAATTCGTTCACTGGCAAATATCTGAAAAAGATGCTTTAAGATTATTTTTTACGCTTGGTTTTTGAGAGGAGAACCGACAATTGTTTTCTTAATAAAGCGCGAGTATTTGGCTGTTTCAAAGCATGAATAACCATTGGTGAGACAGACAAGAAAATAATGAGGATTGCTGCAACTTCAATATTTACGCCTGCTTTGGTCAAAAACTTGCCAGCGTAGAATCCTAGATAAACGAATGCTGACGACCAAAGAAATCCACCGATAAGATTGAAAGTTAAGAACGTTTTATAGTGCATTTTACTAGCGCCGGCAACGATTGGGGCGAAGGTTCTTACAATTGGTACAAATCGAGCCAGGACGATTGTCGCTGAGCCGTGCTTGTCGTAAAACTTTTCTGTTTGCTCCAAATATTTTTTCTTGAAGAATCGGGAATTTTCTTTTTCAAACAACTTGCGTCCAACTTTATGGCCGAAACTATAGCCAACACTGTCGCCCAGCACTGCCGCCGCAAAAACCAAAAGCGCAAAAATGTGGATGTCAATGTGCTGAGGATTTTGCTGAACCATGTATCCAGCAGTGAAGAGTAGGCTGTCGCCGGGTAAGACGAAACCAATCAGTAGACCGGATTCTGCAAAAACTACCAATAAAATTGCGAATACGCCGAAGCTAGTTATCAAGTGAACAAAAGATTCCATATCTTGATTATAACATAATTAACGTATGCAGATTGAGCTATTCTTCAATAAATCCGCCAGATTGTCGCGCCCATAATTTTGCGTAAACACCGCGTTTTTTATTGATGAGATCGTCGTGTAATCCGTCCTCGACAATTTTCCCATTTTTCAGGACAATTATACGATCCAACTTAGCGATTGTAGATAAGCGATGGGCAATAACAATTGAGGTTCGATCCTCCATCAACGTCTCCAGAGATTTTTGGATCAATGCTTCTGACTCAGAATCTAGCGCTGAAGTCGCCTCGTCGAGGACTAGAATTGGCGCATCTTTTAGGATTGCCCTAGCAATTGCAACTCGTTGTCGCTGTCCGCCAGATAATTTAGTTCCGCGTTCGCCAACCATTGTGTCAAAACCGTTTTTAAGTCCAATGATGAAATCGTAAGCGCCAGCTTTTTTGGCGGCTTCTTCAATTTCTGCGTCCGTTGCATCAGGTCGACCGTAAGCAATGTTTTCGCGCACGGAGCGGTGGAATAGTAATGGCTCTTGTGGTACGTAAGCGATTTTGGCGCGTAGGCTTGCTTGGGTGACTTCGGAAATATCTTGTCCGTCGATGGTAATTTTTCCCGAGTCAATGTCGGCGAAGCGTAATAGCAATTTGGTGAGCGTCGTTTTCCCAGAACCGCTCGCTCCGACTAAACCTATTTTTTCGCCCGATTTAATATCCAGAGAGAAGTCGTGGAATAGAGTGTCGCCTTGACCTTCGTCGTGCGTGAAAGTTACTTTATCCATAGAAATTTCGCCGTTTGTAACTTTTAGCTTTGAATTGCTTTTATCAATCAATGTCGTTGGCGTTTGTAAGATTTCTACCATATCATTTGCGTTACCGATAATTCGGTTGTAATTGCGCATAATTCCGTTCATGTTCCACAATTCATGCGCGACACTTCCAGTGTAGGTGATAATAAGATAAACGGACGCCACGGATACTAAATCATTCTGAGCTGCGTACACTGCGAAGGCGATTGCTCCGATTTTAATAACCATGTTGATTGACGAATATATAGTGCTGACTTTTAAGAATCCGCGCATTACGTCGAGACTTGAGTTTCGCCAAGAGTTGACGGTTTTTGTGAAAAATTTCTGTTCCGTAGCTTCGGCGCCGGACGATTTGACCGCTAGAACGTTTGAGATTACGTCGGCTAATTGACCGTTCAATTTATTGCTGGCTTTGGCTTCTTTTTTTGTCAATTTCGCCATTGGTTTGGACCCGTAATAAACGACGATGCTGAAAACAATTGAGAAGATGAGTAAGAATAACGCGTATTGCCAGAGAAGGGTTGACAGGACAATTATTGAACCGACCAGTGAAACAACTAGTGGCAAAATTGACCAAATTATCGTGTCCCAAAAACTTTCTACCGCGCCGACTAATTTATTTGTTTGGCTAACGAGCGACCCGCCGAATTTATTTGAATGAAAGAATAGTGTTTGGTTGGTCAGTTTGCTGAAGCATCGAGCGTATAAATCTCGTTGCATGGCGGTTTCGAATGTCCAGGCGAGATATAAAACTAATCGCCAGCCGATGACGCTTGACCATAATTCACTGGCGCCGTATAAAGCGATTAGTGTCCATAGGTTTTTTGCGTTGTGCAGCTGATTGTGCTGGATAATATTAAGAAGCTGAGCAATTATGAGCGGGCCGACAAAAATAGTAACCACGAGTGTGAGCATTGCAAAAAATATTGCCAAGTTTCGGCGGTGTTTGTACGGTACTGAGGTTTTCCAGAATAGACGAAATATTACACGTCTCTTA
>CAJPKE010000044.1 GCA_905370345.1 Candidatus Saccharibacteria bacterium UBA6209 | reverse complement strand
GTAATTGCTATGGTATCGTGCATTGCGGTTATAGTGTCTAATATAATAACTAAACAAGTTATTAGAGATTCAAAGAAGCCTAAAATAGATTTGTTATTTTCTCCACTTGGTGGCTATATTGCTGATATTTATATTCGTAATGTGAGCAGTAATACTGCAAGAGACGTAACCTTTGAAGTCTCTTGTTCCAAGAAGAACTCTAAACTATTTAGCTCCCTAAAAGATAGCTTGTCTACCTTAAAGATTTCCCAAATGGTGGGTGATGAAAAATACCTTTTTCTTTGTCATTATGAGCCTGACGATATAGGCAACGGAAAACCCGTTGAAGTCACAATCTCTTTTTGTGATGAGGATAACAATTATTATTCCTGTAAACAAACTGTTGACTTAAGAACTACTGGCGGTAGAATCATCGCAGACCATTCGCCTCTAACTACTGGTCTTCAGAAAATTACTAAAGAGTTGTCGGCAATAAAAGAAGCAATAAAAATATCTAGCAAAACTAAATAAGCTTTAGGATAAATATCGTATTTGGTTTATTTATATTTTCTAGTTGTCTTTGTGTTTTTGGCAAGTCGGCTTTTATGTATTCATAAACCTTTATGAGCGAGTAAAGCTTCTTATTGTTGCAAGGTTCAATTGTCATATTTTTACGCCAGCCAAATTTGAAATTTAGCAGCCAATTATTTGGCTGTTTTTTTCGTCGATAAATTTGCGCAAATCAACAAAATCCACATCATGAATACCAGAAAAATCGCAGCCACATTATTCACATTCTTTATCGTTGCACCAAATATCACTGCCGCGTGCCCATTCACAAACGCCAAAAAACTAATTACCGTCATAATCCCCAAACTCAAAAAACCAGCCACTCTGCTCGTCAGAATAATTCTTTTTGGCATATTCATATCAATCAAAAACGGCAACGACGTTAGCTCAACAACCACCAATATTATCGCAATCGGAAGACTTAAATATGGCGTAATTCCCGCAGAAATAAGGGCTGCGGAAAACTTCTCAAACGTAAATAATTGACATAATAATGGCACTATTATCAATAGTCCTGCAATCAATTTAACAATTTTATTCACTTTTCTAGACATAATTTCAGTATAGCTTGCGCGTCAAAAAAGCTCAAGCTTGTTGTATTTTTTACGAAAGCACTTGCACTTTTTATAAAAACGTCATAAAGTTAAATTAGCGAACGTTACAAAAATAAACACCATAAAACAGTATCTTTCGCTCTACGACAAATCCACCACAACTTAAAATACCCCGTCTCTATGGGGTATTTTTATTGGTCAATATCCGCGATTGTTCAGCGCGCCACTCGGCAATTTTTCCGTGGTGTCCGCTCAATAAAACATCCGGCACACGTAAACCTTTGAACTCCTCAGGTCGTGTATACTGTGGAAATTCCAACGTCTCTCCATCTGAAAAACTTTCAATTTCCGCAGATTTTTCACCGCCCAAAACTCCAGGAATCAACCTAACAATAGAATCAATCATCATCATTGCCGCCAGCTCTCCGCCAGTCAGCACAAAATCGCCAATACTCCACTGCTCGTCAACCAGTTCTAAAATTCGCTCATCAACACCCTCGTATCGCCCGCAAATAAATATCACACCCCTGTCATCATCTGCTTCTTCCTGAGCTTTAGCCTGCTTCCAGCGTTGCCCGCGCGGACTCATTAGTACCACTTTCGCTGTTTCATCCTGAGATTTCGCAAATTCCACCGCTTTCCATAACGGCTCAACCATAAGAAGCATCCCGTCGCCGCCGCCATAAGGAGTATCGTCAACCTGACGACGAGGACCCAAACCAAACTCCCGCAGATTCACCGTCGTAAGTTCAACGATACCGTCTTTTTGCGCCTTCCACATCATGGAATTATTAAAAACTCCCGTTGTCATTTCTGGGAAAAGTGTAATTACCTGAAACTTTCTCATCTGTTACAGTGTAGCAAGTATTGACTTTTTTGTCCAGGTATGATATATATGTATTAGCTTTTGTTCAACCGAACAGAAGTAGCCCTTACATAGAAAGGACAACTACAATGGATACCACCATCGCCATTTTCATCGTCATGATCCTCATCGTCGCCCCCCCGATCATCGCGAAGGTCGCTGCCGGCGGTCTCGTCGACTTCCTTGTCGCGAAGTACCTGAACAAGAAGGATGGTGAGTGAGTCAAAACTCAGTGGTGTTCCTGGCGGGAGTCCTTATGGCGCTCCCACCGGGATTCATCATTTTCTGGATCGACACGCTCCAACTACCCTTCCCGCTAGAGGATGTTGGCGGTTGAGTCTCTCGACCCATCACAAAGGGCTAACGCCCGCCAATGAGAATAGCTCGCCTTGAGACATTAAGTCTCGGCTTGAGCCTCTTGGCGGGCTATTTTCATGTCTTTTTGCAGAAATTATTCCCCACCAAAAAACCGTCCCAGTAAGGACGGTTTTTTAGCACAAATAAGGCTCTCAATGGTTAACATAACTGTTCATACATAATATACATTTAATGTTTATTGCTTGACCTATTTAATTTATTATGCCAATATATTATACAATCTAATACTGGGGAAACTTATAAGGAGATAAAGTAATGATGGATTATGGTTACAACAACCCAAGGTGTAAACTGGAAGAAACACAGCAAGCGAGACTCCGTGAATTAAGAAGGCAAGGAGCTACAGTCCTGAAATCAATAAATTCACTTGGTTATACAGTAACGCACGATCCAGAGACCGGAAAAGCTCTTGAAGTGTCAACAGGAAGAACATTAGGAAGTATTATATCCCAGCCGATTAGTCCTGAATACGACACTGATGACGTAGAGAAAATGCGTATTATATGTCTTTGGGACTTCGGACAGAATCTTTA
>CAJPKE010000043.1 GCA_905370345.1 Candidatus Saccharibacteria bacterium UBA6209 | reverse complement strand
GTACTGTCGGGATCTATCGCTATCATAGGCTCTTTCACTCCTTTTATATTCTGGTGGTATCAAACCATTACTATAATGAGTATCGTCTGGGGAATTGTCATATTGCTATTAATAATGAAATTAATAGAAAATAAATCTTTGTCTTTTTTAAAGAGATATAAACATGGTGATATAATATCGAATCTCACACTATCACTTTTATTAACCTATTCAATGGTAAGCTTCGCCCTACTATTGTATCCAGCCTTTCAGATACCTGTTGTCATCACTGTATTTCTAGTGGCGATTGGCTATTATATAAATACTTGGAGAAAAACACCCAAAAAATTGCGAAAAATACTATACGTAAATACAGCATTCATAGTAGGATCTGCTATAGCGGCGATCGGCATAGTTGGTATATTTTTAATCACCAGAATAGATGCCGTACAAGCCATTTCTGGTACAGATTATCCCGGGGCACGATTCGTAAATTCGGGAACTCCATCACAGGCTGACCTAATCGGTCTCACTGGCTATAGTCAATACCGACTTATGGACGACACATCCATTTCATCGATAGATCCAAGTAAAGGATCCATCAATCAAAGTGAAATGTCTGCATTCATTATCACGCCTTTTGCATTTATCATTCCTATACTGTTTATTTTATATAGCAAATGGCGTAAAAATAAAACTATAGATTGGGTTGGAGTTGCTATTTTTGTCTCCTGTTTAATATTCATATCTCATTTATTTATTCCAGGATTCTCTTCAATAGCAAAACCTTTCATGATGCATCTTGTACCGATAACAAGATTGCAGCTTGGACTAGGTTTTATAGGAATCTTTTCATTAATATACACGCTTGCCAATACTATAAAATTTTCATCACAATATCGCTATTTACCATATCTATATTCAACAATGGTGATTATTATTTACGTCTGCACCATCGTATATGTCGTAAAGTTCAATCGTAACTTTGCCGGAGATCTTCGCGTATTATTATTAGCCGCAATAAGCCTTTCTGGTGGACTAGCCCTTATATTTATAAAAAAGAAAAAACTCGGACTGTTAGTGCTTTCTTCTTTATGTATTATGTCGACAATAACTATACAGCCGTTATATAGAGGTCTAGGAAGCGGATATAACGATAATATTATAATCAAAAAGATTATCTCCACCTCGTCTAGTGACGACACGTGGGGACTGTCTGGTACAAGCGTACTAGAAAATTTCCCTCAAATGGCAAATAGAAAATCAATTACGGGAGTCAATACTTACCCTGATAAAGATTTCTGGTCAAAAGTGTCAAAAGATAAGACAATTTATAACAGGTATGCACATATACTTCTATCTGACACCATAGATAAAGATCTCGTACTTATTCAGCCGGATGTATTTATTGCAAAATTGAGTTGTAGCAATCATATAGGAAAATCTGTTACTCGCGTGTTATCTACGACGCCACTACAGCTACCTTGCTATGAACTAATCGATAAAGTCACTGTACATAATGGAGATATTTTATTCTATAAAAGAACTTTTTAAAGCTTTACCGTTTTATCTATATCTGCTATAGTAGTGTTGATTAGGTAACAAAATTATGAAAATACAGAAAAAACAAAATAAAAAAAATAAAGTATTAATCCTGATAGCTGTCATACTATTATCTATAACGAGCTATAGCTTAATCTCCTATAAGCTTAATCTCTGGCCTTTTACTCAAAATCAATTTAGCACAGTCACCGAGGAACAAAAAACAGCTGGTCAAGACATAAAAAAAAGATCATTAAATGATGCATCCAATAAGTCAGAAAAAGAGTCATCAGGTCAAAAATCTAAAACACTACAAGGAAGCGATCCTTCGCCAGAACCGACTCCATCATCCAACGGTAAAAAACCAACAGTTGGAGTAAGCATAACAACTACAACAGTCGATAAAGATTCAAACACTCTTTATATCCGTAGTTTGATCCAAACTATATCATCAAGCGGAAGATGTACGTTATCAATGCACAATACTAGCGGACAAACGTATTCCAATAGTGTAGAGCTGCAAGCTGGACCAAGTACGTCTAGCTGTAAAGGATTTAACGTTCCGTTATCTCAATTATCACCTGGAAAATGGACAATAAACATTCATTACGAAGACAACAACGTGACTGGAGATGCTGAAGGAGAAATAACTATATGAAGAAATTAATATTAAAATTAGGCATACTTACGTCAATGTGCTTAGGAACGATATTATCTTCTACGCCAGCATCTGCAGTATTAAATGATTTTGACCCAGGCAATATTATGGATGATGCCGTAGCGACAAATTACGGATCCATGAGCGCAGACCAAATTCAGTCATTTTTAAATAGTAAAGTTCCCCAATGTGATACAAATGGTGCCAAACCAGCCAGTGAGTTTGGAAGACCTGATATAACTCGCGCTCAGTATGCCGCATCGAAAGGGTGGCATAGCCCTCCATATACCTGTCTCCGTGATTATAAAACAAAAGATGGAAGAAGCGCTGCTCAATTAATCTTTGATGTCTCTCAAAAATATCATGTAAACCCACAGCTTTTAATAGTTTTGCTCCAAAAAGAGCAAGCCCTAGTCACTGACACGTGGCCAACTCGTGGGCAATTCAAAAGCGCAACTGGCTATGGATGTCCAGACACCGCCGCGTGTGATAGTAAATATTTTGGTCTAGAAAACCAGCTAGAATGGGCAGCGAAACACTTTCACTACATAATAACACGTAGTCCTAATTGGTTTTCACCATATACAACAGGCGTAAATTTCGTTCAATGGAGTCCAAATGCTGCTTGCGGAGGATCTAATATAAATATTCAGAATTGGACAACCGCCGCTCTTTATAGTTATACACCATATCAACCAAATGCTGCTGCTATGTCATCTGGGTATGGCGTAGGT
>CAJPKE010000042.1 GCA_905370345.1 Candidatus Saccharibacteria bacterium UBA6209 | reverse complement strand
GCGGATAGACAGTAGATCTTTAAATCGTCGTCTATCTCACACTCAATCATGTAACGTATATTGTCTATGATTTCAGCATTTTGGCGAGTATAAAAAACTCTTTCACCAGCCTTAATGTCATTGTCATTTTTTGGAGCATAATTATTCGTAATAAAATAAGCTGATTTTGTTCTTTTCAATTTATTGTCATTTAAGTATTTGATAGCCTTTTCAAGTCGCGGAATATCGACATCTTTTTTATTTGCTAGATAAGCCTTGTTTATTGTGTAGGCATAGTTCTCAAAGTCGTTAGAAATTAAGTCTGTTGTGTGGTATTTGAACAATCTAGCTACCGCACCGCTGCCAGAAAAACCATCAAGAGCAGTTATTTTTTCTTTTTTTAGCTGTTTTTTTACTTTAACAATAGCGTCGTTTATGAACGGAAGCAATTTTCGCTTATTGCCAAGATAAGTTATTAGATGCGATAAAAAATAATCGCTATTAAAATCTGGCAATGTGTCATATCCATCACCAGTCAATAAGCTTGCTGACTTATTAGAAACCTTAGACCCCATATGCTGACATTATAACATTTTTCAGTATTTTTCACAAAACAAATTTCAGTCGTCGGTTCTCGGTGGGTCGGGTTGAGGCGTCATACCGAACAGGACTTTACTCTGATTACTCAAATTCGCAACTTTGTACTAAAATAGGTTCTAGTGTGGGCGTAAAATCCCACAAAGTTTGAATCATCATCGCCTTTTGGGGCGATTTTTTGTCACATTTCTTACTTCCTGCTGCAATCTTGAAAACCACTTTCCGCCCCTTTTCGGAAAGTGGTTTTTGCTTGTGGCGGAGATTAAGAAATACAAATGAAAAAGTCGCTACTCTGAGCGACAATTCCGAAGTCTTCTAGACCATGGTGCTGGAAGTAGGACTCGAACCTACGAAGCCTTACGGCGGGAGATTTACAGTCTCCTGTGATTGCCACTACACGATTCCAGCGTGATGTGGAGCCGCTTCTCGGGCTCGAACCGAGGACCTACGGTTTACAAAACCGTTGCTCTAGCCAACTGAGCTAAAGCGGCAACTGAATTTATTTTATCAATTTTTTCTCTCTGTGACAAGAGTTTACATAACTATTTTTCGTGGTTGATGTATTTTACGCTGCTGGCGTGGGCGTGGTGCTTCAGTTTTACTATTTGTCGGCGCTACAGGAGCGATCATTTTCGTGGCTTTCTTACGTAATTCTTCAGCTAATTCAGCCTGTCCGGCATTGTCGTAAGCCTCCGCTAAGATCTTCAGGGTTTGAGGAATCGGCTCCAGTTCTACAGCCTTTTCTAGCGCATTAATAACCTTCTTCGTGTTCCCTATTTTTTCCTGAACTTTGGCATAAGCGATGTAGCGCGCAGCCAAATCATCTTCCATCTCCAATGCCTGCTCAAATGCTAGAGACGCCTTTTCATAGTTCTCTGTTTCGTAATAAATTAAGCCGACATTATGAAGGCTTGAAGCGCTTGGCTCGAGACTCTGAGCAATCTCAAAGCATTCGATAGCATCCTTATACGCCTTCTGCTTAGCATATAAAATTCCCAAACGGTTATATGCAGTGGCATTTTTCTCATCGACGCGTAAGATTGTCAGCAGAGCTTTTTCTGCGCGTAGGTACTTATTCTCGCGAATCGATTCTTGGGCAATTTCCCATAATTGATCAAGTTTATTAGTAATCTTAGTTGGCAGATCGCCAGTTTCTTTAATTGACGGATGATAAAAAATCGCCCAAATCATTAAAATCAGAATGAGGAGTAATCCAAACATATCTATACTATTATATCACAAGTTGCGTCAGCGCCAGCCTGACGTTGGCGTTGGATTTTAATGCGCTAGCAACAGAGGTGGTTTTTTCAAGTTGCTCTTCAAGCGACGGATTTATTCCGCGCGATAAAGATTGAAAGCGAATCATATTTACTATAATATCCGTTAGCAATATCGCTTTTTGGCGGTCAGAAAAGTATTTGACGAGATTCTTAAACGTGTCGTATTCTCGATTTGTGGCTAAAATTTGCTTTGCATCGGTGGCTAATTGTCGATATTCGGCGAATTTTTCTGGATTTTCCGCCAATTCCTTAATCAGCAATGGTCGCCCTGCAGCTAAGAAAAGGATTTGCTGGCTAGAGGCGGGGTCTAAATTGTATTTTTCAAGCAATTTTTTATCCTGAGCGGATGTCGTTTTATGAAGCGTCAATGTCTGACAACGAGATCTAACAGTATCGAGCATCAACTTCGGGTTTTTCGCGACAAGGATAAAATTGGTATTTTTATTCGGTTCTTCCAGCGCTTTCAGGAATGAATTTTGCGACGGCTCGGTCATTGAATCAGCTTCGTCAATGACAATAACCCGACGATTTATGGCGTAAGTTCGGAGCATAGAGATGAGCTCGCGGATTTGATCAATGGATATAGTTTGCTTTTCTGGAAGTGGTTTCAAGTGAAAAGTATCGTTATTCTTTGCTAATATTTGAGCCACACCCAGTCCGTCAAGTCCGTAATCCGCAATCACCAAAAGCGCGTGAGGTAATTGCGATGAAATCTGGCTGATTTTTTGAGCGTCTCGAGCAGATATAATCACTTCAGACATCTATAAATCCTCTGGGAAGAATTTCTTGAATTCGTCAGGAATTGCGGCTTCAAAAACTTTTCTCTCACCAGACGGCAAAGTTATCTCTAATTTTTGAGCATGCAACATCATACGACAATCCGAAGACTTTCCGTAAACTCGATCACCAAGAATCGGTGCATTCAAATGAGCCAAATGGACGCGCAATTGATGAGTTCGACCAGTGGTCGGCTTCAATTCCACGAGCGACCGAGTATCATTTTCCGCCAGAACACGATAAACAGTCTGGGCTGACTTCCCGTTCGGATCTATGCGAAACGTGCTCGGCGCTGAAGGATTGCGACCAATTGGCAGATCAATTTTTGCAGCATTCAACTT
>CAJPKE010000041.1 GCA_905370345.1 Candidatus Saccharibacteria bacterium UBA6209 | reverse complement strand
TGCATTATAAAGCGCGAAGTTTTCCTAATTTGCTTAGTGAAGATGAGTTACAACAATGGGAAGAATGGCGCAATGAGCATTTACAGGCGCAACTGCCGCAATTTATGAAATCTCTGCAACGATTAGCGCCTAGTGCGACTGACGAACAGCAGTTTATTTTGCAAGAATTGCAATTATGGCTGGAATCTGTCCTGCCTTCTGTTGACGCCTGAAATTCGGTTATGCTAAAATCGGAAGGATGGTTTCGCATAGAAAAATAAAAAAATTGGGGAACGGATGTTAATTAAGAACAGAAAACGCGCAGTATACAGAGGAGCGCTGTCCTTAGTATTTGTATTTGCATTATCAGCATTGGCAGTCTTATCTCCTTTGGTTAGAGCAGAGGAATCGCCTAAGTATACGTGGAAGGATGTAACTGTACCAGGAGATGATGAATTTAGAGAAGCGATTATTAGTCCAGACGGATCAAAGCTTTTTATACTGCGAGAAGATGCTAATACTGGCGATATGAAATTGTTAATCTCCGCAGATAATGGTGTAAGTTGGAATAGTTTTGCGATGCCAGATTCCGCGAATAGATTGCTAGTAAACACAGACGGGTCTAAGATGATTGTGAATGGTCGGCGTGGAGAAAAATCTTTTTATATGTCAACTGACGGTGGGCGCAATTGGGTGAAGTCTAACAATATAGACCCCAGTAATAACCATTTATTTATGAGCCCAGACGGCTCCACTCTGGCTAGGTGTGGAGATGATGGTGAAACTCCTCCGCTTTATGTTTCTACTGACAATGGTCAAACTTGGACGCAGAAGGGCAATATTTGTCCTGAGCGCGTGCTTGATGGCGGAAAGATGATTGCGATAGATGGAACCCCTAGTGCAGTAAAGAGGTCTGATGATTACGGATTGACTTGGACAAGTGCTGGGACTCACGCTGTCTATGATACAACCCTCATGTCCATCAGCACTAACGGTAACAGCCTATTTGATGGTCACAAAATTTCATTAGATGGTGGTGCCAGCTGGGCGTCCATTCCTGCTGAAGTTCCGACTCAGAAGGTGGATGATTATATTATGCAGACAGGAGTTAGTGATGATGGTAAGAGGCTGTTTGTCTACGTTCGACCAGCAGTCATGGATGCCTCCAATTTGCCATATATTGTAATGTCAGTAGACGGCGGTAAAACCTGGACGTCGCAGGGTGATAATGAGGCTGGTTCTGGTAGCGTTTATTCGTCTTCGTCGGCGTCCAGAATGTTCGCAATGTTCTATGACATGACAACCGGCGCGGCTTATTATCGCCTGGCAACCCTACCGACACCTCCACCTGTAGCTCCTGGCGGTACCGGTTCAGGCGCGAGCGGAGCTGCCGCTCCATCCTCAGGTATTTCAACCACTACGACATCATCCACTTCCATTAAGAAACCAGAAAAAACATCAAATCTTGCTGAAACAGGAAACTCTGTTTGGCTAGTTAGTGGGTTAGCTGTTATCGCCGTCGCAGCTGGCGGATTAGCGCTGAGAAAACGACTGTAAGTCGCGCTCTTTTAAAATCGTTGTATATTTTTATAAAAAACTGTTGACACGGCGTATGCGCTTATGTTAATTTAAAAGCAATCATTACTATGTAGTGAAAACAAACAGTAAATTGGGTGAGGGACCAATGTCATGTAATATGCCAGAATAGGTATAAACTATTCGTATATAACAAAAACAAATTGGGAGGAAAAAAATGTTATATAAAAACAAAATAAAAGTACAAAACATATTAAAGAGCGCAGTAGCTTTAATGCTTATGCTCACACTGTCTTTATCTACAGCGCTGTCACCACTGGCTAAAGCAGAAGAAGCAAAGTACACGTGGAAGACTTTAACGTCAGCGCCAGCTTCTGGTGCTACTGGTCTTAGAAAAATGTATGTCACTCAAGACGGCTCAAAGCTTTTTATTCAAGAGAAAGATAGCTCTCATAACTCAAACTTATGGATGTCCGCAGATAATGGGGCTACTTGGAGAAAAATATTTTCGAAGCAGATCGACTTAAATGACGGATCGCTTAGCGCAGACGGATCTAAGATAACATTGACATCTGATGACGGACAGCATCTCTATATATCGACAGATGGTGGTCAGAACTGGACAGAAAAGGCGATGTGGGCGACGGTGTCTGCACATAATACGTATGTACGGGTCAGTCCAGACGGTTCCTTTTTAGCGGGATGTTCTCCAGATACTACTATTACTCATAACTATGCCTATACAACCTACATTTCTACTGACTACGGTCATACCTGGACTCGGAAAGGCACTAATAATATTGGGTGTCCTCAGCACGTGTTTAATAACGGAACAATAATAACTACAGCCGGTGACGACAAAATAGCGAAATCAACTGATTATGGTCAGACCTGGACGGAAATTTCCGGTTTTCCAAACGCATCATTCGGTAATAATGGAAATACCATATTTGATGAAGATAGGATTTCGTTGGATGGTGGTAATCACTGGACTCCTTTAAGCGCTCCAATCCCGGCTAACGGTGGAGCTTATGGGGCGGCGGTTAGTGATGACGGCAAAAAACTGTTTATTGATGCCCGAAGATATGTCGGCAGCGATTTAGTGATGACGCTTATTACGTCAGTAGACGGGGGTAGAACTTGGCATGCAGAGGATATTCCTGAGTCTTATCCAGCTATGTCGAATGACGGATTTAAGTTTTTTAGGATACAACCCAGCGGAAACACCATCACCTGCTTCGTGGGAACTCTGTCGACTTTTCAGCCTGTGACTCCTGGCTCAGGTGCAGGTGGAACCGCTACTCCTTCAGCATCTACTTCTGCTACTCCTGGGCAAAAGCCAGGAAAAGCGTCAGGACGTTTGGCTGAAACAGGAACTTCAACTTGGATGGTTGGTGGGTTAGCTGTTGTGGCTGTCGCAGCTGGTGCGTTGGTGCTGAGAAAACGGCTGTAAAAAATTAGGTCATAGACGGAGCGAGCTTTTGAGATTCAATCTCATCATAAGGCTCGCTCTT
>CAJPKE010000040.1 GCA_905370345.1 Candidatus Saccharibacteria bacterium UBA6209 | reverse complement strand
TAATGATATGTTGACTAAGGATAAAGCTAAAGAGCAGCAGATCAATAAACTAATGGAGCATGGAACACCATTACAGCAAATGCAGCTTCGTAGTGATCTTAATTCTGTAAGACAGAAGATTTCTTCTCTTGAATCGTCGTTATCTTCGCAAAAACAGCAGATGACCCAGGTGGAGTCTGCAATAGACAATGCGAAAAATCAAGCCGCAGTGAGCTTAAATGAACTTCGGGCGACCAATACAGCTACTGCAATCTCTCAGGACAATAAAATTATTGAACTTGAAAATTCTCTGTCAAGAGCTAGGGTGGCATTAGAGCAGACAACAATTGTGGCGCCAGTTGATGGTACGGTATTGTCGTTAAGGACAAATACCATTGGTGGCGTGGTGTCGGCGGCTCAAATAATTGCCGAGATTACGCCACTTGAAGAGTCGCTTGTTGTGGAGGCGACTCTGCAGAGTAGGGATATTGGTTTTGTAAATGTTGGCCAACGAGTTGTTGTAAAAGTTGACGCATATTCGTTCCAGCGATATGGTTATTTGAGTGGGGTTGTTCAATCGATTAGTCCAGATGCGATAGTTAACGATAAATTGGGGCTAATATATCGGATTAAGGTTAAGCTTGATAGTCTAAAAACCTCGAAAAATATTGAGCTGAAAATAATTCCAGGCATGAATTCTGTTGTGGAAATAACAACTGGAAATCGACGAGCCATTGAGTTTTTACTTGATCCATTGATCTCGCATGTTGATGGTAGTTTGGAAGTTCGCTAGTTGCCGTAATTATCAAAATATCTTATTATCATTTCGCGTAGTAGTATATAAAGTTTTTCGAGCTGGCCGTCAATACGAACGAATTTAGTTTTTGGATCTTTTTCACCAATCTCTATCTGGGACACAGTGCTAGTAAGAATACTTAAGAGAAATTCAACGTCATAACCTTCGCTATGCACAACTTGTTGTCGAGCTTTCTGTATTACTTTTAGCATTGTCTTATGATTTTCTATTCTTATTCCTAATTTTTCTAGGGCGATATTGAGAGACTGGTTGAAAGTTGGGCGAGTTAAAAGATGATAGACTGTATTGGTTGGCTTATTGTAGAATTTTTTAACATTATCGTTAATATCGCCGCTGAGCTGAATTAACTGAATGGCTTTTTCAATACTTTTAACTGTTTCATTTTTTGCCTTTCTATGTTGCTTCTTCAGCTCGTTTTCTGCGATTCCTTCTGCAAAACTTTGAAGGGCAAAAATCAGATTTGCAATATTCATATGAAATACATTTGAATTTGTATGAAAACGATAATCGATAATTCGCGTGAAAGCTAGCCCAATTTTACTATAAGATCCAAGAGCTTTTTGGTGGTTTGGGTTGATGAAAAAATGGGTCATTTTTACAAGAGTTAATGGTTTCATGGAATCTTGTAGACTTATTGAGGGGCGATATTTGATTGGAGATACAGCTTCTAAAAAAGGATTCGCGAGATGCAGTGTTGCGATTCCGTGCAAATCCACTGATTGGATAAAACAATGCGTATTGTCGAAGTGGCTAATCCAATATAATTGAAATGCGAGAAGTATTTTACCGATATCAGTTATCTGGAAAGATCCTTTTGCGTGAGAAAAGGTGTAATTGAGGTAGGGCTGAAGCCGGGATTTGTCTGTATTGATTGTCAATTTATTTGTGCGGAGGATTGAATGAGTTGCTGATATAGTGAGGTTAATATTTTTATAGGTAGTATGACATATTCTAGAAGTGGCTGCCCGTTTAGTTAGTGTACTGGTGATATTTTTCATACCGACATTGGTGATTACGGTGTCAGGCGCATGTTCTGCGTTAATGAGAATAGTTATCGTAGTTGATTTTCGAAGAATTGATTCTATACCAGCGTTGACTGGCCATTTTAGATAGGCGCGAACATCATAAGCAGGGGTGTAAACAGAGTTTTCGCTAAGCTGTTTGCGGTAAAATGCAAAAGGTGTTACGTATTGTGAGCGAGTTTTTATGACGATAAATAACTTATTGTATATGCCTGGGGCTGTTGTCGAAAGTTCTGCCTTAAGATGGTAATTGGCAGGGTCAAACTGACCAAATCCTTTAGCAACAATTTGCCTACCTACCACATCAAAATAATAGGCTTCACCAATTAAAATTTTGTCTTGAGGGTTTTGCAAGCTTATTTCCTGTTAATGATTATTGTCATATTATATTGTATCAAGCATTTTTCATCACTGTTATTTCGTGATATAATTTTAAAAATGAGTGATAATATATTTAAACGAACAAAAATATTAGCAACAATTGGGCCAGCAACGTTCAGCCAAGAAAAGGTTTACCAATTGTTGGAAGCCGGCGTTAACGGCATCCGTATGAACTTTAGCCACGGCGCTAACGAGGAGCGAATTGAGCAGATCGATTGGGTGCGCACAGCTAGTAAACAATTGGGCAAGCCTGTCGCAATCCTACAAGATTTGCAAGGTCCGAAGATTCGCCTGGGCGTTTTGAAAGATAACATGCTGAATGTTAAGGTTGGCGATATGCTGGTCTTGGATTCAGAAATTGCCGAGCATGACGGCAGCTTCAATTTGCCAGTGCAATACAATTTGGCAGAGAAGATGAAAGTCGGCGAGCCACTTTACATGTTTGACGGCAAGATCAGGACGGTTGTGCGAGAAATTGTTAGCCCAACTGCAATTCGCGTAGAAGTTCAGAACGACGGTTTTTTGATGAGCCGCAAGGGTTTGAATTTGCCAGACACAGATTTTGGTGGCGACATTCTTACTCAGAAAGATATTAACGATTTGGAATGGGGTGCAAGCCAAGATTTTGATTATGTTGCATTGAGTTTTATTCAAAAAGCTGATGACATTATTGATTTGCGTCGTCGATTGACAGACCTGGGCTCGACAGCCAATATTATTGCCAAGATTGAGACTAAGTCTGCCGTTGATCCAGAGAATTTGGAGGAAATCGTTAAGGCTAGTGACGGTATTATGGTCGCTCGTGGAGACTTGGCGGTGGAGGCTGGCGCGGAAATTGTCCCAGTTGTACAGCGTCGAATTATTGCCTTGTGTCGTAAATATTGCAAGCTAGTAATCGTTGCAACACAAATGATGG
>CAJPKE010000039.1 GCA_905370345.1 Candidatus Saccharibacteria bacterium UBA6209 | reverse complement strand
GGCGAAAACTAACTTTAAGGATTTTATAAGCGATAATTTGGCGCGTACTAATGGTATGATTGACGCGGTGTAGCCGGAAATGAAAGCTAAGACTGATGCCAGAATGACCGTAGTATGTGGCGCAAATCCAGCGTGTGTGCCGATGGTAACGCCGATCATCTCGCCGATCATACATCCCGCCAGGCAGTGTAAACTTGCCGACAGTGCCATACGTTTGATTGAATTTTTTGTATTGCAATGATTATGAGATTTGTGATTCATTATTTTGTCCTTATATTATTTAATTCATATAGATTGAGCAATTCTTCTATCGCTTTACTTTGTTGAGCTTTGTAACCGGACGTCATTTTATCGGCAATGTGCGTGCGGAGATGTCGCTCCAGAATAAGTTTATTAAGCGACGCTAATGACTTTTGTATTGCTAGACTTTGGGTCAAAACATCCATGCAATACGCGTCGTCGGCAATTTGCTTCTCGAGTCCGCGCATTTGTCCTGATATGATCTTTGTGCGATGCAGGGCTCGTCGTTTGATGTCTGCTGTATCCATAAAATAATCATATACCCCCTGGGGGTATTATGTCAAATGCAATTAGCTATCTAAGGATTAACATACGAAAAAACCACCCGCTCGGATGGTTAAATATGAAAAAGGTGTTTTCTGAGCAAGGACGACTACTGTTATGACAGTGGAGGTGTTGGTGTTTCGTTCAGGTAGCAAAGCTGCCGCGCTACGCACCCAACTTCATGTTGCCATTTTTTATGGCATATGTATGCAACTTTCTCATCAACTCTTTATCAATCATATTTAGATTTGCTAGCCAGCCACTCAGGCTTGCTTCGCTCATG
Source organism: Candidatus Saccharibacteria bacterium UBA6209 (assembly GCA_905370345.1). Classification (GTDB taxonomy): domain Bacteria; phylum Patescibacteriota; class Saccharimonadia; order Saccharimonadales; family Saccharimonadaceae; genus Nanosynbacter. The sequence continues at coordinate 2,315 of CAJPKE010000039.1, read as the reverse complement.
CGCCCATTGGCAATATCGGAAAATAATTCTTTTTTCTTTTGTCTGGTAAGAGAGATTCGTTTATTGACAATGAGACCACAAATTATTTGAGGTCCGTGTGAGTGCATAACTTTCACTTTTGCTTTGCTGATAGCTAACTCTGCTCGCGATAGCTCCTGCGAGACAATGTTGATGACTTTTGCACTATCGATATGTTGCGAGGATAGTGCAATATCATCAACGTATATAGTCATATCTACGCCCATGCGACTCATCTGGCGCTTTATGATAAGTAGCGTGTCATTCAGGTATAGATTAGTAAGGTAGCTGCTTGTTGCAAAACCCTGTGGTATGCGACGCTTGTGGCATAGTTTTGTTGCAAGACGGCACGCAAGTCCATTAGGTAGTCCAAGCTTTTCAATGAGCGCAATCTGCACGTTATTTTGGCTGATAGAACCGAAACAATCGCGTATATCAACCGTAATGACAGTATTTTTATTTGTGTGCGGTCGAGCAAACGATATGTAGCTGCGCTTTTTAACGCCGCCGTGAATAAAGGTTGGCCAATCTTTTCGTTGCTGATATAGCGCACGCTTGACTCGCTTAAGCCAGTCACTAAGCGGTTTATTGGGTTTAACAATTGGGCGGAATGTACCATCAGATTTTGGCTCAGACGCACAAAATACCGCAGCGTCTGCGGGGTATTCTGAAAGTAATTTTTCCAACAACTCTATTTTCTCCATAATCTCCTGTATGTGTCTACCTATGATAGATAGAAACATAGAGGAGACCAAAGTACTTTTCGATGATCTTCACTACTGTTGCAATTAGTAGCTTAGAGCCATCGCCCAGGCTGATGCTCATAGATGAGTACTCAGTAAGAGACTTTGGAGTCGTACGTTTATATTTAGTACGCTGTAGTTTCATCTAACTTCCTTTCTCCACGCATACGCGGGGTCTCGCTTTCCGCACTGTCCATAAAAGGTCATACAACGTACTTTGGCCTCTAGAAACGTATCGGTACAAGGACTGGCCTCGTAGCCGGTAGGTCTCGCGCCGGCGAAGCCGGGCGTAACAGTCACGCAATAATGTACTATGAGAATAACATTAAAGGGGGACTATTTATGGCATAGTTGCCATGTCACAACACCTCAAGCGAGAAGGAAAGATAAAAACGTACCGATTGCCTAAGCAATCCCGCATTCATTATAGCACTTTTGTTTGTGGGTGTCTTCTACTTTTTTTAGAGGTGCGCTATAATAAAAGAGCTTAGACCTTAAAAACTTTTAACGCCTGAAAACACATTCTTTTTTGTTTGTGGGCTTGCACATAAAAAAGCAGCCACGGACAGAACCTGTGCAAGCAGGCGTTAAAGGTCTAAGCAACCCGTTCGTGGTTGCTTCTTTTTTGTTGTGACTACTTGCGGCTTAAAGCATATCGCAGGGGAAGTATGGCAAAGAAGACAATCACCTTTATCGACTTATTCGCTGGCATTGGCGGCTTTCATCTCGCCTTTCATAATCTTGGAGCAAAATGTGTTTTTGTGAGTGAATGGGACAAGTCGGCGCGAGAGACCTATCAAAAGAACTTCGAAAAAATCCAGCCAGATCTATTTGCGCCTGAAACGATCGACCAGACATTTGCTGGCGACATTACGAAAGTATTGCCAAAAAGTATTCCAGATTTTGACATTATCACAGGCGGCTTTCCATGCCAGCCATTTTCTCAAGCAGGGCTGAAAAAAGGATTTAATGAAGCTCGCGGCACACTCTTCTTTGACATTGCAAATATCATCAAGGAAAAACAGCCAAGTGCATTTTTTCTTGAAAATGTCCGAGGGCTATTGACTCATGATGGTGGACGAACATTCGCAACGATTCGGCGAATATTGACCGAAGACCTGGGTTATAGTTTCTATTACAAAGTAATCAAAGCGTCCGATTACGGAGTGCCGCAGCATCGGCCGCGGTTATTTATGGTTGGCTTCAAAGACAAAAGCATCAAGTTTGAGTTTCCAGAGCCAGTCAAGCTCGCTATGACGATGGACGATGTGTTTGAGGGTAAGGTCAATAAAGCGATTGGTTATACTTTGCGAGTTGGTGGCCGCGGGTCTGGTATAGGCGACCGACGCAACTGGGATACGTATCTAGTTGACGGTGAGGTGCGTCGACTGTCGCCAAAAGAAGGCTTACGCATGCAAGGTTTCCCTGACGATTTTGAGTTTCCTGTATCTGAAACGCAAGCAATGAAACAGCTTGGCAACTCGGTTGCTGTGCCAGCTATACAGGCTACTGCTAATGAAATAATGAAGAGGCTTAAATAGTGAACGCATACAC
>CAJPKE010000038.1 GCA_905370345.1 Candidatus Saccharibacteria bacterium UBA6209 | reverse complement strand
TTTTTTTTTTCAATCAGTATGCGGCAGACTATATTCGCCTTAGTCTCGTGGGCTCGGAGATGTGTATAATAGACATGAATATTATGTGTGGTGAAGGTGGCGTTGTTACCACTAATAGTGATGATGCTGCGGCTGCTATTCGCTCATTCAGGCAGCACGGAATGACTTCATCTTACGAGTACGCTGATTTAGGATATAACTATCGTATGTCAGACTTGCACGGTGCTATCGCCGTTGAGCAATTAAAGAAAGTAGAAGACTTTACGAATAGGCGACAACATAACGCTAATATGTTAAATGAAGCGTTGGCTGGAATTGAAAAGATAGTCTTACCGAAGATTGCAAGCAACAGAAATCACGTATATCACCAATATACTATTTTACTAGATAAGGGTATACGAAGAGATGATTTTATAGCTAAATTAAGAGAAAAAGGAGTTGGTGCTGGAGTTTATTATCCAAAACCGTTGCACGTATATCCACATATTTCAAAACTTGGGTATAAAGTGGGAGATTTTCCTGTTGCTGAAGATCTGGCTGCAAGAGTCGTGTCTTTGCCTGTTCATCCAAAAGTTACAGATGCTGATATTGAAGTAATTGCTAGCGCAATTAAGGAAGCCGTAAATGACTAATAATAAAGAAGGTAAAATAAGGGTTGCTGTCATTGGCACTGGAAATATGGGGCGCAATCATGTGCGTAATTATTTCATGCTTCCAGAATCTGAGCTAGTGGCAATAGCAGACGTTAATCCAGCCGCGAAATCGTTAGCTGACGAATACAAAACAAAATTCTTTACTGATTACAAGGAAATGCTTGAGAAAGTTCATCCAGATGCTGTGTCTGTGGTTGTACCTACTCCATTTCATCTTGAAGTTGCAACTGAGGTGATGTCTCGAGGTATTAATTGTATGCTTGAAAAACCAATTGCATCTTCGGTGGAAGAGGCTGATAAACTAATTGCTTGTGCTGAGGAAAATGGAGTTACGTTTACAGTTGGTCATATAGAGAGGTTTAATCCAGTCATTAAGAAGCTGAAACAGATGATCGATGACAATGCTATAGGTGACATAACATCGGTAGTATGTAAGCGTGTTGGTGGTTTTCCTGCTGTTGAGCCAAAAACGGATGTAATTATTGACCTTGCGGTTCATGACGTTGATATAGTTAATTATCTATTGGGACAAAAACCTAAAGCTATTCATAGCCACGGATCGCGTACTCGTCATAGTAAAAAAATTGATTCAGCAGAAATATTAATGGATTATGGTAGAGCGTCAGGATTTATTCAGGCTAATTGGCTGACTCCAGTAAAAATTCGTACCATCGCACTGACTGGATCGTTAGGTTATCTAGAGGCTAATTATATAACACAGGAACTTACATATTATAAACATAATATGAAAGAGATCCAGAAAGATGGATTTACTGAATTTGTTTTGCAGGTTGGTGATCCAGAAAAGCGTGTGATAAAAGTTGATTTTGAAGAGCCTTTAGCTGCTGAATTGAAAGCTTTTATGGCTAAATCTATGGGCAGGACGGCATCAATTGTTGATCCGGTAGATGCGCGCGAAGCGTTAAAAATATCATTAGAGGCTGTTGCGCCTTTTGACGTTAAATAGGAGGATAATATGAAAAGAATTTTAGTAACAGGTGCTGGTGGATCGCCTTCTGCAAACTTTATTCGATCTCTTAGGGCTGCGGATGAAGAATATTACATTGTTGGCACAGATGCTGATAAATATTATTTACAGCGTGCTGAAGTTGATGTTAAATATCTAGCACCGTTGGCAAACGACCCAAAGTACATTGATTTTTTGAATTACATTATAGAGAAGGAAAATATTGAGTTTGTACACGCTCAAAACGATGTTGAGGTTGGGTTTTTGAGCGAGAATCGAGAGAAAATTAAAGCCAAAACATTCTTTCCAGCCAAGGAAACCGTTAAAATCCTTCAAGATAAGTTTGAGTCGTTTAAACTATGGGAGAAGGCCGGCATTAAAGTTCCTAAGACTAAACTAATTGAAGGTAAAGATACTGATTTAGATGCTCTATTAGAGGAGATGGGTGGGTCTATGTGGATTCGCGCAATATCAGGAGCTGGTGGTCGTGGATCTCTTCCAGTTCACGATGTTAAGACTGCTAAGAACTGGTTAGATTTCCAAGAGAAAAATGGCTCTTGGTCTGGTAATTTTACAGTATCAGAATTGCTTGAACCAGAGACGGTTACTTGGATGTCGTTATGGAAAGATGGCGAGTTAGTTGTTGCCCAGGGACGCAAGCGCTTATATTGGGAGTTGTCAAAAATTTCTCCATCAGGTGTCACTGGTGCTACTGGAACGGGATTAACTTATTCGGACGCTGAACTTGATGATATTGCTCGTAGGGCTGTGTTGGCTGTTGATAGTAGGCCAGATGGTCTATTTGGTGTGGATATGGCTTACGACAAAAATGGTGTACCAAATCCAACAGAAATTAATATTGGACGATTCTTTACGACTCACGAATTCTTTACACAAGCGGGTCTTAATATGCCTGAAATGTTTGTTAAGCTTGGCTATGGTGAAGAGATTCCCGCGATTGATAACAATACCAATCCTCTACCAGATGGTTTAGTATGGATTCGAGGAATGGATTTCCGACCAGTTTTGTCGGATATGGGAGTTGTAGAAGAGAGTGTTGCTCAGCGTGATCGTATCCTTAAGGAAATATCATAGGTGAAAATTCTCGTTACCGGCGCATCTGGTTTTGTTGGCAGGCGTTTTTTGGAAATGGCGCCTGCCAGCTGGGAGATAATTTGTTTAGGCAGATCCAATGTTGATTATGATGATGTTAAGTGGGTTGAATGCGACTTGTCTAGTAAGGAGAGCTCAAAGATAGCTGCTGATGTATTGGCTGATAAAGAGTTTGACGCTATAGTTCATTTGGCGGCTTTTGTACCAAAAAAATCTATCGCAGACAGTTTAGAGAAGTGTAAAGAAGGTAATATAGATGGGACTATTAATCTTCTAACGTATTTCGGCAAAAAGGCAAAAAAGATTGTTATCGGCAGTACTGTAGAAGCTTATGATAAAACAAAAATTAGTGGTCCGATTACGGAAGATAATGTCGTGTCTGGTAGTTCATATTATAGTTCCACTAAGATAGCTAGCGAAGTAATTGCTCAATCATTTGCGCAAAAAAATAACAAAGAGCTTACCATTCTGCGATTTTCAATAATGTATGGCGGATATGATCCAATTGCTAGGGCTATCCCTAATTTTATTAGGGCGGCTAAGTCTGGAGATAATCTGACTATCAATGGTCCACTAGTTCCTGTCTCTTATCAACATCTACGAGCCCACGAGACT
>CAJPKE010000037.1 GCA_905370345.1 Candidatus Saccharibacteria bacterium UBA6209 | reverse complement strand
AGTCTGCACTGGTTGAGACTCTGGAGTTGGTTGTGAAATTCTCTGTGTATTGTCTAATTCTTGTGCCATAAGCTTGGAAATATCTACAGAATTCTGGGAATCATCAGCTGGTAAAGGTTGAATCACGCGATCACCAAGTCCTGAGGGTCGTGGTGTGGGCGACGAAAATGGTGCCATGGGCTGTGGTAGAGTTGCTGGCTGCTGCTGAGGCGTCGGAATTGGTTGCGGTGCTGGAGTATGCACTGGTTGAGGTAGCGGCTGTGGTGCTGGAGCAAATGCCTGTTGTGGATGTTGCTGTATAAGCGGATTTACTACAGGAGTTGCCGATACTGTAGCGGGAGTAGTTGGTTGCGGCGATAATGAAGAAACGTCAGGTCTAGTAACTGGCTGCGGCACTGCTGGAGTTGGTTGAGGAGTTGGAGCAACTGGTTCATATGTGTGAGTTGGTTGTGAAACTGGCACTGGATTTGTGCCGACTCCCGGAAGGTCGCCCAGGGCTTCGTGGACTGCTCTCACGACGTCCTCTATTCCTACCTGAGATTTCACCAAGTATTTATCAGCGCCAAGTTGCTCACCGCGTTTTCGCTGATCTTCTGATGATAGCGCGGTCATGATAATCACCTTAACGTCTTTTGTTTCTGTAGTCGAGCGTAAAATGTCCAACATATCAAATCCGGAAATCTTCGGCATCATCACGTCGCTTAAAATTAATCGCGGACGTTCTTTAATTGCCATGGCTAGAGCTTCTTCTCCGTCGCCCGCCGAAACGATATCGTAGCCCTCCGCCAAAAGTCGTACGCCGTAAATTTCGCGTAAACTTTTGTCGTCCTCAACCAATAAAATTTTTGTCATATGTTTATACTATACTGAAGTTTTGACAAAAAATCCATAGTCCTTATGGCTATTATTCGCGGCCAGGTATGGACAATTGCTGGCGCTTTTTGCGCAACTCTTCTTCAATTTCAGCCAGCGTCGGCTCGGAAGAATTTCTGGCTGGTTGTGGAATTTCTGGCTGGGTCGTCGGGACTGCGGGCGTGGCTGGATTTGGATTCTCTGAAATTGCGATTACGGCTGGATTTGAATCGACAATTTCGCTACTATTTTCAGCTGTGGCATCCTCCGTCTTCTCTTCTGTGGCAATTTCAATTTTTTCTGGTGAGAGAGAATCTGGCGCTGAGTCTTCAGGCTTTTCATCTTCCGCAGATTCTAATCGCTGCTTGGCTTCCGAACTATTCATGCGAGGAATCTCCAGATAGAACGTACTTCCCTCTTTATATTTGCTTTCAACTCGCAAATTTCCAGACATCGCCTCGGCCAAGCGGCGGCTCAAATATAGCCCCAAGCCAGTTCCGCCAATTTCTCGCGTGTCAGAATTGTCCACTCGATAAAATTTCTGGAATAAATGCGGAATATCTTCGGCTGGAATGCCAATGCCACTATCTTTCACGCTTATAGAAATCTGCTTATCGTCGCCGGTAACATTGACGACAACTTCGCCCGATGGCGTGTACTTGATGGCATTTTCAATCAAATTACTGACGACTTCCCGAAAATGGTCAGGGTCAATATTGGCATAAAAAATCGGCTGCAATGACTTCTCCTTACCTTCATCAATTATGTCTGGCATGAAGATGTAATTGAGCTGCTTTTCGTTAGCTTTCGTCGCTAGACCATCAAAAATATCCTTCAAAAATTCGTTTACGTTGATGATTTTCGGGTTATTTTTCATTCGCCCATCTTCGACTTTGCTGATATCAAGAAGATCTTGGAATAATCGTCCCAGATGTTGCGCCGATTCGTGGGCTTTGGTGATGAAATCTCGCGCCTTTTCGTCAATATGTGCGGTGGCTGGATTTAATGCCAGTCCCAAATAGCCCTCAATTGACGCAACTGGCGTACGCATCTCGTGGCTGGCGGTGGAGATGAACTCGGCTTGCTCGCGTTCCTCGGCTTTTTCTTTGGTGATGTCGCGGAAAACTACGATAACTCCTTCGCCCTCAGTGCCGACTGGAGAGCTGACAATTGAAACTAAAATTCGCTTTTCAGAGCTGGTTAATAGGAATAATTTATCGTTATGAGTTGGCTGGTTTTTTGATAAGGATTGGGCTATTGGATTCTCGAGGTCTTCTACGTCTTTTCCGTCTGAGGTGACGAGTTTTAAGACGCTTTTCCAGTTAAGTCCGAGCGCGTCGCCTTGGTCCCAGCCGATAATCTGTTGAGCGGACGGATTTATCAGTTCGATGTTACCGTCTTTGGAGATCGCCAGAACGCCGTCGTCGATGGCATTGATCACCACATCAGACTTACTTTCAACGGCGGAAAGTTTATTCTTCAAGCTGGATGTGTTGTCGTCGGTTTTTTGGCGGCGAACCCATAGAACAAGGCTAAAAATCAAAGGCAAAAATCCGAAGAATAGGTAGCCGATGATGAATTGTATGTTTATTCCCTGTTGAACGCTGGTAGATATAATTTGCAGAATAACCAAAAGCCCCATTATTCCTAAGATTATTGCGCCGAAAAATCCTGCAAAAATTGCCACGATAATCCACATAACCAGGAATGGTGAAACGACTCCGCCGCTGGTGATTATGGTGGTCGTGGCGACGGTGACGGTTAATAGATATACGAAAATTCCGATTTCAATTTCGTGTTTTCTGGGAAGCCAAAAACATAAAATCAGCACAATTAAGCTGCCGATTCCTGCCACGCCAGCCGCTAAGTCTGAGACAGATAATCCGATTGGCAATTGATAACCGGTCGGTATAAATCGTGCCCATGCATATAAAAGAATGATCGTGAAACAGCTCAGTAATGCCACTTCACACAACCGTCTTAACCAAAATCTGGAAATTGCGTGAGGCTTAAAGTAAATCCCGCCCTTTTTCATGCTTTTATTATGGCGAATTTTCAGAAAAATCTCAAGTGATAAATATGACGTAGAGGTTGTATGAATGCGGAAAAGTAGACAAGCCTCCCCTTTTCGTGGTATAATCCATGGAGTTACGGCCCTATCGTCTAGCGGTTAGGACACCAGGTTCTCATCCTGGCAACCCGGGTTCGATTCCCGGTGGGGTCACCAAAAAGGGATTTATATTCCGTTCGGATTTGAAACAGCTCGTTTACCTCTGGTGGCGGGCTATTTTTGTGGGTTCCAAAGTTTATTTGTTCGTAGGTTGGAAGTTTGTTGAATATAGCACCGAAAAAGGCGGCTTTTCGCAGTGGATTGCAGAGGTCGAGTAGTAGTTCTGGCAGGTGTTCCAAAATATATTTTGCATATTGCAAAACTTGGTCAAATTCGGCTGCCTAGCAATTTCTTCATCCAGCTCTGCTAATTCTTTTTCGACGCTAACAATATCCTCTTCAAGATATTTTAGGGCCGTCTCGCTTGTGACAATACGCATCCGATCATCTTGGCTGCACTCCTTGGAGTGCATGTTAAGTGAGCGGGGTAAGTATGAACGCTCTATCAGTTTCACCAATGACCAAGGGAGCATTCCAACCCCCTTAAGACAGCGCCACCTTGAAACGCATACTAGGGCGTATGCCCGGCGTATATTTTAATATTTTACCCGCATATGAACCAATAATTATAACTTGAGGATTTTTACTATTGATGAGACGCGCGGTACAACAC
>CAJPKE010000036.1 GCA_905370345.1 Candidatus Saccharibacteria bacterium UBA6209 | reverse complement strand
TGCCTACACTATCCAATTGGGAAAGTTGCTTCTGAAGATTTGTTAAATTTGTTGAGGAGAGAAGCTTCCTGGATTCCAATATATCATTTTGCGCATGCATTTTTTCAATCAAACTTTGCTTCGTCTCCTCTGTTAAACCTGACCTATTGATATCATCTATGACAATTGAAGACGAGACTCCTTTTGCGATAGATCTCTCAATTTTAGCAATAGCTAAAGTCTTCTCCACCGATTCAACATTCTGCTGGGCGACTTTTTTATCTAACTCAACCACAATATCACCTTTTTTAATGCGCTGACCTTCACGCACTTTTATATCAACAACTGTTCCCGACGCCGACGATTGTAAAATTTTTGTACCGCTTTCCGACGCTAATTTCCCTTGACCTGAAACAACCACGTCCAGCTTTCCAAAATACAACCAAGCTCCAGCGGTCATCAATAATAAAACTGCCATCCAAATAACAATATGTCCGAGCGGAGAGGTTGGTGTTTCAATAATCTCTTGAGCGGCTGGCAAAAATTCATATTGCAAGCGCCGATCTCGATATTGCCAATACGCTGACAACTTAGGCATCTTCACCTCCCATTTGCTGGTTATGTAAATAAGCATACAAGCCATTCTTTTTTAGCAACACCCGAGGTGTTCCGTACTCCACTAATTGCCCTTTATCAATTGCCATAATTTTATCAACTGATTTCAATGTTGATAGCCGATGTGCGATTATAATAACAGTCCGTCCGGCAACAATTTGTTTCAAGTTTTTCTGAATGACATTTTCTGATTCATAATCAAGCGCGGAAGTTGCCTCATCAAAAATCAATATCTTTGGATCATGGAGTAGTGCTCTTGCGATTGCTATGCGCTGTTTTTGCCCGCCAGACAAGCCCTCACCACGCTCACCAACTTGTGTATCATAACCTTCTGGTAGCTCTAATATAAAATCATGTGCTCCCGCAATTTTTGCAACACGAACAATTTCTTCCATGCTCGCCGAAGGCTTGTGTATACAAATGTTTTCACGAACGCTAGCATTAAACAGAAAATTCTCCTGTAGAACAACACCAATTTGCCTCCTCAGCCAAGATGGATCAGTTGTTGCAATATCAACTCCGTCAATGAGAATTTTTCCTGATTCTGGAATATACAATCTTTGTAATAGTTTTGATATTGTACTCTTTCCAGATCCGCTCCGCCCAACTACGCCCACAACTGTCCCTGGATAAATACCAAACGACACATTACGAATCACCTCTGGCCCATCTAGCGTATATCGAAAATAGACCTTATCAAAACGAATGTCGCCTTTTATGCTTGGTAATCGAGATTTAGCTGGATCAAGAGTTGGTTCAGTTTTATTATTAAAAATATCCCCCAATCGCTTAATTGACACTCCTGCTTGTTGAAAATCCTGCCAAGATTGCACCAGCCGCAGCACTGGCCCGCTCACTCGACCTGACAACATTCGAAACGCAATAAGAGCACCGATGGTCAAGCTGCCAGACATTACCATATGCGCACCAAACCATAAAATAGCAATATCAGAAATCTTCTGAATAAACTGACCGATTATACCGGCATTATTTGATAAAATTGATGTCTTATAACCAGCTCGAACATAGCTAGCAAGTCGCCCCTCCCACTTCTTTTGCAGTTCCGGCTCTAGCGCAAAAGACTTAATGGTTTGAGCTCCATTGATTGACTCCACCAGATATGATTGTGCTTCGGCGCCAGTATTAAATCGCTCATCCAACCGATATCTAAATAGAGGCGTCACAATAGCAGATAGTATTACGAACACTGGCAAGCTAGCTAGAACAACCCAGGTCAACGTTGTACTATACCATATCATTATGACGATATATACAAATATAAAACACAGATCAATAACCGTTGTCATTGGCACACCTGTCAGAAAAGAGCGGACTTTTTCTAGCTCCATGACCCGAGCAGTCGTGTCGCCAACGCGCCGAGTCTCAAAGTATCGTAGCGGCAATGCAAATAGATGACGAAACAGCCGCGAACTTAAAATAACATCAATTCGACTCGTGGTGTGAGTAAAAATATAACTTCGCGCAATGCCAAGCATCATCTCAAATAACGCAACAACAATCAGCCCAAATACAATCACGTCTAGTGTCGATACGCTATGGTGTGCTAACGCCTTATCAATCACAACTTGCGTGAGAATCGGTGCAAGTAACCCTATAATCTGTAAAATAAACGCCGCCAGCAGTACTTCTAATAATGGCCTCCTGTATTTTATGATCGTCGGAATAAACCATTTAATATCAAACTTACGCTCGACATCCTTCCAAAACCGTTGCGCAAATAACAATACTCGACCAGTCCATTCTTTCTCAAACGCCGCTCTTTCGATAATTTGAGGTGGCGAACCGTCAGGCATAAGTATAAGTAGTTTACCGTTGTCAATGCGCGCCAAAACAGCAAACTTATCTTTCTTCATACCAACAATCACTGGCATTGGTAATTTTTCCAGCTGCTTATATTTCACCGTAGATATCTTAGCCTTTAACTTCAGAGTTCGGGCGGCACGAAGCATATCAACCTCATTCATAATACCCTCCTCCAATGCCAGGGCATGCTTCAGCTGCTCAGGATCAGCTGCAATACCATGAAATTGCGCAATCGTAATAAAGCAGTACAAGCCTGGGCCTATTGAGTTTGATTTTTGTGACTTCTCTGACATATACGCAATCCAAGCCCACCAGATTTTATCAAAAGTGTAGCAGAAATTTTACAAAGACCAAAGCTTAAGCGGTTGGAGCTGTCCAGTATTGCGTAACTATAGATTCTACTTGAAACGGCTGGCTAGACAATGCCTGCTGCCAGGTCATTCCCGTATCCTTCTGGAAAGCAGACATTGCTTGAATCAAACTCTCTATCTGTGTATGTGTGATAAATTTACCATCTTCAGATGTAAACGTTTCAATCTTATAATTATCTCCTCGATACCATGAGTCAATTACCACTGAATCCAGAGATCCCGGCATATATACCACTAAATCGTCACTGCGCCGCTCAAAAATAACATCCTGTAACTTATGCTTCAACCGAACTTCATCAGCAAGGCCGTTCATGTCATAAATCCTGTCTACTCCATCTCCCTTGTTGAAGATGTAGAGGTCGTCGCCCTTACCACCATAGAGTGCGTCATTACCAGTGCCACCAATGAGGGTGTCGTTGCCAGATTCGCCACGGAGGGTGTCGCTGCCGGCATCGCCATAGAGAAGGTCGTCAGCAATACCGCCGTGTAAGGTGTCATTGCCATCAAGGCCGTGGTATTCAACAGCGCCATCGTCGTAAGCAACAAGTGTATCGCCCTCATCACTGCCAGTACGGTTATGTAGCATCTGGTAGATGGTATCCTGTGTCCATATGGTGCCATCAGCAAAGGCAATTCTTTCTACTGCTTGTCCTGGCGCATTTTTTTGACTTACACCAAACACGTTTCCATCGCTGTAACCTAATTGTCTTGTAATAGTTACCTTGTCGTTGGTTCCCTTAATGGAAAGTTCAAGATTGTAGTTAGTGGTGTAACCGCTGCCAGCTACAGCGCGTTTTACGAGGATATCCTCTGGGCTAATGCCTTCACCAAATTGAAGGGTATCGACGCCATCGGTCTCTTCAATATAGTCTACTCCATCTCCCTTGTTGAAGATGTAGAGGTCGTCGCCCTTACCACCATAGAGTGCGTCATTACCAGTGCCACCAATGAGGGTGTCGTTGCCAGATTCGCCACGGAGGGTGTCGCTGCCGGCA
>CAJPKE010000035.1 GCA_905370345.1 Candidatus Saccharibacteria bacterium UBA6209 | reverse complement strand
GTGCATACCCCATAAAAGCATGCATAGCCTCATGAATAGTCATAGACAGCAATATGACAGTCAAAACTATTATTATTTCTAAAATCATAAGTGTTATTATAGCATCAATACGTAATCTTGACTAATTACACAAATGTCGCTACAATAATAAGGATTGTTATTAATAATAAAGTAAAGAGAGTGGAAATGGCATCACGATGTGATTTAACAGGCAAAGGCAAGCAGTATGGCAACAACGTCAGCTTCTCCCTGCGCCGCACTAAGCGTGTTTTCAAACCAAACCTTCAGAAGAAGACTTTTGTTGTTGACGGTCAAAAAATTACCATGACTTTAAGCACAAAAGCTATTCGCACCCTGAAGAAAAAAGGTATTTTGAGCGCAGCTGCTGATAAGTAATCGCTAAATCAAATTTTAATAAAATAACTCCGATTGTATTATCGGAGTTATTTTTAATTCAACAAGAAGACCCTAGCTTTTCGATATCTGAACAACCGTTAAATTATCTGGCAGATCCGTTATTTTCTTTAGCTTCCACTTTGGACCAGCCTCAACAACTGGAGCTCCTAGATTTTTTACAAACTCATCCACACCATCCTGTGGAACTTCATAATGCAAAGTAGCGTCATTATAATGTACCGGAATCACCACCTTAGGATCCAATTGACGAATTATTGAAGTTGCTCCCATCGCGTCTAGTGTATATCCATTTCCACCGACAGGTAATATTGCAAAATCAACAACACCTATATTTTCGAGCTGATCATCAGTTAGTTTACTCTCAATGTTACCAACAACCACTCCCTTAGCTTCACCAATCGTAATTTTATATATTGTAGATTTTTTAACATCATCTGCAGCGTCGATATGTCGGCGCGCTGGAATTCCTAGCAATGAGATGTCTCCGACTTCATATTCACCTGGACCTGAAAATAGTAGTCTTGGTGTAGAATCCACAACAGCAAACCGATCCTCCGTGACCACTTCTACGTCATTACTCACAGAAACATTTTTTCCTCCGACAATCTCTAAATTCGGATCAAATACCACACGAAGTTTCTTTGTGGTAATAATAACAGCATTTGCTCCTTTATACTCTATTTCAAACATACCTACTCCTTTCTCATTATATTTTCCGTATCTACTAATACGGAGTGCTTATTTCTTATAATATCCATTATAAACCTATCTTTGACACTCATCCTATAATAGAAATCATCATAAGATATTACGGCATAATTTATCTCTATTTTTCTATCTTTTTCGATTTTTTTAACAAGATTTTTTATAGTTATAGCAGACATATCATCACCAACTAATAGCAGGTCAACAGAAGAGCTTGATCCGACCACTAATTTTCCCGAAATAATAGCCAACCTTAAACTCCTCATTCTTCCTAAAGAATCTTTCCAGGAAACGCCGCCCGCAGTACCCGTGTCGCCTTCTGTATTTTTATCTGAGAATATAGCCGCAAGCGGCTTGATATACGGATAATCCTCATTTACGCTATAGTATAACTTATTATCAATAGCATCCTGTTGCACTATGCCAACAGACACCATATTAGCTAGCTCTCGACGGACGGAGTTTATCTGCTCATCGATCATCCTAGTAATTTCCCTCACATAAAATGATTTTTCTGGATTATTCAGAAAAAGATGTAATAATTTTACCCTAGTTTTTGAACCAAATAATGAATCAATCATTGTACTATAATTGTAACATATTTTTTACTTACTATCTAATACTCGAGATAAATATTGTTCACACGAGTGAACATCTCCCCATTCAATAAATGGGTTTCGTCTAAACCACGTCAACTGACGTTTTACTAAGTTTACATCACTAACAATAAACTCCCGAACAGCCTGATCTTCGTCTATTTCTTTCTCGATTAATTTCTTAATAATAGGATAAACATTACCCGTCATAGCCTCATTACACCACCCGGTGCTATTAGCTAATTCTATTGTCTCTTCTACAACACCATCTTTGAACATTTTTTTTGCTCTATCTGTAATCCTCTGTTTTAATAGTTGTTTATCTGTAGTAATTCCAACAACGATGGTATTACTCAACGGCACTTCCAATCCAGATGACTTTTTACCGGCTCGCTCAATAGCCCTAATTAGATATCTTTTATTTTTACTATTCTCCGGCAAGGCTACATCGTGATTGACGCAGTATTGTTGAAGTTCAGATATCGTCATTTCTTGTAAGTTGGCTCTCTTTTCTTTGCTGTATTTAGCTCCAAACTGAAAATCAAATATAACAGAATCAATATACAACCCTGTTCCACCAACAAGAAATGGAATATTTCCTCGATTTCGAATTTCTTTAATCTTTTGACGGGCATAGTCCTTAAATTGCGACGCACTGAAAGAATCTCCTGGATCTACTAAGTCAAGACCCCAATGAGAAACCTCCTGCTGCTCTTCCAAAGAAGGCTTAGCTGTCCCGATATTCATACCACGATAGACAGTTCTACTATCAGCACAAATTATCTCTCCTCTATACTTCTTTGCCAATTGTATAGCTAATGATGTTTTGCCACTAGCAGTAGGACCAACAATTACAATTAGTGGTAGGCGACCTTCATCAACGCCGTTATCTAATTTTATAAACCTATCCAATTAGCTCAACCCTACAAAGATTTTATATACTCAGCAAGCTGCTCCAACGATATTTTTTCTTCGCCAGATTGCGTACGAACACTAACCTCGTTAGCTTCCATATCCTTTGGTCCTACGATAAGTTGAACAGGTATCTTCATAGAGGTAGCTTCCCTGATCTTCTTGCCTAATGATTCATTTCTAGAATCTATTGTAAATCTTACATCGTTATATCTAACTGGCTTCATGAGGGTAATGCCTGATAATATGGTTGTTATTTTATCAACATACTCTAGTACTGTGTCGTTAATCGTCAAAACACGAACCTGTTCTGGAGCCGCCCAAAACGGAAACCATCCGCCAGTATGCTCTATAAACACACTTAAGAATCGCTCAATTGAACCCAATAAGGCACAGTGAATCATAACTGGTGTTGTAAAATTGCCATCAGCATCCGCATATTCCAAACCGAACCTTTGTGGTTGCACGAAATCTAGCTGCACAGTTGCAACTTGATGTTCACGGCCGATTGCATCCGTTGCCATAAAGTCAATCTTTGGACCATAAAATGCCGCCTCACCCTCTTGTTCAAAATAATCCAAGCCTACTTTCTCGACAGCAGATTTTAACTGGTTCTGTGCGGAATCCCATAAGCCAAGGTCGCCTAAATACGAGTCAGACTCGTCACGATAGCTTAATCTAACCCTGAGCTTCATATCGATCGATCCATACAGCTCACGAGCGGCAGATAATAAATTATTAATCTCCTCCTCAATCTGATCAGTACGACAAAATATATGGCTATCATCCTGAGTTAATGAGCGCACACGATTTAACCCGCCTAGCTCACCAGTTTTTTCGTCACGATAATCTGTTGTCGTCTCCAAGTACCTTACTGGCATATCACGATAGCTTCGCGGTCTTGAGGCAAAAATTTGCGTATGATGCGGACAGTTCATAGGCTTAAGAGCCATCTCGTCACTAGTTTCTTGACTCTTAACTAAAAATAATTCCTCTCCAAACTTAGCCCAATGGCCCGATGTTTCATATAAATCTTTTTTCGTAATATGAGGAGTCCAGACCTTTTCAAAGCCAAACTTCTGCCTCAGCTGGTTTGAATATTGAGCCACTATATCTCGTAAAATCGTACCTCGAGGAGTAAACAAAGGTAAACCAATCCCTACCAGAGGAGAGGTCGTATATAGATCAAGCTCCTTGCCTAACT
>CAJPKE010000034.1 GCA_905370345.1 Candidatus Saccharibacteria bacterium UBA6209 | reverse complement strand
CGCCAAATCTACACTGGCTGGCTTAGCTCGATAATTAACATCGATGAAGTGCTGGATATTAGTATGTTTATTTATCCAGTCGATACGCAAATTGTCCTGAACAACCTGCGCAAAAAAGTTACTCAGCTGGAAGCAACCATGAATATCAACATGGAAAAGGGAAAGGTGCGCGACCCAGGCTTGGAAGCAGCTTTGCAAGACGCCGAAGAATTGCGCGATCAATTGCAGATTGGCGCCGAAAAGTTCTTCCGCTACGGCTTATATATTACGCTTTACGCTGACAGCTTGGACGAGCTAAACTTCATCCAGCATAAAATTGAAACTATTTTTGGACAACAATTGGTGTTCTCAAAAGTGGCTTCCAGTCAACAGGAACAGGGATTGAATAGCTCTATTCCACAATTAACTGATGAACTACAGATTCGCCGCAATATGAATACTGGCGCAATTTCAACCAGTTTCCCATTCACCTCAGCCGATTTGACGGATAATAAGGGTGTGCTTTACGGAATTAATATGCATAATAATGGCTTGGTGATTTTTGACAGATTCTCTCTGGAAAACGCCAATATGGTCGTATTCGCTAAGTCTGGTGCTGGTAAATCATTTACCGTTAAGTTGGAAGCTTTGAGAAGTATGATGGTCGGGGCTGATATTGTGATTATTGACCCAGAAAATGAGTATCAAAAACTATGCGACGCGGTTGGTGGCAGTTACATTCGATTGAGTTTAAGCAGCGACACGAGGATCAATCCATTTGATTTGCCGCGTGTTATTGATACTGATGAAGCAGATGACGCACTACGTGCTAACTTAGTTACACTACATGGACTACTTAGGCAAATGCTGGGCGGCGCAGGAGTAGGAGCTGGCGGGCAAGTCGTAGCAGGATTATCGCCAGCAGAAGAAGCTGATATTGATCAAGCATTAATCGACACTTACGCACGCGTCGGTATTACTTCGGATCCACTAACTCACAATTCTACGCCACCGACGATTTCCGACTTATACGACACTTTGCTTCACATGGGCGGAACTGGCCCAAGTCTGGCTCAGCGACTTCGCAAATTTACCTCTGGAACGTTTGCGGGAATATTTTCACAACAAAGTAATATTGACATTAACAATAATATGGTCGTCTTTAATATTCGCGACTTGGAAGATGAACTGCGACCAACGGCGATGTATATTGTTCTGAATCACATCTGGAATATTACGCGTACCGACCAGAGGAAACGTATGTTGATTGTTGACGAGGCTTGGCAACTGATGAAATATGACGATTCTGCCAATTTCTTATTCTCATTAGCCAAGCGCGCCCGCAAATATCAATTAGGTCTGACAACAATCACGCAGGATGTGGAAGACTTCGTCGGAAGTAAAATGGGGCGAGCAATCGTTTCCAACTCTTCAATGCAGCTACTTTTGAAACAGTCCGCCAGCGCCGTTGACGTTTTAGCGCAAGTATTTAAATTGACAGACGAGGAGCAGAAGCGACTAGCCAATTTCCCAGTTGGACAAGGGTTATTCTTTGCTGGACAAAATCACGTTCACATCCAGATTCAGGCTAGTGATACTGAGTATAACCTAATCAATACCAACCCTGTATCACAACAAATAAAACCGTCAGATTCGCCAATCGGCGGCTACGGAGCGGTGTAGAAAAATAGCGAGAAAATATGGCACGAGTTGATTACACGACGGATTCCGAAACTGACAGCAGGTTAAATCCTGCTGAGCAGGCTAAGTTTGATCAAATCTCGGCTGGTTATGACAGCGGGTCAGAGTTAAGTGATCGCGAAAAAGATGCCATAAATGACCTTGAATCTCAGTTTGACAATAAAGATTCGGACTTGAATCCTAATCAAAACGATTCCGCCAGCGCTGCTGTTAATGACCAAGAGTCTTCTGTTCCAGGCAACGGTTTTTATCAGCCGTCTGCGGGTAAAAAGAAAAGTCCAGTAACATTTAAGTCTTTACTGAAAAAACGCGGACCAATTGCAGCTATTGCTGGAATATTGGGACTGGGCGGTGGAATTATGGGAATATTTCTTAGCCCAGCGACAATGTTACAAAATATTATGGAGAATTTCACCTGGAAAAACGACTCCGCCTCAATTGCTAAAGAATCTCGCATGAAAAAAGTCATGAATAAAATGATCGGAGCCAGTGATGACGCAGGAATTTGCAATAATAAGAAAATTAAATGCAAAACAGGAAGATTATCCAACAAAGCTCTTAAGAAATTCAAGAAATCCGGATTAATTCCAGTTGATGCTGATGGCAAAGAAATGGACATAAAAGGAAGAGGATACCCAGAAAAAAATCCAACTCACTGGAAGGTGGAAGGATTAAACGATGGGAAACCTATTGAGTCGTCGAAATTAAAAGACGAATTGCTAAAGAAAGAGAATCGTAAAATTGCCAGTAAAGTCTATGGCAGAACTGGCTTATTTAAAATGCGTTTCCGCGCCTGGACAGGGAAACATATAAGTAAGCTTTACGATAAATTCAACCTTAAAAGAAATAATGCAATTTCAAAAATTGACAAAAAACTTGGTATAAAAGAAAAAAGAGAGAAATTTAAAGAAAAATTACCAAAGTTCAAAGAAGGGTCTGCTCTTGAAAAGGTTGGAAAGGGTGTTGATAAGTTGAGTGGTAAGCTGAAAAAAGGTGGCCTAGCTTATGCTATTAGTGCAGGTGCTTGTGCTGTAGTAAAAATCCCAAATCTTATTGCGTCAGGTGTAGCAGCAATTCAGTTAGCTCCACTATTAGGCATAGTTATGGATGTTATCCTATCCCCCGGATCACAAGCTAAGGCTTCTGGACTCGACTCTAGTGGCGGTGGATTCTCTCAAGAAACGATGGAAACCATCGGCACTATGCTAACCGAAAGAGGAAAAATGAAAGGGTCCGATAACGCCGAAGGATCGGCATTGGATTCTCCGTATTTACTAGCAGCAATGGGCGTAAATAACGACAAGCCTGGAATTGCAAAAAACTACATTCCTGGATATTCAGTAGCTACAAATCCTATAGTCCAAGGCTTTAATGAAGCTAAAGAAGCCACTGAAGGTGTATGCGATTATATATTAAGTCCAGTAGCCATGTATGCCTCTATGGCAGTAGAGGCAGCAGTCTCAGCCTCTACTGGCGGTATAAGTGCGATAGTTAGTTGGGTAGGTAAGGCAGCGCTATCTGAAGTGACTAAAAAAGTACTCGAATATGCAGTTGGCGACCAAGTTAAAACAATTCTTGAAGAACTAGCAAAGAAATTTCTTGTACCAAATAATGCTCAATATAAGGATTTGGGTGACTCACTTGGTGTTGGAGCGGCGGCGTTCTTTGCAAGCGGATCTATGGGACAGATGTTACCAGGGCTTAAAATGAGTCAATTGGCAGAATTCAATGGAATCCAAATAGCCAACGAAGAATTCCAAAAAGAGATGGATATTGCTTCATTAAGCCCATTTGATACATCCAGTAGATATACATTCTTAGGTAGTATATTCCATAATATGGGTAATATGATGATAGCTAATGGAACTTATAGTAAAACTCCAGTAGCAATGCTATCTAACATTCTCAGGCTACCTTCTATGGCATTATCTTATTCATCCACTGCAAAAGCAGCAAGCGGTATGTATTCTGATAAATATTGTGGATACGCAAAAGACTTTTATATGGGAAGTGGATCATCGGAAGATCCAGCCGTGAACATGGCAGGATTACCGTGTACTGGCATAACCAACAGCCAGGCAAACATGTCAGTAGAGGAGGCTATTCAAATTGCCGAAAATGAAGGATGGATACAGAAAGATATGGACATTCCAGATGGCGCAGATATATCCGATCTCATGAATAATGGATACATAGTTAAAGATACTCCTCTTCATGACTTTGTAGAAGGCTGTGGAGATGCCAGCACCGGAAGCTCTTGG
>CAJPKE010000033.1 GCA_905370345.1 Candidatus Saccharibacteria bacterium UBA6209 | reverse complement strand
ATATTATGCTGGCTATAATTGGGCTAGCCACGGCGGGATTATTGACATTATTTAACGCTTCATCGGCGCACCTGGCGGCATCAGCGTCAGGAATATTGTTCGTTACGTTCTTGGTAAATAGCATAGCGTGGGGAATAATAGAAGCGTTTGTCACGCCAAAACTGCCAAAAGAAGTCAGTACGTCAGTCAAGAAATCCACTCGTAAAAAATAGCTCGGTTGATTAAACACGGCTTAATATGCTAAAATTAAGCCTGTTACGCCGCGATAGCTCAGTTGGTAGAGCGCATCCATGGTAAGGATGAGGTCTCGGGTTCAAGCCCCGATCGTGGCTCCATAATAGCATTTCGAAACATCTGTTTTACTAGTC
Source organism: Candidatus Saccharibacteria bacterium UBA6209 (assembly GCA_905370345.1). Lineage (GTDB taxonomy): Bacteria > Patescibacteriota > Saccharimonadia > Saccharimonadales > Saccharimonadaceae > Nanosynbacter. The sequence goes on along the minus strand of CAJPKE010000033.1, from coordinate 3,624 downwards.
AATTGCGACTGTTTGAAGCGGGTGTTTTTTTATTAGGAGCTAAACCAATTTCTCCAGTTCATATGTCTTCCTTGGGGCGTATACTTTTTAATTACGCTATCAACATCGCGGTAAATATTTAATATATTACGTTGTTGTCCTTGTTATGTATAAATCAGAATCGTTTTCGGAAGATTCTATCTTTATCAAATTTGGATATTCCTTGTCTAGCCAGGTTCTCAACTCTTTTCTTTGGAACGCAGTTTCTTCTATATGTTTTTTGGCGGCTGTAAATGTAGATTCCAGCACCTTTATATTTCTCTCAATAAGTTCTGAATTTTCATCTTTTTTAGTCTCAATACTTTGCAACTTTTCTTTGAGTTCTTTGAGTAAAACAACCTCATCTTCTTCATCTACACCAGTACATGCGGCAAAATACACATCTACGATTCGCCTCTCTCCGAGAAGCTCTATTATTTTCTCGAAATTATCAACCGTCCTTTGCAGTATATGTTTCCCAATGCCTTTATAATGGACCGTTGAAAGCAACTTGATCCACATAGTATCTCTAGTGTCGGAGAATAACTCATCCCGCTCATCCAGGAGCGCATCTATAAGAAAATCAGCACGTCTTATCGTGGTGGGGAAATATAATCCAAGATCATTAAGATTATCCTCTATATCCATTGGATGTGCCTTTTTCATGTATTCCCGAAGCTGTTTGAAAATGTTCTTATCTTCAAGATTAGCTATATTTAAGAGGAATTTTTTTCTACGTATATCAATGCTTGGTGACCAACCATCTTTCTTTAAGAAATTATATAGTTCTGGATTCAGTTCATCTAGATTATCTAGAGCTAAAATAAAGCCGAGGGCCCGATCGAAGATATAAGTACCGGCATCATTTTCTCCCTCACCCAATGTCTCCGTTAATTTATACTCGCCATAATGCTTTATTGGCCACACTCCATCTATTTGTGGCCAAATATTATTGTAGATTATATTTCCGAAACGAATACTATAATCATCTTCTCCCTCAGTAATAGCGCTCCATGCTCTGTCCACAAGCCAAGAGGCCGCGTAGTACGTCTGGTCTGTGTTTGTGTAATTGAAGTCGTCTTTTGGCATTTTTCTCAGTACTTGTAATGCTGTTGGTAAGACTTTTTGCAGAGGAAGCTTGCCTAGTGTATAATGACAACTCGCCATATAATAACCTATGGATCCTCTCGCTCTCAAGTCAGAAGAATTTATCTTTGCAATATCTTCACTTATCGTTTTATGAGCCTCATCCGAAAAATCTACGACTACTGGATACCTAAATAATTGTTCTATATTGCCGCTAAGTTCGTCCGTATTCGAGTTATTGGTTTTGACAATTTCGTACTTTGTAAATTTTTCAGAAATATCTTCACCTAACTTTTTGCTTATGCTGGCAAATAAATCGCCTGATTTTGCTTTTTTGATGTCAAAATTATAGAAAATACCCTCAGTATCGTTCTTACCTAGTTTTTCCAATAGATAGCGTAGTCGATACTTTGCAATCGCATCTCTCCCGCTTGATATTTGCTCGAATGTTGCAAAGTTTGTGTCTAAATGATTGAGGTGTCGAATTTCATCAATTGCGTCAATGTAATTAGATAGTGTTATTTCGAGCCGGTCTTTTTTATAATATTCAGCGTAGTTATTTAGGAGCATTCTTTCATCTACTAACAGTGCAGAGTAATTATCAGGATTATTCCACGAATCCATTACTTCTTCGGTTATCTTCTTTTTTGCAAAAGCTCTTGCAACGTTATTGTATACACCAGGAACCGACGCCTCTATTAGATACTTATCATAAACAAATGAGCACTTATCATCGTTACGATCAAAAGTTATATTTTTCTTTTTAAAAGCCGCGTTTCCAAATCCGCCATATGTTTTATCTAAGATATTTTTATCAGCAAGTCCAAACAGTAAATCCCCAGCCATACTATACGCTTCTTCTTGGCTTTTTTCTTTTAAGGAGACACTCGCGTAGTAATAATGCAAGCCATCATCTTTGAGAGCATAAATTCTGCTTGACCCACAATTTCCCATCGCACCGCCACTAGAGTATTCGGCATAAATTATTTCATCTGGTTTTATGGTATCCACTATCTTCTTCGTAAGCTTTTCTTTGTCTAGATTCATATTAAGCACTCCTTTCTTAATTCTTACCAGATTCTGACCATCGCCCAAAGGTGTCGAAGCGAGTCTAGGAAAAACCGCAAATCAGTTTTTATTATACTGCGCATAATTACACTTATGATTATACCATTTTGATATAAAAATCAGCCCGATTACTGCACGTAGCAGAACTATGCGGAGGGTCGACTTTATACTTTCAGCATATTACATCCTTTGGCTTTGTACTACGTCCGGTTAATCTTTTCCAAGAATCTAGCTCTCATGATGCTAAAATTGAGTTCAGATATTGACACGGTATGGTTTTTTAGTCCTTTCAAAAAGTCAGAGAAATATTTATCTTCAAGAAAATTTGCCGCATTTTTTCTGAAAAAATCATAGATATCTTTATATGTGATTATTGTGTATGGTTTTGCTAAGTTGTATTTTGATGTATCAATATGATTGTAGTTTGGCGTAAAAATATAATAATGGCTAATTTTCCCGTATGCGTCGTCGTCAGGATTAGAAATTCGCTTTTCTGTATATTCCTGATACTTATTTAACTGGGAATATCCATCATCTTTTATACCATTTATCCCAGATTTAATTTTGTTTTCTATTACAAAAACATTGTTGTCATCTTCTATCCATAGGTCAATATTATTGTTGCTTTCTCGTATAATATCGAATCTCGGACGAAGGTCATCTACGCCAAGTATCTCGCGAACGAATTTCCTAAATATAGTCTTATTATATTGAAAATAATATGCCAATAAGTTCGAAAATGTTAATTCATCATTTTCTTTTCGTATTATCTCTAGGAATGTCAGACCAGCTCCGCGCATTGATTCATCAGTAATCAATTTCTCTGTAGTATCGTCATTTTCCCAATAATCGTCATTATTAAGTAAATTTTGCAATTCGACATATGCGTTATAGTCGTCTTGTGCAGAATAGTATTTTCTACCAGATTGATTGCTTATGGCTTTACTATTTGAGTGAAGTCTAATTAAGCGTATAGTATCATCGTTCGGTTTAAACTCATCGTTGATAGTTAATAGTATTCTAGTATTTTTTCTAGGTAGCCTAATCTTATCAGTTCTGTATGTAAAAAATATACTAGAATCAGACTTGCCATGGTATATGTTATCACTAAAGACATTGCTAATTGGCGTATCAGCATATTTTACATCATTCGGCGCAACATCAATGGGGCATAATTTTTCCGCTTTAGCAATGACTTCTACAGTAGTTTTTCCCTCAATATTACGCACAAAAATTACGCTTTTGACGGAATGACTACTATCAACCTTTCCACCTGGTGTAATGTATAGATAGTTTTGTCCATTATCGTCTTTAAATAAATTAATTACTTCGTGACCGATATTTGCGCCTTCATTTAGATAAGATCCAGCAAAGAGTTGATTAATGAGTATTTCATCGTTTCTCATGTATATATTTTATCATTTTTATGCATCTCATGATATAGACCAAGGC
>CAJPKE010000032.1 GCA_905370345.1 Candidatus Saccharibacteria bacterium UBA6209 | reverse complement strand
ATGGTTGGTGGGTTAGCTGTTGTGGCTGTCGCAGCTGGTGCGTTGGTGCTGAGAAAACGGCTGTAAAAAATTAGGTCATAGACGGAGCGAGCTTTTGAGATTCAATCTCATCATAAGGCTCGCTCTTTTTCATACTGGAAAGTAGATAAATTGATAATAAAATAAGTTCGCTTTTTTGATTTGGTGTAAAGTAACGGATTTTTCTGTTGATTCGTCGTTGCGCGATTTCGCCGGCAATGCTAATGAATTCCCAGAACAGGGCAGAAAGTGATTTTCTGAGGATGATTGCTGATGGTACGATAATTGCCCAGAAAATAACCATTAAAATTGCGGGCAGGCTGATGTTCGTGAAGGGGATTTTTCCTAGGAAAAAGAAGAAAAATAGCTGGTCGATCACAAAAGGTGCGAGTAGTATCGCTCCGAGTGTTATAACTAAGTAAATGCCCAGCTTTCTCATAGATCTAACTGTAGCAAATAAGATATTGACTTGCAATCATAAGCGTAATGTGTTTTAATTCTGATTTGCGTCGATATTTGGACTGGAAAAAATTGTCAAAAACCTGTATAATATAGCGGTTATGACAGAGGTAATTCGTGTTAAAGGTGCTCGTGAGCACAATCTGAAAAATGTAGATATTGAGATTCCGCGAGATCAGCTGGTGGTGATTACTGGGCTTAGTGGGTCTGGGAAATCCAGCCTGGCATTTGACACGATTTACGCCGAAGGTCAGCGTCGTTATATGGAGAGCTTGAATTCTTATGCGCGTCAGTTTTTGGGGACGATGGATAAGCCTGATGTCGATTCGATTGAAGGGCTCAGTCCTGCGATTTCAATTGATCAGAAGTCGACCAGTCGCAACCCGCGATCTACCGTGGCTACAGTTACCGAAATATATGATTATCTGAGGCTTTTGTTTGCGCGAATTGGCGTGCCGCATTGTCCGATTTGTGGCAATGAAGTGACGCGTCGCACGACCGAGGTGATTATTGATGAGATTCTGCGACAATTTGTCGATAAGCGAATTTTGCTATTGGCGCCAATTGTTAAGAATAAAAAAGGTGAGTTTGCGCACATTCCGGAGCAGTATCAGCGACTTGGTTATGCCAGGGTTCGCGTGGACGGCGTGGTGTACGCGCTGGATGAATTTCCGGAGTTGCAAAAAAGTTACAAGCATAACATCGAGTTGGTGGTTGATAGGTTGGCGTTGACGGCGGAAATGCGATCTCGGCTGAGTCAGAGCGTTGAGCAAGCGCTGGACTTAGGTCAGGGAGTTATCGAGGTTTTAGATGCGGACAGTGATGAAGTGAAGACATTTTCGCAGAGATACGCTTGTGTTGATCATCCTGATGTCGATATCCCAGAGTTGGAGCCGCGATTGTTTAGCTTTAACGCGCCGCAGGGGGCTTGTCCTGCGTGTACGGGTTTGGGGTCGAGGCTGGAAGTTGATCCAGAATTGGTCTTTAATAACAATTTGACAATTTCCGAAGGCGCAATTCGACCGTATAATCGAATGAATTCTGACGCTTGGAATATGAAGCGATTGGCGTCTGTTGCTGAAGTTCACGGCTTTAGTTTGAAAGTCCCCGTAGGCAAGCTTTCTGATGATGCTAAACATAAAATATTATACGGAACTGGCGACCAAAAATATCGCGTTGATTTGGGTGGCGGTCGGCATTATGATACGACTTACGAGGGTGTTATTCCTAATCTGGAGCGACGCTGGAAAGAAACTGATAGTGATTTTATGCGACGAGATATTGAGCGATTTATGCGCGAGAGGGATTGTTATGCCTGTAAAGGTGCACGCCTGAAACCTGTGGTTTTGGCGGTGACGGTTCATGAATTGAATATCGTTGACGTGTGCGATTTGAGTGTTGATGACGCATTGGATTTGTTTGACAATAAGCTTCAATTGACTGAGCAAGAAATGACGATTGCTCGCTTGATTGTGAAGGAAATTAAATCTCGTTTGGCGTTTATGAGTAATGTTGGGCTGAACTATTTGGAGCTAAGTCGAGCGGCTAACACGCTTAGTGGTGGCGAGGCGCAGCGAATTCGCTTGGCGACGCAAATTGGCGCTGGACTTCAGGGTGTGCTTTATGTGCTGGACGAGCCGTCAATTGGACTTCATCAACGTGACAACGACAAGCTGATTGATATGTTGAAGCGTCTTCGGGATTTGGGAAATTCTGTGCTGGTGGTTGAGCACGACGAGGACACGATTCGCCAGAGTGATTTTCTGGTTGATATGGGACCGGGGGCTGGTGTGAATGGCGGTCGAGTAGTAGCAATGGGAACGCCTGAAATTGTTGCGAAAAATGAGAACAGTATAACGGGTCGCTATTTATCTGGGGCGGAAAAAATTGCCGTTCCGAAAAAACGTCGCAAAGTTGTGAAAGATAGAAAGTTGATTGTTCGTGGCGCTCGCGAAAATAATCTTAAGAACATTGATGTAGAGTTTCCTTTGGGCTTGATGACTGTAGTGTCTGGTGTTTCTGGTAGCGGAAAGTCGACGCTTGTGAATGATATTATGGCGCGGGAACTAGCGGCGGAACTTAATCGCGCAACGACAGCGCCAGGGTTGCACGACTCTATAGAAGGTGTGAATTTGCTTGATAAGACGATTGTCATAGATCAGTCGCCAATTGGTCGAACGCCGCGCTCTAATCCAGCAACATATACTGGGATTTTTACGCCGATTCGCGAGCTTTTCGCCAGCACACCCGAGGCTAACGTTAGAGGCTATAAATCTGGGCGCTTTAGCTTTAATGTTAAGGGTGGTCGCTGCGAAAATTGTCAGGGTGATGGTGTGATAAAAATTGAAATGCACTTTTTGCCGGACGTTTATGTTCAATGTGACGAATGTCACGGCAAGCGTTATAATCGCGAGGCGCTGGAAATTAAGTATAAAGACAAGACGATTGCTGATGTTCTGGATATGACGATCGATCAAGCGGCGGAATTTTTTGATAGTGTGCCGAATATTGCGCGAAAACTTCAGACGTTGGTCGAGGTTGGGCTTGGCTACATTAAACTTGGTCAGCCAGCAACTACTTTTTCAGGCGGTGAGGCACAGCGAATTAAATTGGCAACGGAACTCTCCAAGCGTTCCACTGGAAAAACTATGTACATTCTGGACGAGCCGACCACCGGGCTTCATTCTGCTGACGTAAAGCGACTGTTGGGGATTTTACAGCAATTGGTTGAGGGTGGTAATAGTATGATTATCATTGAGCATAATTTGGATGTCATAAAGTCGGCTGACTGGATAATTGATATGGGTCCAGAGGGCGGAATTGGCGGCGGTACCGTTGTGGCTTGCGGTACACCTGAAGATATCGCCAAGGTACCAAATTCGTTCACTGGCAAATATCTGAAAAAGATGCTTTAAGATTATTTTTTACGCTTGGTTTTCGAGAGGAGAACCGACAATTGTTTTCTTAATAAAGCGCGAGTATTTGGTTGTTTCAAAGCATGAATAACCATTGGTGAAACAGACAGGAAAATAATGAGGATTGCTGCAACTTCAATATTTACGCCTGCTTTGGTCAAAAACTCGCCAGCATAGAAGCCTAGATAAACGAATGCTGACGACCAAAGAAATCCACCGATAAGATTGAAAGTTAAGAACGTTTTATAGTGCATTTTACTGGCGCCGGCAACGATTGGGGCGAAGGTTCTTACAATTGGCACAAATCGAGCCAGGACGATTGTCGCTGAGCCGTGCTTGTCGTAAAACTTTTCTGTTTGCTCCAAATATTTTTTCTTAAAGAATCGGGAATTTTCTTTTTCAAACAACTTGCGTCCAACTTTGTGGCCGAAACTATAGCCAACACTGTCGCCCAGCACTGCCGCCGCAAAAACCAAAAGCGCAAAAATGTGAATGTCAATGTGTAGGATGTTTTGCTGAACCATATATCCAGCGGTGAAAAGCAGGCTGTCGCCAGGTAAGACGAAGCCGATTAGTAGGCCAGATTCTGCGAAAATTACTAATAAAATTGCCAATACGCCGAAGCTAGTTATCAAGTGAATAAAAGATTCCATATCTTAATTATAACATAATTAGCGTATGCAGATTGGACTATTCTTCAATAAATCCGCCAGATTGTCGCGCCCATAATTTTGCGTAAACACCGCGTTTTTTATTGATGAGCTCATCATGTGATCCGTCCTCGACAATTTTCCCATTTTTCAAAACAATTATACGGTCCAGCTTAGCAATTGTAGATAAGCGATGGGCAATGACAATTGAGGTTCGATTCTCCATTAACGTTTCCAGAGATTTTTGGATCAACGCCTCTGACTCAGAATCTAGCGCTGAAGTCGCCTCGTCGAGGACTAGAATTGGCGCATCTTTCAGGATTGCCCTAGCAATTGCAACTCGTTGTCGCTGTCCGCCAGATAATTTAGTTCCGCGCTCGCCAACCATTGTGTCAAAACCGTCTTTAAGTCCAACGATAAAATCGTAAGCGCCAGCTTTTTTGGCGGCTTCTTCAATTTCCGCGTCCGTTGCATCAGGTCGACCGTAAGCGATGTTTTCGCGCACGGAGCGGTGGAATAGCAATGGTTCTTGCGGTACGTAAGCGATTTTGGCGCGCAGGCTTGCTTGGGTGACTTCGGAAATATCTTGTCCGTCGATGGTAATTTTTCCCGAGTCAATATCAGCAAAGCGTAATAGTAATTTAGTGAGCGTAGTTTTTCCGGAACCGCTCGCTCCGACTAAACCTATTTTTTCGCCCGATTTAATATCCAGAGAGA
>CAJPKE010000031.1 GCA_905370345.1 Candidatus Saccharibacteria bacterium UBA6209 | reverse complement strand
ATGTAGCTAGTAGTATTATATGTGCAGTTAATTCGGCGGGCGCTGGGGTAATCAATATTGGGACGGGTAGGGGAGTCTCTATTAAAGAAACAGCGGAGTCAATTATTAAAAGTATGCGATCGAGTAGCTGTATAAATATTATGTCCGATAGCGGTGGTTGCGATATAGTTATTGATATATCAAAGGCAGAGAGTCTACTTGATTATCATCCTAAAGTGTTCTTTCCAGATAAAATTAAGGATATGGGCGACCTCTATGAAAATTGCAAATAGAAATATATTTATAGATTTTGACGGTACTTTGGTCGATATTGCTCCTCGTCATTATAGAGTATATAAGAAGTGTGTCGAAAAAATGGGTGGAACACCTCTTGATCAGAAGAAATATTGGGAATTGAAACGTGATAATATTTCCTGGAATGAATTATTGCCGATGAGTGGGCTTGAGGTAAATAATAGGGATGATTATCTCAAATTATTTATTGATCGCATAGAATCATTGGAGGAGTTGTATAGAGATGAGCTTTTTGTAGATAGTTTGTCTGCGCTAAAAAAGCTATCCTCGAATGACAATAAGCTATATCTACTTAGTTTAAGGCGAAATTCAGACGCTCTAGATAAGCAGATTGAAAAGTTGGGAATTGGGTGCTTTTTTGAGAAAATTTTATCAGGACATAGTGACACAAAAGAAGGCACATTATTAAAAAAGGCAGATATAATTAAGCAAACAATAGATAATCCCGGAGACTCTATTATTATTGGAGATACTGAAGCTGATGTTGCTGCGGCTCAGCAGCTCAATGCGACCAGTATTGCTCTTTTGAGTGGAATTCGTAGTAAGGAGTTCTTGAAATCAATGGAGCCAGACTATTTAGTTGACGGTATTGGTGACGTAGCTAACATTAATTTTTAATCTGGTAACCTATTTCTTAAAGTTATTATTTTCATTGGATACGTCGATTGTAAGAGCCGTCAACGTTAGCTGTATTCCTAGTATAAACGGTAGTACAGCTAACATTACGCTGCCTGCGGTCGGTGATTGGTGGGCGAATAACTTAACATACAACAAAAATATAGCCAATAATAGCGATATTATTAAGAAGAACATACCCGTGAATAGGAATAGTGCTACAGGATGAAAACCATATAATACATATTTGTAATAAATCCTGCGCCAGAATCCTTTCCATACGGCCTTTAGATTTCTCCAGGCTGTCGGGATTAGTTTGATGGTTGATTTTTCGTCGCCGTAATGTGCTGGTACAGCATGGTCAATGACTTTAGCGTTAGCTATCGATAGAGCAGTCAGCATGCTAGTTTCGTAATCATAACGTTTTTCTACTATAGAAAAATCGACTTTTTCGATTATTTCACGACGCAGCCAACCGCACCCGTTAGTGATGTCTGTAATAGAATAATACCCAGTAGAAAATTTGGTAAGTAGAGATATGAATATATTTCCAAATTGGCGATATTTTGGCATAGTTTTGAAGGCTTCTCGATGGAAAAACCTACTTGCTTTTACGTAGTCTGCTGATTGATCTATGAAGTTATCTAACATTGCCTTTAGATATGATGAATCAAACTGATCATCTCCTGCGACTATACCGATAGCTGTTGCTTTAGTATTTTTTATCGCATAATCATATCCAGCGATAAGAGCTCCTCCGACACCTTGATTTACCTTATTATCAACAACAATAAGCTTACCGTATTGTTTTTTTAGTTTGTTCAAAACTCCAATAGTGTTGTCGGTGCTAGCGTCATTGACGGCTATAATATGATCTATATATTCTGGTATTTTCTTTATTGTTTGAGTAATCATTTTCTCTTCGTTATAACAAGGTATAACGACTGCGGTCTCTAGTTTTCTGTACATATAATCAATTATACTACAATCGTATATGCATTATGAACGAATATGATATTCTTAATAAAGACAATATGAAAAATAGTATATTTTTAAAAATCTTTTTATTTCTTGTTGTAGGTGGTATTACATTACTAATAGACGCGTCAATATCGTATATTTTATATCACAATATACATTTGCCGGCTTTTTTGGCTAGTGGTATCGGCTTTTTGTCGGGATTTGTTTTTAACTTTCCTGTGAATCGTAAGAAAGTTTTTAATCATAGTCAATATGATAGATTCTCTTTAAGGTCGCAAATTATTCTCTATGCATTACTTAGTATTTTCAATATGGTGGCAACTTCAGTAATTATTGCTACGTTAGTAAACTCTAACGTGCTGGATATCCAATGGGCAAAAGTTGTAGTTACTGCAGTATTTGCAATTTGGAACTTTCTGGTTTTTAATTTATTTATTTTCTCGAAGAATAATGACAAAAATGTGGAATAAAAAATGGCTTATTCTAACTAGGGATGATTTAACTAAGAATACTATATATAATGCCCTAGGCTATGACAGAGCTGTGGTTGTGAATGTGGACGGATTGTCTACGAACGATGTAGTTAGTGCTTGTAAGAGCTTATAGATATTTGCCGTACCCAGATTTTTTTAATGGTTCGGCAAGTATTTCTAACTGCTCCTTGGAAATCCAACCGTTTTGAAAGGCGGTCACTTCGGGTGATCCGACTATTTGTCCAGTCCTTGTTTGGATTACACGTACAAAATCTTCGGCATCGGTTAAGCTATTTATCGTGCCAGTATCAAGCCATACGTCACCGTTGTCTAAAGTCTGCACTTTGAGTTTTTTGCGATGTAGATATTCAGCGTTTACGGATGTTATCTCCAGTTCTCCTCGGTCGGATGGCTTTACATTTTTAGCAATATCTATTACATCGTTATCATAAAAATATAGACCTACCACTGCAAAATTGGATTTTGGATGCACTGGTTTTTCCTCAATGGAAACAGCTTGATTATTCTCGTTAAATTCAACCACTCCATAGCGTTCAGGATCAAGTACTTTATATGCAAATACAATGCCGCCGTCGGGGTCTGTGCACTCTTGTAGTGAATTATCAAGGGCGGCTCCGTAGAATATGTTGTCGCCAAGTATTAGCGCCACTTTATCATTGCCGATAAAGTTTTCACCAATAATAAAAGCTTGCGCTAGACCGTCTGGTGTAGGTTGAACAGCGTATTCTAAATTTATGCCCCACTGCGAGCCATCACCAAGAAGTTTCTTGAAGCCGTTTTGATCGTCTGGAGTGGTGATTATTAAAATATCACGAATTCCTGCTTGCATTAACGTGGTTAGCGGATAGTAAACCATTGGCTTGTCGTAAATAGGCATCAACTGTTTACTTATGGCTTTTGTAATTGGCCATAGACGCGTACCCGAGCCACCCGCTAAAATTATTCCCTTCATCATATTCTCCTTTGTGTTGTATGATTATATATCTATGATTCGACAGTATCAAGGTTAAACGGTTTTGATATTAATGGAGGTTGTATTTTTTAGGCGTTGTTTGAGATGTATTGCCTTAGGTCTTCCTCCCAGTTACGGCTTTGAAATCCTGTAGAGTGTAGTTTATCTAGACTCATATCACTATTGAGCGGTCGTGGCGCAACTCCAGGCTTGTTGGCAAAATATTCTGCGGTAGTTGTATTAGAAACGATTAAGTCTTTATGATTAGATAATTCAAATATTTTTCTAGTAATGTCTGCCCAAGAAGCGAGTGGTCCGTCATTCGTTGCATTGTAAGTTCCGAATGGAGCTTTAGTTGACAATAAATGATCTATAATACGCACTAGCTCACTGGTGAACGTTAAGCGACCTATTTGGTCATTAACAACGGTTGGCGAGATGTTTTTTTCCGCCAATCCGAGCATGGTGCGAACAAAATTTTTACCTTCACCAATTACCCATGTGGATCGAAGTAGATAGAAGCGGTCTAATTGTTCGACCAATAGGTCTCCTGCGGCCTTACTCTGACCATAGACACTAAGAGGGCTAAGCGGCTCGTCCTCTGTGTGAGGTTTTTTGGTTCCGTCGAATACGTAATCGCTGGAAATGTGAACCATTGTCATGTCATATTTTCGGCATACCCGAGTAAGGTTAGACACTGCAGATGCATTAACTTTCCAAGACGCTACGCGACCTTCTTCGGTCTCTGCTCCATCGACATTAGTAAAGGCAGCAGCGTTAAGTATGATATCAATGTTGGACCAGTCGAAAGATTCAACTGACTCTAAGTCTGTGATATCAAGAGTATCAATGTCAGCAGATTTGGCATTAGGGTATTGTCTTTGTAGGGCTAATCCTAGTTGCCCGTTAGCACCAATAATGAAAATTTTATTATCGTCCATAATTTTATACCTCCATAGGAATTACATTATTTAATAGTGGATGTGCGGCATCTTTTTCGGAAATAATTGCTTGATCCTTGTCAATTGGCCAGTTGATATTTAGCTCTGGATCAAATAAATTAACAAAAGTATATTTAGCATCTGGGAACCAATGAGCGTCAACTAGATATGTGTAGGCTACATTATCATCAAGTGTTTGATAGCCGTTAGCTACGCCTTTAGGGACGAAAATTGCCGTACCCGGATTAATCTCGTGCGTGAAAACTTGGCCGAAGCTATCTCCTTTACGAAGGTCACACCAAGCTCCAAAAACACGCCCATTGGCTGTTGAAATGAATTTATTCCAAGGCTCAGCATGAAGTCCACGAGTGGCGCCAGTTTTGTCATTGAAACTGATATTGTTTTGTACGATATTGAACGATGGCAAGCCTAAGGCTTCCATTTTTTCTTTTTGATAATTCTCTTTGAACCAGCCGCGATTGTCGCCATGTACGGGTAATTTAATAACAAATAACCCTGGAATTGACGATTTAGTAACTGTAAGTTCATTGTAATCAGTTGGGTCAAACATAACTATTGTCCTTGTTTTGCATAAGCTGCTTCAACGGCGTCTTTTTGGGTGCGCCACCAGTCTTCGTGCTCGCGGTACCAGTTAATAGTTTGCATTAATCCATCGTGCATGCCGGTTTTATTATCCGTGTATTGCGGTTGCCATCCTAACT
>CAJPKE010000030.1 GCA_905370345.1 Candidatus Saccharibacteria bacterium UBA6209 | reverse complement strand
TTTTTATACGCTCGATTAGTTCTGGGATATGCAATTGCTCTGGTCCAATATTGTCAATTGGTGAGATAACGCCGCCCAGCACGTGGTACGTACCCAGGAACTGTCCTGTTCTTTCTATAGCGACAATGTCTAGCGGCTCCTCTACTACACAAACGACTTTCTTATTCCTGTTCGAATCTGCGTATAAAGGCGACATATCGTCATCTGAATCGATCAACGCAAATGTCTTCGGGCAGGTTTTTACGCGGTCGTGCAATCGGTCTAATGAATGCGCTAATTGCTTTGCGGATTTGGGGTTGCGGCGTAAAACCGCGTAGGCATATCTTTCAGCCGTACGCGGTCCAACTCCAGGTAGATTACCAAAATCATCAATTAAAGCAGTCAGAGCTTTTGGTAAAATGTCGATTGACATGACTTTAGAATGGCAAGTTGCCCAAGCCGCCCATCAATGGCTTCATAGTTTCAGCAGCGACTTCCTGAGCCTTTGTCATACCGTCGCGAACTGCGATTTCGATCCAGTGTTCCAACTCTTCGATATTCTCCAAGTCGACCATTTCTGGGTCAATCTTTACGGACTTAATCTTTAACTCACCAGTGATTTGCACGATCACAGCGCCATCGCCAGCCTCAACTTCGATGATTTCTTTGCCTAATTGTTTCTGTGCTTTACGTAATTGTTGCAGCATTTTTACCTGATCAAACGCCATATTCCTCCTTATTTAACACTTACAATTATACCCTATTTGCGGTCGGATGTGTAGATATAGAAGCGGTCACCGTCTTTGTGGTCATTGACAATTACTGACGACAGGTGCCCAGAGTAAGTCTGCGGAATTTGAGACTTTACGCTGTGGCTAACGTATAATGTCTGTCCGACGTTTGCTGGCGCTGTGTGGATAATTGATATCTGGTGATAGTTGTGTTTTTTAAGCGCTTCGTAAATTGGCGACTCTTCTTTGCTGACCAATAACGAGAATGAATCGGTCGGCGCGGTATTTTTACGGAGTAGAGATAAATCTTTATTAAAGCGTGAAACTGCTTCCGGGAAATAACGATAACCGTCAATATAGCGGAAGCTGCCACCCATCACCATAACGATAATTAGCATTGATATAAAAACCAGTCCTGTGCCGCGAGCGTATGGATTGCGCGGGAAAAGTCCGTACCACATGTTCATTAGTGATTCCAATCCGACCGCCAAGAGAATGAATAGCGGGATGATGATTATCGGAGTGAGGCTTGGTTGGAAGATGAGTAGCGCCAATGCTAAGATTAGCCACGACCAAATCATAAACGAGCGGGCGCTGGAGATTTTTTGGAAGCTGCGGAATAGTCCTAGCCCGATTAACACCATTGCGTTGATGTCCATAATTGGCGTGATTTGGTTTCCTACGACTGATGGGAAAATGCGGATGTATGTGTAATATAAAGTCCTGAGGTTTGCGATGATGTCAAAACTTAGGCCGTTGATACCGATGAGGTTGTAAAATAGCGCGTGGGATTTATAGCAAAGAAAACCAATCGCACAACCAATCGCGAATAAAATAGCGGACGGCACAATCCAAGACTTGCGATGTTTTCGGGAGATGAGGAAATAACGTGGATGCGGATGCAGAAAGGCTATGATCAGAAGTCCCAGATTGATATACCAAAAATACGGAGTAAATAGGCTGAGTGCCGTGGTGATGGCTAAGCTGATTCGCCAAATGGAGGCATTCTGGGCTTTCTGGAGAATCAATGTAGCGAAAAGCAAAGTTAGCGCGGTGTAAAAGATGTATAAAATGCCAACAGTTGCGCTTTGACTGATGAATAAAAATTGTCCAGTCGTTGCCATAATTAATAGCGATAGAATCGTTGTGGACGGCTTAAACCAGCGCTTTAAGAGGAAGAAAATAGCGACGGAGCTAGCGATTGAAAGGATTACGGCGGGCGCTTTAATTGTTAATAAGCTGACGCCAAACAGTTTGAAGAATAACAATTGAAGAAGGTGAAATGGTAAGTTTGTGACGGCAATTCCCTCGATACTGAAGTTCAAGTGATTTGTCGTATTGACCATGTCGATTTCTGCTTGCGACAATCCACCTGGTATGTGCAACGCGGAAATTATAATAGCCCCCACGTATAGTAACGCCAGCAGCGTATAGCCGAAAACGTAGCGCCATCGGTAAAAGAATATATCGGTAACTTTTTGCTTTTTCATTGGTATGATTATAACACAATTCTATTCATGCTTGCGATCCAGACTCATAAAGCGTAGGCGCTCTGGGTGGAAGTATAATTGAACTTTACCAACTGGACCGTTACGGTGCTTGGCGATGATTAAGTCTGTAATATTCTGAACTTCTGGGTTGTCGGGTTCGTAATATCCAGGGCGATAAATAAAGCTCACGATGTCGGCGTCCTGCTCAATGGAACCGGATTCGCGCAGGTCGGCTAGTTGTGGAATTGGCGGCGTGCGTGATTCAACAGAACGGCTCAGCTGACTCAGGGCAATTAGCGGCACATTCAATTCGCGAGCAATAAGCTTCAGTCCGCGTGAAAT
Source organism: Candidatus Saccharibacteria bacterium UBA6209 (assembly GCA_905370345.1). Classification (GTDB taxonomy): domain Bacteria; phylum Patescibacteriota; class Saccharimonadia; order Saccharimonadales; family Saccharimonadaceae; genus Nanosynbacter. Next base: position 2,855 of record CAJPKE010000030.1, on the reverse strand, counting down.
TTCCGAAACTTCCTGAACGCGGTTCCCGTTGTGGTTTCCGTTGGCCTGCATAAGCTGCAGATAGTCGACGATGATTAATCCTAATGGATTCTCATGAGCAATTCGACGTGCTTTCGTGCGCATTTCCAAAACTGATAATCCTGGAGTGTCATCGATATAAATTGGTGCCTCGGCCATTTCGCCCATAGCTTCAGACAATTTAGCAAAATCTTCATCGCTCAGATTTCCGGTGCGAATATTCCAGCTATCAACTCCCGACGCATCTGCCAACATACGGTCGACCAGCTGCTCCTTGCTCATCTCTAGGCTGAAGAATAGGACAGGATTTTTCTCAATCGTCGCCACGTTATAAGCCAAATTTGTCACTAGCGTCGTCTTACCCATGGCTGGACGCGCTGCCAGAATGATCAAATCTGATTTTTGCAAACCAGCGGTCATATTATCCAGATCGCGATATCCAGTGCGGACTCCTCTGAGAGAACCTTTATTTTTACTGAGCTCTTCAATTCGGTCAAAACTATCCGTCAGAATGCTCTCCAGACTGACCAAATCTTGCTTGGTTGATTGGTCTGACACGCTGAAAAGTTCAGCTTCGGCCTTCTCTAATAATTCCTGCGTGGTTGTCGATTCATCATAGCCAAGTTCTGAAATGTCACCGCTCGCTTTTATTAGACGCCTGCGAACCGCTGCTTGTGCGATCATCTCCGCGTAAGCCGATGCGTGCGCTGCCGTTGGGACGTAGTTTGTTAGCTCTGTCAGATATGCCGATCCGCCAACCAATTCCAGCTCGTCCTTTCGCTTCAATTCGTCAGTTAAGGTCAGAAGGTCGACAGGCTTGTGTTTTTCAAATAGCCGCATCATTCCAGCAAAAATCAATCCGTGATTCTTGTCGTAAAAATCGCTAGGGTGAGTAATTTCTGCGGCATCCGCCAAAACTTCCTCGTCAATTAAAACCGCCCCAAGCAAACTCTTTTCCGCGTCCAAATTTTGTGGCGGTATCTTCCCTTTTACTTCTTCGCTTTTATCTGCCATTAAATATCCTCCAGCTTAACTTCTTCGCCGCCACCCATTAATTCTGCAATTTCCGCCAATTTTTCGTCCTCTGGCGGTTTCTTCTCTCCAATTATATCAATTTCCAGATCCATCGCGGTTTCTTCTGAGATAATTTCCGAGATCAATGGTTTGTTTTTCGCGTCGTCCAGCTTTTTCTTATAAAACGCGGAACCTGCGTAAATTGTCAATTTTTCACCGTCAAACGACCACTGGCTTTTCTGTAATAATGACGCCAATCCGAGGGATTTTTCCTTCGCTCTTTCAATGACTTTTTCCCAATTTAGCTCTAGTGGCGCGTCAGTTTTCTTTGGTTTTGTGGCGGGTTTTTTTGCTGGTTCGGCTGGTTTTTCTTCTTTTTCAATCGGCTTTTCGGTCGGTTTTGCTGGCTCTGCGGGCTTAATTGGCGTTGGTTTTTCGGCGGGTTTTTGGGGCGCAGCTTGAGCTATATTTTTCTTTGGCGCGACTGGCTTTTCTGTCGGCTGAGAATTGCTATTCATAAATATCGTCAATAATTTCAAGTCTGGGTGCGGGTGTCGATCTACCTCGATCAATTGCTGAACCAGCCCAACGAGGTTTGGATTTTTTCGTAACCTATTGCGAGCAATCGATAATAATTGATGCGACACAACAACTGAATTTGCGCCGCTATTTTCTAATTCCTGGAAGATGTTTAAGACTTTTTCGTTGTCGTCGGATGGATATGAATCCAACAAATTACCGAGCATCGTCGCGTCGCTCAGTCCCAAATATTCGGTAACCATATTCGCCGTCAGTGGCTGGTCTGATGTTGCTAAAATCGACAATTGGTCAAGCATACTAATGCCGTCACGGAATCCGCCACGGGAACGTTCAGCGATTAACCTGGCAGCATCCTCTTCGATTGCAAATCCCTCTTTCTTCGCTATATTCATTAACTGGCGCGTCATAATTTCCGTCGGAATTGGGCGGAAGAAAAATTGCTGGACACGGCTAAGAATGGTGGCTGGAAGTCTGTCGGCGTCAGTTGTAGCTAAGATAAATACCACGTGTTCTGGCGGTTCTTCCAGGGTTTTTAATAGCGCGTTAAATGCTGATTTTGACAGCATGTGAACTTCGTCGATGATATAAACTTTTTTCGGCGCAGAAACAGGCGCGACTTGGGCTTTTTCTCTTAAAGCGCGAATGTCGTCAACGCCGTTATTGCTGGCTGCGTCAATTTCAATAATATCCAAGTTTGAAGAATCGTCATCATATGGCAAGTGGTTAATCTCGTGCGCCAGAATTCGCGCCACCGATGTTTTTCCTACGCCACGCGGTCCGGTCAACAAGTACGCATGAGCAATTTTTCCCTGCTCTAACGCTCGACGTAAAATACTAGTCACGTGATCTTGACCTAAAACTTCATCCAAACTGCGACTGCGATATTTACGATATAGCGCCTGACTCATCCCCTCATGCTCCTCATGAGATAATTATAGCAAACTATACCTTGAGACAGAAGTTAACAAATGTGATTTCCGAGTATTCGAGATCGCATAAATACGATTATTATTGTGATAATGGCAGTAATTATGCAAGTTAACAGCAGAGCCTTAGACTTCTTGCTAATTTTTTCTTTCTTAAGGATGAATATTGATGTAATTAGAGTCACCGTTCCCAAGATGTATGGCAAGTATCGTGCCAGTACTATTGAAGTATTTAATAATATTGTAGTTAAGCTCACTAGTAGCCTCCTTTGCTGTGTTTTACCCTCGCTCTCTATACTTGAATAGAGAGCGAGGGACTGGTCTCACGACCATGGTGTTGAATATGTGAAGTTGTTC
>CAJPKE010000029.1 GCA_905370345.1 Candidatus Saccharibacteria bacterium UBA6209 | reverse complement strand
GTATGAGGGTGTACATCACTTGGTTAAGGAGATTGCCGATAACTCAATTGACGAGGCAATCGCTGGTTATGCTACAAAGGTCGAAGTAACTTTGTTAAAGGATGGTGGTGTTCGAGTATCTGATGACGGTCGTGGTATTCCTGTCGATAAGCATCCAAAGACGGGTAAGAGTACATTGGAGACGGTATTAACAATCTTACACGCCGGCGGTAAGTTTGGTGGCGGCGGCTATAAGGTCTCGTCTGGACTTCATGGTGTTGGTTCTAGTGTTGTGAACGCGCTATCTACGCGAATGATTGCTGAAGTTAGAAAGAACGGTAAAATCTATCGCCAAGAATACGCAACAGGCATGCCTCAGACAGAATTAGAAGTAGTCGGAAAGTCTGATGATTCCGGTACGACGATTACATTTTACCCAGACCCAACTATCTTTAAGGAAACAGTTAATTTTGACTATAAATGGGTTGTTAATTATCTTCGTCATCAGGCGTACCTTACAAAAGGCATTCACACGTCGGTTATTGATGAGCGGACTGGCGAACGAAAAGCTTTCTACTTTGAGGGCGGCATCCAGAGCTATGTAAAAAACCTGAATATTGGCAAGGACGTTTTATCGGACGATATATTTTACGTCGAGAAGCAGGTTGAAGATTGTATGGTGGAAATTGCGGTTCAGTATAACGACACTTACGCTGAAGTGGTAAAGCCATTTGCCAATAACGTCTTAACTCCTGATGGCGGTACTCATTTGGTTGGTTTTCGAACAGCCCTTACGCGTGTAATTAATGATTATGCTCGTAAGAATAGCTTACTGAAAGAAAAAGAAGACAATCTAACTGGCGATGATATTCGCGAAGGTTTGACGGCAGTTATTTTGGTGAAGTTGCCAGATCCTCAGTTTGAAGGTCAGACCAAGAATAAACTTGGTAATCCAGAGATGCGCCGCTATGTTGATCAGGTGATGAGCGAATATTTTGCGTATTACTTGGAGGAGAATCCAGCTACAGCGAAGAAGGTTGTCGGCAAGGCTACATTGGCGGCGCGAGCTCGTAAGGCGGCAAGGGCTGCGCGCGACAATGTTATCCGTAAGGGAGCATTTGAAGGCTTAAACTTGCCATCTAAATTGACGGATTGCTCATCTCGTAACCGAAAAGATTGTGAATTATTTATTGTCGAGGGTAATTCGGCTGCGGGTTCTGCTAAGGATGGTCGCGATTCAACTATTCAGGCCGTTCTTCCTCTTCGCGGTAAGGTGCTGAATACTGAGCGCGCAAGGTTCGATAAGATGTTTGCTAATGCTGAGATTGTTTCATTGATTAAGGCTATGGGTGTTGGAATTGGTGACCAATTTGATATCAGTGGCATTCGTTACGACAAGATTATATTTATGACAGATGCCGATGTTGATGGTGCGCACATCTCTACGCTTTTGATGACATTCTTCTTCCGATACATGTCTGAAGTGATTGAAGCGGGTCACGTATATCTAGCGAAGCCGCCTCTGTTTGGGTTGAGTAGAGGAACTGGCAGTAATCGTAAAATAGATTACGTTTATGATGAAGTAGCCCTCGAGCAAAAATTGAACGAAAAGATCAATGAGCGCAAGGCTGCTGGTGTAAAGATTGATGAAAATGCTGAGAAATTTAAGCAGGCAGGCTACACGGCACAGCAGCGATTTAAGGGTCTTGGTGAGATGGATGCCGCTCAATTATGGGAAACGACTATGAATCCAGAAAATCGAACATTAGTGAAGGTTAATATTGAAGATGCAGAACGGGCAGACGCGATATTTACGAAGCTTATGGGTGATAGTGTAGAATTGAGGAAAAATTTTATTCAAACAAATGCCGCTAAGGTTAATGTGGAAGATTTGGACTTTTAAGGAGGAGATATGGCGGACAACGATAATAAAAATATAGTAGAACCGGAAATTCTGAACGAAGAGCCAGAAGTTCGCGGTATTGAAAAGTCGACAGTTGAGCGCGTTATGGAAGATTCCTTCCTTAAATACTCCATGTCGGTTATTATTGACCGTGCATTGCCAGACGTTCGTGACGGGCTGAAGCCTGTTAATCGTCGTATTTTGTATGCAATGAATAAGAATGGTTGGCGCGCTCCTCACGCTACAGTGAAGTCGGCAAAAATCGTCGGTGAAGTTATGGGTAACTACCACCCGCATGGTGACTCATCAATTTATGACGCTATGGTGAACTTGGCTCAACCTTGGAAGATGCGATATACGCTGGTTGAAGGTCAGGGTAACTTCGGTTCTATGGACGGTGACGAGCCAGCGGCTTCTCGTTATACTGAGGCGCGAATGGATAAAATTGGCGGCGAGTTGCTGTCTGACATCGACAAAGAAACTGTTGATTTTCGTGATAACTTCGACGGAACAGAGAAAGAGCCAGTAGTTTTGCCGTCAGCCGTCCCAAATATTCTATTGAACGGTCAGATGGGTATTGCTGTTGGTATGGCGACGAATATTCCACCGCACAACCTTGGTGAGGTGGTTGACGCTACAGTCGCTCAAATAGATAATCCTGAAATTACACTAGACGAACTATTGACACATATTAAGGGTCCTGATTTTCCGACGGGTGCGGAAGTTTATGGTGGTGCGCCAATGCGTCAAGCATATGAAACTGGGCGTGGCTCAGTTACGATTCGTGCGGTTGCGTCGATTGAAGAGCGTAAAAATGGTCGCTACAGTATTATAATCACCGAAGTTCCGTATGGTATGAGCAAGGAGGGCTTTGTTGATAAGGTTCGAGAACTTGTCCTTGCTAAAAAAATAACGCACATTGCCGATGCGCGAGATGAAAGTGCTCGCGGTAAGGTTCGAGTTGTTGTTGAACTGAAGAAAGATGCTTATCCAAAGAAGATTCTTAACCAATTGTATAAATTGACTGGATTACAAACATCATTCCATTATAATGTCCTGGCTTTGGTCAATGGTATTCAGCCTAAGGTCATGGGCTTGAAAGAGATTTTGGCGGAATTCATTAAGCATCGTCAAGGCGTTATCCGACGCAGGACTGAGTTTGAACTTCGAAAAGCTAAGGAACGAGCGCATATTTTGGAAGGATTGAAGATTGCGCTTGATCATATCGACGAGGTGATTAAGACGATTCGCGAAAGTTATGACGATGCCGACAAGCGTTTAATGGAGAGATTTGGTCTGTCGGAAATTCAAGCGGCCGCAATTTTGGCGATGCAACTACGACGATTGCAGGGATTGGAGCGCGACAAGATTGAAGAAGAATTGAAGCAACTTCATGAACTGATTAAGAAGCTGGAGGCAATTTTGGCTGACGAGAACGAGATTTTGCGTGTTGTTAAGGAAGAATTGCTTGCTATGAAAGAAAAGTATGGCGATGAGCGGCGCAGTAAGATCATTAATCACGAATTAGGAAAGTTCTCTGACGAGGAACTGATTCCAGAGGAAGAGTCGGTAATTCTACTTACAAGCGAAAACTACATTAAGCGAACTCTTGTGAGTGATTATCGTAGGCAAAATCGTGGCGGTAAGGGTAAGCGCGGAATGACGACTAAGGAAGAAGATGTCATTGATCAAGTTGTTCAGGCAAGCTCGCATGATTATTTGCTATTCTTCACCAATATGGGTAGGATTTTCCGCTTGAAGGCTTACGAAGTGCCAGCTGCCAGCCTAAGCGCGAAAGGTGTTGCTGCGGTTAACTTATTGCAGCTTCAGCCAGAAGAGAAGATAACGGCAATTATCAAGCACGAAAAGAACGCTAACGAAGACGGCTATCTATTCATGGCGACAAAGAAGGGTACAGTTAAGAAGACTCCTGTGAAAGATTATGCTAATGTTCGTACGAATGGACTGATTGCTATTAAATTGGATGAAGGTGATGAGCTTCGCTGGATAAAGAGAACGACTGGCGAAAATGATGTGATTATATCTACGTCTGCAGGACAAGCCATTCGCTTTAATGAGAAAGATACGCGCCCAATGGGTAGATCAGCTCGTGGTGTCCGCGGCGTAAGATTACGTCCAAATGACTCTGTTGTTGGTATGGATATCGTTACGGGCGACGATCAGACCTTGTTGGTGGTTAGCGAAAAAGGCTTCGGTAAACGCACAAAGGTGTCGAATTTCCCAAGTCATAAACGTGGCGGAGTCGGCATAAAAGCCGCAGTTGTAACTGCAAAAACTGGTCCGATTATCTCTGTGCAGACTATCGACCCAGAAATAACAGAGGCGCTATTGGTTTCTCAGAATGGTCAGACTATCCGCCTGGGCTTGAGTGATATTAAGCTACTCGGAAGGACAACTCAGGGTGTGACGATTATGCGTCTATCTGATGGCGATGCTGTTTCGTCAATCGGCTTGATGGCTGATCGCCCGCAGGATGAGGGTAACTAATAATGAAAGTCTTGATAGTTCCAGTAATTGCATGGGCGATGTCCCAAGGGTTGAAGCAAGTGTTTCATCTCATGGGGCGTAATCGTCGAGTATTTAGCGGTGATACAAACCCAAAAATACTTCTATCCGGGGGTATGCCAAGCGCTCATAGCGCGATTGTCGTGTCGTTGGCGATTTTTCTGGGACTTCAAGACGGCTGGGATAGTTCTGTATTTGGATTAGCTACTTGGCTGGCTATTATAGTGATGTATGATGCTATGATGGTTCGTTATTCGTCCGGAATGCAGGGTGAAACGCTTAATAAGTTAATTTCGGAGCAGGGTAGTAAGTTGAAAAAACTTCGCGTTGCTCATGGTCACACCCCTGTAGAAGTGGTGGCTGGGGCGGCTATTGGTGTGGTTGTAGCTGCCGTTGTATTTTTCGCAACAAAATAATTGTAAAAATCTATTGACCTAGGCAATTATATACTGTAAGATTAGTAACAAGTCTGGTTGCTGGAGTGCGAGTTAAGCAACGATTTACAATCTGTAAAGCGAGGTAAATCATACTTCAGTCTGACTTAAGATGAACTTTAACAATTTGATTGTGCAATATCATCGTCAGTTTATATTTTTGTAGAGCCTTAATACTTTGATACAAAGTAGATTTTAACGGAGAGTTTGATCCTGGCTCAGGATGAACGCTGGCGGCGTGCCTAACACATGCAAGTCGAGCGGCAGCGAGTTTTACACTGAATTCTGGAAGCTTCTGGGTAATATAGAAGATCTATTCAAGAATTTTGTGTAAAATGTCGGCGAGCGGCGGACGGCTGAGTAACGCGTAGGAATTTGCCCCAAAGTGAGGAATAACTGCCCGAAAGGGTAGCTAATGCCGCATATGGTCTTCGGATTAAAGCCTTCGGGCGCTTTGGGAGAAGCCTGCGTTGGATTAGGTAGTTGGTAGGGTCATGGCCTACCAAGCCGACTATCCATAGCTGGTCTGAGAGGATGATCAGACAGACTGGAACTGAGACACGGTCCAGACTCCTACGGGAGGCAGCAGTGCGGCATCTTTCACACTGGGCGAAAG
>CAJPKE010000028.1 GCA_905370345.1 Candidatus Saccharibacteria bacterium UBA6209 | reverse complement strand
AATACGGCTCTATCCTGTATTTCCTCCAGCTATATTCTTTCATATAATTTATCACATCAGCATGCGACATATCTTTGTTGTTATTATTGCTATATTTTCTCGTGTCAGAAGTGAAAACACTTACGTATGGTCGATCAAGAATGAGACGAACTAGCTATCCTATTTACCTTGCACGGCCAAAATTCGCGCTTGAATTTCATCCAATTGAGCATCATCCATTTTTGGACCGTCAGCCGTGGTTAACCAACCGGGATATTCCTCGTAAAACGCTTGCTCGTGTGACACTGGCGAACCAATTCCCTTTGCCAAATCGCCATGAAGCGGCATCAATTTGGCATGCACATGCGCCACGCCCGTGCCTTCAAAAATCAGCGCCACTCGTGGGGTGTCAAACGCTTTTTCCAAAATACCAGCAACTTTTTTCACCGCCAGCATCATTTCAGAATATAAATTATCATCCAGAGAAAATACATAATCACCTGGGTTTTGTTTTGGTATTACCACAGTGAATCCTGGAGTATTTGGAAACGGTGTCAAAAATGCTAAAAATTTCTGATCTTCCCAGACTTTCCAAGATTTCATATTGCCTGATACAATGTCGTCGAAAATTGTACGGTTCATCTACCCTCCACTATCGCGTTACTTCTGGCGATCGATATACACCCATTATACACCAAAGGCGTGTCGGAATCTACACAGGCAAGGATTTACCACTTTTACATGCTTCCTACCGCTACCCTTGTTATTTTGTCTCGCTAATCACCATAGCGATATCACTATTCACACCTTTAACACAAGCTAACGCATTACCTGTTTAGCAATAGCATCACCCAAAGCATTGCCATACCGAGCTGCTGCCGTGTGATCACTTGGCACGCTCTGCTGGTTAAGACGATGTACGACGCCATGCATCAAATCCGTACCATTCCAAAACGTCTGGGCTGCCACATTGTTGACGAAACGAGGGCATCCCGATGAAACTCGCCAAGCGTACTGCGCCAGTGCATGTGTCCACATATAGTAATTGTCACCAGCTGGGTCTTGCGGGCCGTCTTCGCGTGTTTTGTGCGCCTTGATTGCGCTTCGCCAAGCAAGCATCGCATCAAGTCGCTGCTGCCTGTCGGTAATTTTGTTTGGTAACAGTGTACTGTCGAGCCAGCGCGCATACTGGCGTGAAGACGCCCAAAGCAGCATCAATGAATCATCAACTCGCCCAGTCAGCGATAGCGCGACGTCCAGTTGTTCGGCTGCGTCCAGCGGACCTGAGTTGGTGTACCGCCGTTCATGCTCCATCCGCAACGCTTCAGTTTGAGTGAAGCTTGGCGCGCCCACTATATCATCTGGGCCGATTCCAGAATGGTCAGTAAATTGTATTAGTGCAGCGCTTAAATTCAGCATCGCAACCGCGCCAAGTACTCGCGGCGTATCACGATATCCCGCTAGTCTCTCGCGTACATTTGGCAAAGTGCCTTCAACTGCCGGCATTAGCGGCTGTTCAGTAGCCTCGGCTGCGAGCTCGGCCTCTACGTGCAGTTTTTCGTGAGGTGGAGTTATCACGAGCGTCAAAACAGACCTCGCAAGTCCGTTTACCGCGCTGACCGCAGTGCGCCACTCGCATTTGCCTTTCTCCTTTCTTTTCGTCATTGTGTTATAATATCATACAATGAAAAAAGTTAATTGTCAGCTATCCTTCCGTCGCTTTGCTCTGCCTACGCCACAACGTTTTTGGTTGACTCTAACCGGCTGTCTACGAGCGATTCTCACAGTCATCTGGACCCCACCACACGAAGATCGCATCATTCATCGCGCTGTCAACCAGCAACTTATGGACACTCAGATACCGCTTAACCTTCCTAGTGATGAAATCATTAAGTCAATCGACTCTCAACTACCACCAGAATTTGCAGTTCCAAGAATCACCTTCAGAGAGAGACTTGGACTGTTTGCTGTATTGATGCAATTTACTATGTATATTCCGACTATCCAGCCATATTTCCGCGCCAAGCAAACTGACATCGATACGTTGCACGACAAAATCATTAAAGATGCGCGTACACATCATCGCCCAGTTGACCTCGCCGAGCAATTTCACCACGCTATGCAGGTTGCAGGTGATCCAGTCGAAGCACTCTGGCTTTTGCTCGTGACAACTCGACAATACGCTCGCTGGTATGACGGCGAGGCGATCGACGACTTTCGTCCGCTTTCTCGCAGTCAGGCAAAGCGCACCATGAAGACTTGGTATCAGTCAGTTGCGGCCCTCAAGCATCACGATGGACAGCGCGCCCAAGACAGCGCTGGCGACACCTACTATGTGTGGACACACGCCATGGCAAAACTCGTCTTCGGACCCATGTCATCGCACATTGCAGTTGACGCCTATGTCTTCCGCACCGCACTCCACATTGGCACTTGGCTCAACCACAACATCGCACACCGCATCTCACCACAATCCGTCGCCAGCGACCACAGCATCGCTGCGCAGTATGGCAATGCGATCGGTGCACACATCGCCAAGCGAGCAAAGCGGCGATAAGACTCCTGTACGCAACTTCTAATGGATGACCCTCTCAGCTAGTCGAGTGCATACAGATAATTTGCAATCGTATCATCGAGAAAATCGGCGACGCGATACTACTAATACGCCCGCAGGCTTTGGCTGTTGCGAAATTTACCCTATCTAAAACTGCTCCAAAAAGTCCAATTTGCCACTTTCAAAATGACGGACATCTTCGATTCCATACTTCATCATAACCAAGCGGTCGATTCCGCAACCAAAGGCAAAACCGGTGTATTCATCTGGATCGATGTCAGCAGCTTCCAATACTTTCGGGTGGATCATGCCGCAGCCTAACAGTTCGATCCAGCCTTCGCCCGAACAAACTTTACAATCCGGATTTTTTCCTTCGCAGAACGGACAGCTTAACGCAAATTCAAAACTCGGCTCGGTGAACGGAAAGTAAAATGGATTAACGCGAACGTCAAGTTTCTTGCCGTAATATTCCTGCAAAAATTCTTGCAGCGTGGCAATCAAATTGCCAACATTAACTCGGCGTGAAACATACACGCCTTCGACTTGATAAAATGTATGCTCGTGGCGCGCATCCAAATCCTCGTTACGAAAAACACGATCCGGAACGATAGCGGCAATAGCTTCGCCTTTTTCCAAATTGTCGCGATATTTCATTAACACACGATTTTGCATAGTCGACGTATGCGCCGGCGCAATCAAACGATCGCCATTAGAATCAGTTTCCTCGGTCATGAACGTATCATAATCGTCGCGCGCTGGATGACCCTTCGGAAAATTCAGGCTCTCGAACATATGGAATTGATCGTCAATCTCTCTGGACTCTTCTGTGACAAATCCCATTCGATTAAAAATCTCAGAAATGCGCTCAATTTCAGCGCTCAGCGGATGAATCGTGCCTTGTTCGCTCGGCAAAAGTTCGGGTTTGGACGAATTTACATCCATCGGCGCCGTAACGTCAATCGGTTTCAAGTCAACTTTTTCCAGCTCTTCCAGTCGCACAGCAATAGCCTGCTCAATAGCTTGCTTCAACTCATTAATCTGCTTACCAAACGGACCGCGCTCAACTGGCGGCAATGACTTGATTTGATTATACAATTCCCTAAGTCGTCGATCACGTAAAAACTCACGCGGAGACTTGGATTGCGAAACCGCCAAAACTATTTCTCTTCTCAATTCGTCTAAGTCAACCATTTTATCGTCCTTGCATTAAAAACATTACAATCACCGCACCAGCCATAATAGCAATTAAAATCCACGCCCACGCCAAAGTCGTCGTCTGTTTTGTGCCTTCCAAATATCTTATGTCGTCGACGCCGTCCATAGTTGCCTTTTCTTGCAAACTCGAAGCCTTCGCCTTCTCTCTTAATTCCGCCGCAATTCGCTCTTGCAATTCACTACGCTGATCTTGTTGATTTACAAATAATCCCATAACTACAGTATAGCAAATTATGTTATAATAGTCGTGATATTACTTTAAGGAGGGAATATGGCTACGAAGAAAACTTCAAAGAAAGCCCCAGTTAAAGCCGCAGAAAAGAAAACTGCTGCCGCTAAAACTGAAACCAAAACGACCGTCAAGCGCGTCGTTGCTGAATCTACCGCTAAAAGCAAGCGCGTCAAACTAGATTCTAAATTACCAAACAACTTAATTAACATCGTTATTGCGGAAGTTATCGGCACGTTCATTTTGACACTTGCCGCATTATTCGCATCAGATATTTTGTCATCAATGTATGTCGGTTTTGCGTTGATGTTCATCGTTGCAATTATCGGCAACATTTCTGGCGCACATGTAAACCCAGCTGTCACGTTTGGTCTATGGACAATGCGTAAGCTAAAGACCGTACTTGTACCATTTTACTGGGGCGCACAATTCCTCGGCGCAATGGCGGCTATCGTACTTGTTGGCTCATTAACAAACGGCGGATTCGCCCTAAGCTTTGACCAATTTACTGCGTTCTCTTGGAGTATCTTCGCGATGGAATTAGTCGGTACCGCTGTATTTGTATTTGGCATCGCCGCAGTTTTGCAGCGCAAAGAAATCAAAGCAGCTGGTCAAGCTTTTGGAATTGGCTTAGCATTGATGATTGGTCTTGTCGTATCTGGCTCAATCTCTTCATACATTAAAAGTACTGCTATTGCAAAAATCCAAAAAGAGCAAAGCGCTACTCAAACTGAGAAAAACGGTCGTACTTACCCACGCGAAATCTACATCTCAGGCGCAACTTTGAACCCAGCAGTTTCTTTGGCCGTTACAGAGAAAACCGACTCTCAACTACGCAGCAACGGAGTATTGCCAGCTGAAGGCGAAAAAAGCTATTCACGCTTTAGCCTGGAAGTAATTGCCGCTACCCTGATCGGCGCAGCATTAGGCGGTAACCTATTTCTACTCGTCAATTACCGAAACAAAGACGAAGAATAGATTATAACTTCACAATAAAATATCCCGCTTAATCGGCGGGGTATTTTTTATGTCAATCTTCCTGAGTCGGCCGATCAATCAGCTCCGGCTGCGCTTGGTTATCGCCACCAGAAATTCGCACGACATCCTTATCGATCTTCCCCAATTCCTTGTACGTATTGTTATAATGACCAACGGTCGTACTAAGGCTCTTGCCCATTTTCGTCATCAGCTCGTCAAACTTTTTAATATGAACACCCAATTGACCAACTCGAACTTGAATGTCTTTGGCCTGCTCTTCAATCTGCAAACTACGAAGCCCCTGAAGAACGGTCTGCAGGTACGCCAAAAAACTAGTCGGGCTCACAATAATCACTCGCTTATCTCGGAATGCGTATTCAATCAGATCGCGACTCGAACCGCCCTGACCGACATTATTAATCAGAAGATCGTAATACAAAGATTCGCTAGGAATAAACATAAAAGCAAAGTCCATGGTGTTTTCGCGCGGACGAATATATTTACTAGTTTCGTCGATTCGCCCCTTAAGGTCAGCCTTCACCTTATTTAGCCACATTTCACGCTCAGATTTTGTCTCGGCGTTAATCATGCGATTGTAATTCTCCAAAGAAAACTTACTGTCCACCGGCAATATTTGACCCTTGTCCAGAAAAATAACCGCGTCAACAATTTCGCCATCCTTGAAACGATATTGCATTTGATACTGCTTGGCCGGTAAAACATTATCCAGCACACTCTCCAGATAAAACTCCCCAAAAACCCCGCGTTGCTTTGGATTTTGCAGCACGTTTTGCAAGGTTTTAAGATCGGTCGCCACATCAACCACACGCTTATTGGTCTCATCCAATTTCGCCAATCGCTGCGTCACGTCAGCTACCAACTTTGCGCTTTCCGACAATTGTTTCTGTACGGAAGTCTGGACTTGCGCATTACTTCGCTCCAACTTATCGCTAACGGATTCATTCAGTTTTGCAATAGTCCGCCCCAACTCCACAACATCGGTTTTAATTAGCTCGACGGATGATTGATTTTTTAGCTCGCTGATTTTTGACTGCAGGACAAATAAAGTCGCACCCAAACCAATAGTAATAACGATTAAGAGAATAATGATAATGATTTCCATACACTTAGTGTACAGTGATTATAGCGCCAAGACAACTCGTGCTAAGATTGCGAATAAAGTCATAAATAAAATTGCTGCGCCATTGCCACGAATTCTATTCAACCAAATTAACGACAAATATACCAAAACTGTCGCCAAAACTACCCATAGCAATGACAAAATCCAAGATCCTCCAGCCCATAATGTAGCACCCCACAACGACACAGTTGCCGCGATTACTACTAGCAAAGGTCGCTTAATGCCAAATACCGCCAACACCGGCACCAACATAATTCCCGCCAAAACTAACGCAACGTAAGATGCAATGCTTGTGCTGTTTGCGCAAATAGAAATATGCTCAGCGTTCGCGCAAAATACGGGTGTAATCATAAATTTATCAAACGCAAGAGCCAGCAACCAGATGGCCGCGCCGCTAGCAACTAAAATCGCCAAAATCCTCAAGAAAACTCGCTTTGAAAATGGATATGTGTAATCCGATATTTCTTCACGGAAAATAGCTGACAATAATTTCATAAGTAAATTGTAACGTAAACTTGTCAATATTGCAAATGTATATACTTAAATATTATACTTTTTCAGGAGATTCATCGGTTTATACCAAATAATCCCTACGCAGGC
This sequence comes from Candidatus Saccharibacteria bacterium UBA6209, assembly GCA_905370345.1. Classification (GTDB taxonomy): domain Bacteria; phylum Patescibacteriota; class Saccharimonadia; order Saccharimonadales; family Saccharimonadaceae; genus Nanosynbacter. Next base: position 916 of record CAJPKE010000028.1, on the reverse strand, counting down.
AATCAATAATCCGCCAATAACGTCAAGTGGCGTATGCACCAGAGCGACAACCCGACCGACGCATATTAAGATTGTCATAACCAGACAAACAACAGCCAGCCGCCAACTCTTTGCTCCGAAAAATACCGCCAAAGTAATTGCCATTGTAAATAACGCGTGATCAGACGGAAAACCCGGATTATTAAGGAATGACGCGCCGGCAGATACGCCCAGAATCTCGAACGGGCGCATTTGGTCTGGTTGATAAATTGACCCGATAATTTTTGCCGCCACGTAAGCAGTCAAACCGGCCATCAAAACTTGGCTATAAACTTGATACTTCTCTTTATTTGGAACCAATTTTATCAGCGCGTATGCACCAATTAGCACAACTGGCACCACTAGTCCGTCAGCAATTAACTTTACAATCCATTGCAAATCCATACTACCAGTATATCGCGTCAACGCTGACCCGTAAACGCTTGCGGAAATCATTTTTCTATAGTACAATTATGTTTGCCGTTGGGATGTCGCCAAGTGGTAAGGCAGCGGGTTCTGGTCCCGCCATTCGGGGGTTCGAATCCCTCCATCCCAGCCAAATGGAATTTTCTCTAAATCCACCATTAAGTTATATGGTGGATTTAGTTTTGATGTTATGTAATAAAAATCTAGTTGGTCAAATCAACGACTGTTTATAGTAAATAAACTTTTGGATAAGAGTTGTTGGATGTTGTAATACTCCAATCTTCATGAATGGTTTAGTTATATTATTTTAGGTGGATAAAATATTGTTAGCTTATTATTAAGTCATTAGGTAATGGATTGCTTTTACTCAGGCGGTCAATTTTTGCTCAGGGTTTACTTTGGTTTTTACCTAAAGCTCTTGCTTCATTTTCTCATTAAATCAAATAAGGGCGTCTGTCGCAGTAATATATAG
>CAJPKE010000027.1 GCA_905370345.1 Candidatus Saccharibacteria bacterium UBA6209 | reverse complement strand
GTTGCCATCCTAACTCACGGCGTAACTTGCTGGAGTCCATTGCGTAGCGCATATCATGACCTGGACGATCGTTGACATGGTCATACCAATCTTTACCTTTACCCATTAGCTCACAAATCAGTTCAATTACCATCTTGTTGTTAACATGGTCGTTGTCAGCGCCGATGATATAGGTCTCACCCAGTTCGCCTTTTTCTAAGATGAGATGAACCGCCGAGTTGTGGTCATCAACATGAATCCAGTCACGGACTTGTTCGCCAGTACCGTAAAGTTTTGGCTTGATATCACTTAAAATATTGGTAATCTGACGCGGAATAAATTTTTCAATGTGTTGGTATGGTCCGTAATTGTTAGAGCAGTTTGAGATAGTTGCTTTAATACCGAAACTACGAATCCAGGCACGAACTAGCATGTCGCTGGAAGCTTTAGTACTAGAGTAGGGACTGGAAGGTTTGTATGGAGTGTCCTCTGTGAAGCGATTTGGATCATCAAGCTCTAGATCGCCAAAAACCTCATCAGTTGAGATGTGATGTAGTCTCTTATTATGTTTTCGAATAGCCTCTAGAATGGTATATGTGCCAATTATATTTGTTTCAACAAATGGCCATGGATTACGTAAAGAATTATCATTGTGACTTTCGGCAGCGAAGTGCACAACTATGTCATTTTCAGCGACTAATTTGTCTATTAATTCGGCGTCACAAATATCGCCCTCTACGAATGTAATTTGGTCAGCTACAGTTTCCAAATTAGCACGATTTCCGGCGTAGGTTAATTTGTCAATAACAGTGACTTCATATTCTGGCTTGTGTTTTACGGTGTAATGCACAAAATTCGAGCCAATGAATCCCGCGCCTCCCGTGACTAGCATCTTTGTCATAAGTATAGTATATCAGGTATAATAGAGAAGTTATAGAGGAGGATATTATGAAAGTTGTAATTGTTAGCGGCTATTTTAATCCATTACACGGTGGGCATTTAGATATGATTGAGGCGGCTGCAAAAATGGGTGATTATTTGATTGTAGTGGTGAATAATGACAAACAGCAATTGCTAAAAAAAGGAAAAATTATCCTTAATGAAGAAAATCGACTCCGCTTAATGCGAGCATTAAAAGGCGTGGATCAGGTGATGCTTTCTATTGATGAGAATCCTCCGGTTACAGAAACCTTAGAAATGGTCGCTCAGCAATATCCGGGATGTCAATTGGTGTTTGCAAATGGTGGCGATAGATCGGCACCGGAAGTTGTTCCAGAGCGTGATGTTTGCGAAAAGTACAATATTGAAATGGTCTATGGAGTTGGCGGCTCAAATAAAGCAGACTCGTCTACTCGAATTAATCAAGCTACTGGACAGGAAAGCTAATCTCAGCTTTTCCGACCATATTTTTCATATACAGCCAAAGTTTGCTCGGCCATGCGTTGCCATGAAAATGTCTTAACGTGTTTCTTGCCTTTTTTAACGAGTTCATTGCGTAATTTGTCGTCAGATAAGATGTCGTCAATTGATTTTGCTATATCCTCGACACTGAAAGGGTCAAAATAGTGAGCGGCATCGCCGTGGGTTTCTGGTAGGCAAGTGGCTGTGCTTGATGCGACTGGCGCGCCGTGTAGCATTGCCTCTAATCCTGGCAAACCAAATCCTTCACTGAGCGAAGGGAAGCAATAAACTGCCGTATTTTCGTACATCCAGCGCAATTGCTCGTCTGATATAAAGCCGGTAAACACGACGTTTTTAATTCCACGCTCATTTACATATGTCTCGTGGCGAACGTAATTACTATCTTTTTTACCCGCCAAAGCCAGTGTTAAATCTGGATATTTTTTTTGCAACAAAGCAAAAGCGTCAATTAGCCGTCGAAGGTTTTTATGTGGTGTTGGTCTACCGATATACATAATAAATTTTTTACCAATCAACTCGTCAACAGGTTCGTTGCCTTTTGGTAACTCATCCGCAGATTCCAAAGTTACAGTAATTTTCTCTGGGTTTACGCCGGTGAATTTAATCAAATCATTTTTTACGAAGTTAGAAATTGTGATGATGTGTGAAGATTTTTTCGCAACTTTTTTATTGACCCATTTGTAAATTTGCTGCTTAATCCAAAAAACGACAGGATTTTTATCTGGATTCCTGAATCTAACAGTAGTCAAATCTTGCATCGTAGTAACAACTGGGCTGGAATTATACCAAACAGGTTGCTGAGCCATCGCAAAATGAACTAAGTCTGGATGGAGACTTTCAAGTTGTTTTTTAAAGCCGATTTGTTCAGCAAAAGTGTATTCTTTATATGGGCAAATAACTTTTTTAAAGTGTGAGTTGCTCGGCTGCCAACTATCAAAATCCTTTGACTTGAGCAGAATAACATAATCGTTTTTATTATCAATTTTCTGCAAATAATGAATCAGCCGTTCGATGTACCGACCAGTGCTAGTCCTTAATGTTCGGGCGTCAATTACGATTTTCACGATAATGTTCCTTCCATGATTTATCAACTATATTTTTTATCGCTTTATGGAAAATTGCGGCTGAAAATTCGTTTGCTGTGGCTGAGACTTTTGTTGGTGAAACTTTTTTTCCGGGAAGTTTCTCTAAGGTTTCTATCAATGAAGAATCTGTTTGCTCAGAAAAGAACCAGCCGTTTTTTTCAGGTTTTATATAATCAAGTGCGCCGCCAGCTTCGTACGCAACCACCGGGATGCCAGATGCCAACGCTTCAACTGGCGCAATTCCGAAATCTTCGTGCGAACAAAAAATAAATAAATCTGCTTTTTTAATATATTTTTCTCGCGTGGCATTATCAACAAATCCTAAGAAATTAGTATGTTTATCGGCGATATTTTTTAGATTATCAACATCTGGGCCTTTTCCAATAATATCTAATTGCCAGCCAAGTTTCTGACAAGCTTTAATAGCAATATCAAGTCGTTTCATCGGCACAATTCGCCCCCAAATCAGACAGCGAGGTTTTTTTGGGATGGATATTTGCTTGCGATTTTTAGCAAGCGGCGAAAAGCTCGACACATCAATTGGCGGAAAAATAACCGTACTTTTTCGCTGATAAAACTCTTCAATGTCAGCCTGAATTCCCGTAGAATTGGCGATAAAAACATCAACTTGCTGAGCGGCGTTAAAATCTCGTTTTTTCAGTGGTCGGACTAGGGTTCTTAAGCCTAGGCGCGCCAGCCATTGCGGACGGAAACTTGGTCGTTTGATATATTCGTCGTAGTGCCGCCAATAAAAATGCGTTGGCGTGTGGCAATAGCAAATATGAAGTTGATCTGGTCTGGATTTGCGGACGAATTTTGCCTCGCCATTTCCCGAACTGGAGATGATAATGTCAAATTCGCTAAGATCAAGCTTAGCGAACCACCACTGTCTAAGAAGTGGCAATAATCGTCGAATTTTTGAAAATGGCCATCGCTGTAAATAGCCGGTAACGACTTTATTGTCTAATCTTTCTCGCCATTCATCGCTACAAAAAGAAGTATAAATTGGCGCATCTGGGTACAATTTGTGAATTTCCAAAACGACTTTTTCGGCTCCGCCGCCGTAAATCCAATCGTGAACTATGGCAATTTTTGGCTTACTCATTAATTATCTTTCTGGAAAATAACCAAGCAGGTTTTTAATAAAATCGTGATATCTAGCCAGATACTCCAGTTCTGGACGTAATATAAGTCGATTCGTCGACGCTCTTCAAAGCTGATACTGCGTCGACCAGACACTACTGCAAGTCCAGTGAGTCCTGATTTGACCGCTAATAAAACATGTTTTTTGTCGTAGGCGCTTAATTCGTGTGGCACTAGCGCTCGCGGTCCGACTAGGCTGATGTCGCCCTTTACGACGTTGAATAATTGCGGTAATTCATCAAGACTGAAGCGACGAATGAATCGACCAACTGGCGTCACGCGAAAATCATGATCAAGTTTGTCGCCGTTTTTACGGTATTCTTCAATTAACTCAGGCTTACCGACCATTCGAAACACTTCTTCGTCGGTTTTGCCATCAAACTTTGCGTAATGTGAGCGGAATTTGTAGACCTTAAACGGTCGATTATAACGAGTGAGACGTTTCTGTTGTTTGCCGTGCATTAAAATCGGTCCTGCTGGGTCGCTGATTTTTACGGCAATTGCCACCAAAAGCATAATTGGCGAGGCGATGATAATCCCAATTGTCCCGCCTACAACATCCATAATACGCTTCACAATTCGCCCATAGCCCATTAGCGGTGTTGGATGAGTGTGAATTAGCGGCACGGAGTCGATGATATCAATAGTGTGTTTGGTGGTCATAATTCCGTCGAATTCCGGCGCTTGATAGAAATCCAGATAATGTTTCTGGGCAATTTGATAATGTTCGCTAACGTTTTTTGAGTCGGTTTGGATGATAACGTCAATTTTATCCATGGTGAGCGCCGATTCTAATGACGAGCGTCGAAGCTTTTTTAATTCAATAGGAATGAACTGGGTTTGCGCAACAATTCCGCTAATCTTAAAGCCAGTTAACGGATTAGTTTCTATAAAATCAGCCAAAACGTGAGTTAAGTCACAATTGCCAATTAATATAACACGGCGCGCACCCAAGCCGCGTTTTAATAGTTTTAGACGAACAATATTGGCGGCGCTGCGGAAAATCATTAGTAAGATGAAGCCAATTCCGGTGGCGTAAACCGCGACAAGTTTGGCTGGGAATAGTGGGGTATTAGTAAAGAACGCCACAGAAATCATAATCATAATTCCAGTTATTGACGCCAAAAGTATTTGTCCAAAGTTTCGCAATGGGTGTGTGTAAACCTCTCGGTCGTATAGACCAAAGAAGTAGAACATCACGATCCACAACGGCAGCGTCATAAAAATGGAGGTGATAAAATCCATAGCATTGATGCTGATATGGAATGGTCTAGGATCCAGGGAAATTCGCAAAATATAGGCAATAGTAAATGCGCTTAATAAAGCTATGATATCAAGAACGACCAGAACAATTTTGAAGTAAAAATCAGACTTTTTCCGCATAATCTCTGGGGTAATTATACAAAAATATGCCGATTATAGCAAAACAATGAATCGTATTTATAAAACTGCCAAAAAACCAAAAATGCACAAACATCGCGATGGTTAGAGATAAGATAAATTGAGCTTTAATTTTACGGATGTTTTTTATGGCGAAAAATATAATTATCAACGGGACAATTAGAAGGGCGAATAGCCCGATGATTCCTAAGCCGCTGAGTAATAATATGTAAAAAACATAGACCGTTTGGTCCGCTGGGACGTTTACGTGAAGGTGTTTTTGGATGAAATTACCGAGGTTGCCGAGTCCAACACCAAAGAAGAATGTTCGCGGCGATGACAGCCAAGATTTTATGGCTAAGTCACTAGCGCTAAGTCTGTCGTTGGCGGAAGCTTCAACGAAACCAGCGGGCTGGAAAGAATTGTTGATTGGTGGAATGTTTTCGGCGGGTTTTGGTGACGGATTTTTGGTGACGGATTTTTGCGGAATCTTAATTTTCCCGAGAGATAATTGATCAACCATACTGACGAAGGTATTGTGCGCAATGAAAGGCGTGTTGGCATATTTAATGTTGGCTGATGAGAATAATAAGGCGAATCCGAGTAATAATCCAGCGAAGATGATTGGAAGTTTTTTACGAATGAAAGATATGTCAATTCGTTTTATGAAAGCGATTATCAATAAGGCTGTGATGGCGATAAAAATTGCCAAAAATCCGCCACGGGAAAATGTTAAAGATATGGCGAGAGTTGTGAAAAATAGGCTAAATTTGGCTAAGCGAGATTTTGATTGAAAGAGCGCAAGGAAGAATGCTGGAAGTAGAGAATTGGCGAAGAACTGAGGTTCGGCGGCGAATAAATTGATTCGTGGAAACCCAAAAACGTCGGCCTTACAACCAGCGCAAAGCGTACCAAACCCTGTTGGTTCAAAAGTGGCGACGATGAGCTGAATAATCGCTAAAATCCCAAAAACCAGCCCGCTCCATAATCCGACATTGATGAGTTTACGTTTTTCTGATTTTGACAATTCGCTGTAAATTAAGCCAGCAGATAATCCGACGGTGAGTAAGAATAATAGCGACAATGAATATAACGCGGTGCGCAGGCGTGTTTCTGCGAAAAATATTCCGACGGTGATGGCGATAAAAATTGCCAAAAATCCGCCGATTAGCCATCGGTTTTTCAACAATTCTTGGCGTTTTTTAAGTAGCAAGGGCAAGGAAAATAACAGTAGGCTTACGGCAATGATTTGATATAATCCTATGCGCAGTGACGGGAAATTCAGAATTGATAAACCGATACTGGGGTGCAGAGCGAAGCCGCCGCCAAAAATAATAATCGCCAATAGCCAGAATCGAACGTCGTTAATATATTTTTTTGCCATATTTTAAGTATAGCGTATGGTGTATACTTTAGATATGAAACTTACGAAAAAGCAAAAAATAATGTTGGATTTTATCGATGGGTTTATAAAGGGCAATGGCTATAGTCCGACGCTTCGGGAAATTATGCGCGCCTTGGGCTATAAATCGGTGTCGACGGTAGCAAAACATGTTGATAATTTGGTGGCTGCGGGATTTTTAGAGAAGCAGGACGGCGAAGTTAGATCTTTGACGCTGAGCAGTGAGAAAAAAGAAGTTTGGTGGCAAAATTTAGCGAAAGAAATTAAGAAGAGAGAAGCCGAGGACGACGAAAAATCACGCTCGGAAGTGGAGATTTTAAAAAAAGCATTGGAAATTGTCCGTCAGTAACTTTACAACTATTCAAAAACTCGCTATAATACAAGACATATTCCGGGGTAGCTCAGCGGTAGAGCGGTTGGCTGTTAACCAATAGGCCGCGGGTTCGAACCCCGCCCCCGGAGCCAAATCGAATTTTAAGACTTCAACAAGTATAGTTGAGGTCTTTTTTATTGTTTTTGCGGTTATACCGCTGTAGACGGCTACTCATATGTTCGGCTGGTAGAAAATGAATAAAAAATTACCACCTCATCACGGGGTGGTAATTTTATGTAGCCTCTGGTTAGCGTAGAATGAATAGTCCTGCGGCAACTAATGCTAGGGTGGCGATAACACCTAAGAAGGCATTAAATCCTGTGTTTGCGAGTAGTCCGCTTACAGCATTCTGAGGCTTATTAGCTGGATTATGAGCGGCAGCTGACGGATTTCCAGGCTGTGGCTGTGGCTGAGGCTGCGGCTGTGGCTGAGGCTGCGGCTGCGGCTGTGGCTGAGGCTGTGGCTGCGGTTGACCCGTCCTAGGGATCGATGATGTGTCGATAGTTAGCTCGCCACTAAACGTAGTTGAAGCTGCTCCGATTGTTACATTGCTTGTCCAAAAAACATCTACGTCATTCGCTGTGTAGTTGGGTGGTGATAGTATCTTAATATTTCCAGGAATTGCCGTGTCGTTAATGACTTTCGCTGAGTCGATTACAGGAATCGTGTTTCCTGCAAAATCCTTCAGCGGTGAAGCAAACGATTTGTCGTTAGGTTCAATCGCAGCACGCTGATCTTCAAGATGTAGGGAAGTTAGGGATGTTAATCCAGCTAGCGGACTTATATCGGTGATGGAATTCCTTTTTAGAGATAGAGTCCTTAGGGAGGTTAATCCAGATAGTGGGCTTAGGTCCTCGACATAGTTGTTTTCTAACACCAAGCTCTGAAGATTCTTAGCAGCTTCTATTCCGTTTAATTCGAAAATGTATGGGGCACCATTATTAATTAATTCAAGGTCTGTCAATTTTTCCAACTCTACGTCAGTAATTTTTTGATTTGCTGTACGAGTTGTACCAAGTTTTTCTCCTAGCTTTTCATTAAGCAACTTGCGCAGTACCACGCTTCTGATTTCAACCTCTTTGGGTTTTCGCATTTCGTACACGCGGACGTAGTCGATTGACATAGTTGCTGGGAAGCCCTCTCCGTTTGCAGCTCCTACTGAGCTGTTAGGATCATCCCATGGCGAATCAATGTAGTTGCCGCCAATGGCTAAGTTAAGTCGCAAGAAGAAGTCTTGATCAAATGGTCCATTAGGACTTCCTGTGGAGTTTGAATTCTTAAATTCGGTAATTGTGTGATGTAGCTCGCCGTCAATGAAGTATTCAAGTTTTCCTTCAGTCCATTTTACGCCGTATGTGTGCCACTCCGTAGTATCATTAGTGCCGAACTTACTTGATGGAATAACTCCTTGGCGGTTTCTGTGACTACCAGTTTGACCGGTCGGTGTATTCTTGTCTCGCCAGTGTGCGTCGGATGCAGCGAATTGGCGATTAGAGCCTTTTGCCTCTACGATGTCGATCTCGCCCCAATCAGGCCAACCAGGACCGTACGGAGAGTTATTAGGACTCATCCAAAAACCAGGCCAGGTACTCTTATTCTTTGGCATTTTTATGCGAGCCTCGATGTAGCCATATTTAAAATATGCCTTATTTTTCGTCTGTACGAATCCGGAAGTGAAGTCACCAGTTTTAGTGTTACCGCCAGTACAGGTTGCTCCTGGTTTATGTAGTCCAATCAGATTTAAGCTACCGCCACTGACATTGATGTTTTCATCTGATCTCGTGTAGCAGCTTCGAACTTGTTGGTTTTCATCTTTCCATCCGCCATTAAGAGCTGTCCATTTGGTCCCATCTAGCGAATTTCCGTCAAACTCGTCACGCCAAACAGGTTCTGGATTCCAGTTTTCACTATCTGTTGGCGGATATGGACTTCCTACACCTTTGGCGTTGTCCATTGGCAGAGTAAATAATGCCCCACCAACAAGAACACTAACAGTCATTACCGCAGTTACTATTTTAACTTTTGTATTAAAAAAACGTCTTTTTATTAACATTTTTTGTTTTCTCCCAAATATTTTTTATCCATCGCTAGTGTAACAATAAGCGGAATAAAAGTAAAGAATATTATGTAGTTATTTTAACAACAGAGCTGTGGAAATACTGAATACTGAGGTTTTAAGCTGAAATAAAAAATTGCCACCCCATAATGAGATGACAATTTTCCTGTAAACGCCTGAGCTAATTAGCGATTAATCGTTAGGCTTATTGACTTTAGAGATTTGATGTTAGAAACTGCTCTTAGGTCGAAGACGGAGTTGTTCTTAAGAGATAAAGTCTTAAGGTTTTTAGCCGCCTCTAAGCCTGTTAAATCGTGAATTTTTTCTGCTTCTGATGCGTTGTCGGCTGCATCCAGGTTAAGGTCTGTCAATTTTTCCAACTCTACGTCAGTGATTTTTTGATCGTCTTTACGATTAGTGCTAAGTACTGCTGACAATTTTTTATTAAGTTGAGTGCGCAAATTGTTATCTGGCACGTTTATTTCCTTAGCTGTTCGCCTTTCGTATACGCGGACATAATCGATTGACATAGTTGCTGGGAATGACTTTGGATATTTAGCTAGGGCGTTGTAGGCGTTTGACCATTTACTGCCTTTACCGTCGATGTAATCACCGCCGATTGCCAAGTTAAGACGCAAGAAGAATGGTTGATCAAACGGACCATAAGGCGCGTTCGCTGCGTTTGGCTGATCGAATCCGTTGACAGTGTGGAACTTTACGCCGTCAATGTAATATTCCAATTTTCCTTCAGTCCATTTTACGCCGTAAGTGTGCCACTGAGTGGTATCTTTGAATCCAGCTGGCAAATCCTTGCCTTGAGCATGTTTTTTATTGTATGTTGAAAGTCCCCAGTGAGCGTCTGAGGCAGCGTAATCTAAGTTAGAACCTTTAGTTTCCACGATGTCAATTTCACCACTGCGAGGCCAACTGCCATATGTAGGTTTATCAGGACTCATCCAAAAACCAGGCCAGGTGCTCTTATTATTTGGCATTTTTATGCGAGCCTCGATGTAGCCGTAAGTCCAAGACTTCTTACCCTTCGTTTCTACGAATCCAGAGGTGAAGTTGCCGCTTTTTTCATTTCCTTTGCAGCGCGCGCCGGGCTTATATAGTCCTACTAAGTTTAGACTGCCGTTTTTAACATTCACATTTTCTTCACTTCTACTGTAGCAACTCTGGACGTTATTAGCGTTCCATCCACTGGCGTATATATTCCAAGAATCTGTGTCTAATGACGTGCCATTAAACTCATCGCGCCAAACAGGTTCCGTGTTCCAATGAGTACTATCATTTAGTGG
>CAJPKE010000026.1 GCA_905370345.1 Candidatus Saccharibacteria bacterium UBA6209 | reverse complement strand
AAAATATGTGTTCATGGGCTAAAATTCAGAATAATAAAATCCAGCTTCCAACAAAAGACGGGAAAATAGATTTTGAATTTATGGACGCTTGTATACGCGAACTCGAAGAGGAGCGTATACGCGAACTCGAAGAGGAGCGTATACGCGAACTTTCCGCTTACCTGACGGTAAGCGGACTAGACAATTATAAATTGTCTAGTGAGGAGAAGGAAGCATTAGAAAATCTTAAATCCGTACAATGGAAAGAATATAATTTAGAAAAATTATTCGGTAAATCAACTAGAGGAAAAAGGCTTAAAAGCGATGATAGAGTAAACGGCTCTTTGCCATTCATTACAGCAGGAGAAGCGAATACTGGAATATCAGATTTTATAGGAAATGAAGTAGAAGTATTTTCAAAAAATACAATTACTATTGATATGTTCGGTTCAGCCAAGTATAGGAATTATAATTATGGCGGCGATGATCATATTGCTGTTGTGCACACAGAAAACATCAAACCAGAATCAGCAATATTTGTTACTTCTGCAATTCATAAGTCATCATATAACGGACAGTTTAATTATGGACACAACTTTTACGCTAAGGATGCCGATGCGTTAAATATTATGCTTCCAACAAAAGACGGAAAAATAAATTTTGAATTTATGGAGCTTCTTATTTCTGCCGTACAAAAACTAGTTATAAAAGATGTGGTTCTTTATGCGGACGAGAAAATACAATCCACAAAGAAGATAGTTAAAGAAAGTTAAAAATATTTACCGAACAATTCGCCGACCAGCCCAGCGAGCAATGAATAGCTGAGCTAACATCGCTACGACAATTGCGCCAGCTGCTGGCCACATTATGAACAAATTTGGCACAGTGAAATCGAAAAAGTCGCGCAGGAACCCAAAACCAAAGCTTCCAGCCGCCACAATAATCACCGACAGAAAATAAAGCAAGCGAGCGCGCTTGGCGGATTTATCGATAGCTACGTCCAACATAATTCCCACCAAGAACACCAAATATACGCCAAACAAAGTCGCGGTAAGCACCGTCATCGTTGCGACTTCTGCAGCGTGACCAGGGAACATAACAGAGGTAATCCAATAGGTGAACGCGACAGCCGCACCAGTGATTAAAGCAATCGGTGTAACAGCCAGCAAAGTATCATGCCAGAATCGCTTCGGATTTATTCGATGCTTCGGCGTGGGAGGAAATAGCGTCCACATGAGAGTCGGCATAGTCACCAGAAAAATATTCATAAATGTAATGTGGCGCGGCGAATACGGATAATTCATGTCAATAAGAATCGTTGCAAGAAGAAGCGTCACGCCGTAAATAATTTTATGGAAAAACAGGACAGCGATCACCTCGATTGCTTGCATAATTTGATTGCCCAATTTCATTCCCATCGGCAGAGAAGTGAACGAATTGTTGAGCAATATAATGTCAGAAACTCGACGAGAAGCCGGCGCACCAGCGTACATCGCTACCCCAAGGTCAGCCTTTTTCAGTGCCAAAGCGTCGTTTACACCGTCACCAACCATACCAGTGAACTTGCCAGATTGCTGGAATCGATTGATCAAGCGCTCTTTTTGGTCTGGCAAAACTCTGGCAAAAATCGTGTAAGTATCGGCAGCCTTATTAAATTCATCTTCGCTAAGCGCCGCCAAATCTTCGCCTAAAATCGCCTTTTCTGGATGTTTAATTCCAGCTTCTTTGGCGATATATTGAACTGTGCGCGGATTATCACCAGAGATTACACGAATAGTTACGCCTTGGCTCTGCAAAAAATCCACCGTTTCAACAACGCCATGACGTAGGGAATTGCGCAAAACAACCGCACCAATTGCCGTTCCAGAACCATTTTTCAAGTCTTTCAATTTGGTTTTGTCATCCGAGAATTCAGCCAACATCAACACGCGCAAACCATTGTCAGCCCAATCATTCAGCTTCTTCTGAATCTCCTCATTTACCGGCGCCAACTTCGACACAAACTCTGGCGCGCCCATCATCAAAGTCCGAATTTCACCGTCAATATTCGCCCTCACGCCAGCCATTTTACGCGCCGATGAAAACGCCATCACTCCCAAAACTTTCGTATTTTTTGGCGACGTAGCTTCCGCCAAAATTGCACGGCCAGTGATATTTCCGCCGCTGGTTTCATGAGCAATTAACGCCGCAAAACTGGCGATGTCAGAGTCTGAATAGTCATTTTCATCACCGAAAGCCGCGACCTGCTCCAGCGTAACTTCATCACTAGTCAAGGTGCCTGTTTTATCTACAGCCAGCAGATTCAAAAGCGCCATCGCTTCAATTGCTGACAATTTTTGCGGCAGGACTTTCGCCTGCGCTAATCGCAGTGAGCCGAACGCCAAAAGCAGAGAACTCGCCAACAATAAACCTTCCGGCACAACTGTAACCGCTGCTGAAGTTATGGTTTTTAAGATGACGACAACGTTATCGCCAGAGAAATAATAGACGATAGCAATAAGTAGCGACAGGACAATTGCGCCGTAAGTCAAGAAGTAAATTGCGCGCCAAATCGCTAATTGCAGAGGCGTGAGTTCTGGTTTGTAACGTTTCAGAACTTGACTAATCGCGCCAGCTTTCGTGTCGTCACCAATCGCAATTACTCGCGCCGTGCCCTCGCCAGCCAAAACCGTCGTCGCCGCCAACACGACATCACCGTCCTTTTTCTCAATCGACGCAGACTCGCCAGTCAACATACTTTCATTCAGCTCCAAGCCTTTTGACTCAATAACTTTCGCGTCCGCCGGTAGTTCATCGCCAGCCTGAATAAGAATTTCATCGCCAATTTTAAGCTCATCATAGCCAACCTCGACAACATTTCCGTCTTTTAACACTCGAGCTTTCGGCGCGCTCATCAACTCCAATTGCCGCAAAACTCGCTTAGCCCTTAGCTCCTGAATAATACCAATCGTCGAATTCACGACAATCACCACCGAAATAAACCACGCATCACGATATTCACGAACATAAACCAGCGCACCAGCCAGCAGAAAAATCACCACGACGATAGGGGAAAGCAGATTCCGCTTAATAATGTCCAAGTAGTCGCGCATTAGCTCGTTTGAATCCTTCTATACCTGAACCTTGCGCCGACTCGCCAATTTCCGTACGCGTCAGAATCGAATTGATATATCTCGCCATTTTTCACTTCAGAAATCAAAACTAAGGCAGGATTATACGGCGCCAAAGTTTTATAAAAATGCAAATCTTCATCCGTAACGTGTTTTCTTCCAGGAAAAACTTCACGGAATTTGCGCTTGCCAATGTCTTCAAAATATCGCGGCTGACCTTTTGGTGGAAGAAATAATTCTGCACGCATACCCATTCGTGAAATTATCTTTTTAACGTCAGACAAAATCAACGGCGAAGTCGCCTCCAAATACATCATCAACTGCTTTTTATTCGTCAAAAACACCGACGCCTTAGCCGTGCGACTGGCATCAGCGTGCCACAAAATTATCGATTGAACATCAATTGGAAAACCAAATTTTTCCTTAGCAATTCGCTCCAGCGCCAGCTCGTCGTACGTCGCCTTATTCATAGATAATATTTTACCATTTTTTTATGAGGTGCGCGAGATGGCAAAGATGTGAAATCTAATAGCCAGCCTGTATGGTCGATTTGACTGCTTGACGGGAAATATCCAAGTGGCTTTTACCCTTAAACGCGTCTTCTGGATGTTTTTCATTCCAAGCGTCGACATTTTCTTCAGTACAATCTTTAATGGCGTGATTAACACAAAACTCAAGTCGCTTAATGCTTTGGGCGTTTTCAAGATAATTTATGGAAGACTGGACTGATCTTATATATCCTTTTTCATTCAGCTCGTAGACTTGATAACTCAGAAAGATCAACGCAATCGTCATTACAAACATATATATATGACTAAATCTTATCTTTTTTAAGTTTTTCATTTACGCCCTCCTTAAAAAAATACTATAAATCTTAGCCTCAGAGTCGCTCCAAAGAGCGACTCTGAGGCTCATCTCAGGGATTTCTCCTCTCGAGGAACGCGTGATAGTGAGCCTGTCCAGCAGGCTTCCATAGCCACGCTCCAGGAGGACACCATGCCCAGGCTTCGTCATTCCTGGACTTTACGGAAATCCAGGGACTATACACCCCAAAGGCATATCCAAGCGTCCAGACTGCTGCGCAACTGATACCAACACGGTAATACCCCGTGCCGGAATGACAGCTAGCGTGTCCTTTGAGATCAGACGTCACTTCCGCATAGCAGTTGCCAGGATATGCCTTGGCGCTACTCTGAGTCACGAACAGCGACCCAGCGGTGAGCATGACGATGGCAAGTACGGAAATAATCCTCTTGCTCATGATTCTCCTTCCAGGATAGAAATCGCTAAGGTACTGTGCGTCCCTTAGCTAACTGAAACGCGCAAGGAACTAGCACGATACCCTAATATTACACGTTCTATTAAAACTAGTCAACATGATAAAATAAAACTATGGATTTCAATACTCGTTACGCTAAATTAAACGATAATCAACGACAAGCAGTCGACTACATCCACGGATCACTTTTGGTAATTGCTGGGCCAGGAACGGGGAAAACCGAGCTTCTAAGTATGCGCACTGCCCAAATCCTGAAACAGACCGACACTTTACCGAATAGTATTTTGTGCTTGACGTTTACTGAAAGCGGCGCCACGAATATGCGCCAACGGCTTCGCCAGGTTATCGGTGAGGACGCGTATAAAATTGCGATTCACACGTTTCACAGCTTCGGCACAGAAATCATCAATCAACACCGTGAATATTTTTTTCGTGGCGCTGACGCTCAGCCGGTTGACGAATTGACGCAATATCAAATTATTTCTGGAATACTCGAAGGACTTGATTGGCGGAACCCATTAAGTGCGAAAAACAACGGGGAATTCGTTTATATTAAAGACCTCATCCGTATTATTTCCGAGTTCAAGCAAAGTGGCTTAACGCCGTCAGAATTACGGGCAATTATTGAGGACAATCAAAGCACAATCGCCGAAATCGCGCCAGATATTCAGCAAGTATTTTCCGCCAAAATATCGAAAAAGACGATTGAAATGTTTGCGCCGATAGCTGAGAAAATTGCCAATTTAGCCACCAAAAATCCTGACGAGAAAAACTCAAAATTGCCAGCCTCAATCACGCCATACGCCAACGTTTTGGCGCTGAGCATCGTGCACGCCACCCAAGAAGCACTTGACGAAAACTCAACCAAGCCGCTGACTGCCTGGAAAAATAAATGGTGCGAAAAAAATGCCAATGGCGAATTTGTCCTGAAAGATTTTACCGCCGCAGAAAAATTATCCGCCGCAATTGACGTTTACGAAAAATACGTAAATATTTTATCCGAGCGCTCGTTATTTGACTACGACGACATGATTTTATCCGTTATTCAAGCTTGCGAATCTCACCCAGAACTTCGCGCAAATCTCCAAGAGCAATTCCAATTCATCATGGTCGACGAGTTCCAGGACACGAACTTGGCGCAACTACGATTATTGTTCAATTTGACCAGCGAGAATGACGATAATCCAAACATCATGGCGGTCGGCGATGACGACCAAGCAATCTTCAGCTTCCAAGGCGCAGACGTGGGCAACATCCAACGTTTCCGCCAGCATTATCACGACCCAAAAATCATCGTTTTGACCGACAATTATCGTTCTGCCGAGAACATTTTATCCTCAGCGCGAGACGTTATCACTCAAGGCGCGGATCGATTGGAAAACACAATTGACGGGCTATCAAAGCAATTGACCGCGCACGCAAATAGCGAAGGCTCAAAAGTCGAAATCCAAGAATTCTCATCTGTTAGCGAAGAGCGAGCGGGAATTGCCAAACAAATTGCCGAGCTGATAAAAAACGGCGAGAAACCAGAAAACATCACGATTATTGCGCGCCACCATAAGGAACTCATTGAAATTCTTCCGCATCTTTATAAGGAAAATCTTTTTGTCAATTACGAGCGTCACGACGACATTTTGGAGCAAGATATAATTCAGATTCTGGACAAATTAGCGCGAACTGTCGTGGCGATTAGCCAGAATAATTTGGACGTTGCCAATAGTCTACTACCGGAAATTACGGCTCATCCCGCGTTTGCATTTTCTGCGCTGGACATCTGGAAATTGAGCCTTCAAGCTTACAAAAATCGGCAATTGTGGCTGGAAAGTATGTTAGCGAACAGCGTATTTAAGGAATTTGCGGAGTGGCTTTTGGAGCGCGCTAAGGACGTGCCAAATTTGCCATTGGAAGAGCAATTGGACAATTTATTAGGCTTAACTAACGATGAAAGCGGCGATCTTCCGGTCAATTCTCTCGCCAATTTCTATTTCTCGCCAGAAAAGCTAGATAAAAACCCAGAAGCATATCTGACAATTCTAGAAAGTTTGCGTACTTTGCGTCAAAAACTTCGCGATCGAATCACCGATAAAAATCCAACTCTGGAAGATTTTTTGGAGTTTATTGACCTGCATATTTCAACAAAAACTCGCTTAACACAAATTCGCACGCACGCAAGTTCACTCAGCGGCGCCATAAACTTAATGACCGCGCACAAATCCAAAGGTCTGGAATTTCCGCACGTTTTCGTGATTGGGGCAATTGACAGCGCTTGGGGTGAGAAAGTCCGTTCACGCAGTCGAGCTATCCGATATCCCGCAAATCTCCAACTTCAGCCAGCGGGCGCCACTTACGACGAACGACTTCGATTATTCTTTGTGGCGATGACTCGCGCCAAAACCACATTGACCATGACTTATTCCCAAACCAACGATTCTGGCAGCGACACGATAATCGCCAGTTTCTTGACAAATTGCATGCCAACCATCATTCCAACCAGCGATGACCCAGCCGAGCAAATTGAACTTGCTGAAACCGACTGGACGACGCGACTAACTTCGCCGATTGTTCCGGAATTAAAGGACTTATTAGCGCCAGCGCTGGAAACATACAAACTTTCTGCGACGCATTTGAACAATTTCCTCGACGTTTCACGTGGCGGACCGCAGAATTTCTTATTGAACAATTTGCTGCATTTTCCATCCGCCAAAAATTCCGCCGCAGCTTACGGAACCGCGATTCACAGCAGCCTTCAGCAAGCGCATTGCTCATTTAGCGCCGATCATCAACTGCCAAGCACCGAACAAATTCTCCAATTTTTCCAAAAATCCCTCGAGAGCCAGCATTTGCCGGCGGACGATTTTCAATTGTACTTAGACAAAGGGAAGTCGGCTTTGACCGCGTTCTTAAACGCCAAATCTTCAGATTTTCACGACACGGACTTGGCGGAATTGGACTTTTCAAACCAAGGCGTAATTATAGATAGCGCCAGATTGACCGGTAAACTTGACGTCGTCGACATCGACAAACAAAATAAAACCATCTTCGTAACGGATTATAAAACTGGCAAGCCGGCGCATTCCTGGAAAGGTTCGGCCGATTACGAGAAAATCAAACTTCATAAATATCGCCAGCAATTGATGTTCTATCAGCTGCTGGTCGAGCATTCGCGCGATTATAGCAATTTCACGTTTACTGGCGGGCGATTGCAATTTGTCGAGCCAGACATGAAGACCGGCGATATTCTCAGCTTGGAAGATGCATTCTCCAGAGAAGAATTGTCTGAATTTACGCAACTAATTGAGATTATTTGGCGAAAAATTACCACGCTTGATATGCCAAATATTTCTGGGTATTCGGCGGATTATAAGGGAATGCTACAATTCGAAAAAGACCTGCTGGCGGGCGAAATATAAAAATATTCTGGTATATTGTTGCATTTTTTTATAATTAGTGTTATTATAATAAACGCTTTATTGGTAGAGCTGACTTTTTCTAAGTTGTGCTCTCTAGGAGCACAGTCATAGGGTCGGCTCTTTTCTTCACGCCGTATAGTTACGGCACAGAAAGAGGTGAGAGCGGTGTTCAAGTATTACGGAACGAGCACCCCCACGGGTCTGTATACTACAGGGAAGATCTGCAGTAAGTGTGGAAGCATTTTCTACGTGGACCCCTCGAAGCTTGGGAAATGGAAATTCCATTGTCCGAGCTGCGGCAAGGCTTAAAGCCTATCACTGGGTCTGATTCCCCAGCCGGTAATCCGGAAAAGAATCAAAGGACATGTTAGATCGGAATCCCTCTATCTCGCATGAGAAAGAGGACGGGGGTTCGACTCCCTCCATGTCCGCTGGGAAGTAAGACAAAGGCGTTTTGCTTCCCCCCATTCTTGGGCTCGCGAGATTCACTCGTGGCAGTTTTTCTCACCGTTGAGAATTACTCCGAGCAGAACCGCTTGAGCCCCCATCCCCCTCATTCTCAAAGACGAGAGTGAGGGGTTTTCTCCTTTTTGTGATAAAATAACAGAGATGACATCGTTTTGGAATGATTTACCGCAGCCATTTTTCATATTAGCACCAATGGAAGCCGTCACTGACGTCGTGTTTCGTCATGTCGTGAAACAGGCTGGCGCACCAGATATATTTTTCACCGAATTCGCAAATGCTACCGGCTGGGTGCACGCTGGCGATAAGGCTATAGCTGGGCGACTAATTAAAACCGACGATGAGCAGCCACTGATTGCGCAAATCTGGGGTGGCGAGCCAGGGGATATGGAAGCTTTCGCGAAGCACTGCGCGGAACTTGGTTTTAACGGAATTGATATCAATATGGGTTGTCCCGCCAAATCTGCCATTAAAAGCGGTGGCGCTGCTCTGATTCGTCGACCCGACATAGCGATAGCCGCAATTAACGCCGCCAAAAAATCTGGATTGCCTGTTAGCGTAAAAACTCGGCTGGGATATACTTATGTCGATGAGTGGCGAGAGTGGCTGACGACTATCTTACAGCAAGATATCGTTAATCTGACGATTCATCTGCGCACAAAAAAAGAGATGAGCAAAGTTGCAGCGCATTATGAATTGATTGACGAGATCGTTAAGCTGCGCGATGAAATTGCCCCGCAAACGCTCCTGACTATCAACGGCGACATCCGCGACCGAGAACATGGGCTGGAAATTGCCAGAAAACACCCCGGCGTGAATGGAATTATGATCGGGCGAGGCGTTTTCAGTGATCCGTTCTGCTTCCGTGAATCGAAAACTAACGCAGATAATCATAAAGAAGAACTGTTGGCGCTTCTTAATTATCACTTGGATTTGTTTGATTCTTACCAGCCGATTTTAGGGCGACCTTTTGAAACTCTAAAACGTTTTTTCAAGATTTATATTCGCGATTTTGACGGTGCCAAAGAACTACGCGAACAGCTGATGCACACCACGACGACCGACGAAGTCCGCCTAGCTATTGCAAATATACGTGATTTATGATATAAAATAGTTTATGCGTCAGCTCGAAGGATTTTTATCTATAACACCAATCGCTATTGATGATACGAGAGATTTACGGGAACAAGTAGATCAACTGTATCCAGGAGATATTGCATTATTTGGCACCGACCGGTTAGGTGTGCCATTAGATTATCTTTACATAGGGTTAGATCCTCGCGACGATTACTCAGAAGGTCGCCGCAATAGCATCAATGAAGTTGGGTTTTATGATGCAACATCATACTGCTCGGGCATACCTCTCGCAACCCAACCTTGGGCAATCAAGCCATATCTTACACCACGCGCAGCGTTGAAAGATATTGATACAATGCGAGATATCAATAGCTTAGAGCACCCTCAAGCAATTCGCACCTTCGAGCCGAAAGGCGTTATCCGCCTCGAGAATGGAGAAGTGGCAGTGATTACCGATTTTATACAAGGCGTGCGTAGCTGTGACAGCCTAGTCGACGAATACCGCGAGACTATGCTACCTGAAGAAAAAGCACGGCTTATCGCCCGTACTGCATTCGCCACTATGCATTATTTTCACAGCCTAGAAAAACCGTATACAATGAATGACGCGCAAATAAAAAACTTTGCATTTACTATCAGCACTAAACCGTGGTGCATTGATACTGAAACATTTCAGCAGACCGACAAAGACTCGGCAAAAATCTCTAGGTTCGTGCGAGACGTTGGAAGTTGCGCCTATTCAATGAGCGGTCAATACAATTACGACGGTCAGCGGATGCTAGATCCAGAACTTATTATCGAGCATTTTATTAAGACATACGAAGAGGACATTACTACTCTATCTTCCTATGACACTGTAGATATTGCGCGC
>CAJPKE010000025.1 GCA_905370345.1 Candidatus Saccharibacteria bacterium UBA6209 | reverse complement strand
GTGCCCACATGATAAACATGAACAGAAGGGTATAAAACACCCTCACGACCTTGAGCTGGAGATTAGCTGAGCGCTTCTCCTTCTCATCGTCCATGTCTCCGATCTTTGCCTCTTCCTGAAATGTCATCAGATAGACGACAGAGATAGAAATCGCCAGACCGGTCAGGGTTGCAAGAATTGCCCAGACAAGACACATCATATTCTCCCTTGCTGTGAAGTGCTCTTTCACACGGTTGTGTAAAAGCTAATGTAATTTATATCACACCTTAGTTAAAAAGTCAACACATATCATCCAAAACAAAGACTTCGAATCTACATACAGTGCTTTATGAGCTACCAAATAAAATAATCATCATACGCAAAACACCCGACCTTATAGTCAAGGTGCGGGTGTTGCGGGTTATTGCGGTCAGACCTACCTACTAAGCAGCGACTTCCTCTTCGACGAATTCGTCTTCGCTTGGTGTTTCGAATTCTTCATCTTCTTCAACAGCGCCAGTTCCTACTGGAATCTTGCGACCGATGATGACGTTTTCCTTCAAACCGTGCAAGTGGTCGGCTCGACCAGATACAGCAGCATTGATCAAGACGCGAGTAGTGTCCTGGAAGGATGCGGCTGATAGCCATGAGTCGCTCCAGATTGACACCTTTGTGATACCGAGTAGCAATTGTGTGTAGCTAATCAAGTTCTTACCTTCAGCAGCCAATTGCTTATTTGCATTGACCACAGCGGCCTTAGAAACGATGTCGCCAGTCACGAATTCGCTATCACCAGCATCTTCGATTTGCACGCGGCTAAACATTTGGCGAACAATAATCTCCAAGTGCTTGTCAGCCACGTCCTGACCCTGAGCGGCGTAGATTCGCAGAACTTCGTTGATGATGTAGCGCTGAGTTGCCTCAACACCCTTAAGTCGCATCAAATCGTGCAAGTTCAATGATCCAGCCGTCAATCGATCACCAGCTTCAACAACATCGTTTGCCTTAACAACCAACTGCATATTGCCTGGGATTTCATAACGAGTTGGTGAAGCAGCCTCTGCCGCGATCACCAAAGTATCCTCAGCCGACTCAATCACACCGTCAAATGGCGCGATCAAAGGTCGAGTGTCGCTCTCGCCAGTTGCCAAGACATCGCCAGCCTTAACGCTTGAGCCAGCCTTAACCACAACAGTTCGTCCCTCTAATGGCAATCGCTCAACCTTGCCAGATTCTGGCGTAATTTGAACGATGTACTTCTTGCCATCTTCCCAAACGTCAACCAAACCAGCAACTTCCGTAATGAATGCTTGACCCTTTGGTGTGCGCGCTTCAAACAATTCTTCAACGCGAGGCAAACCTTGAGTAATGTCACCACCAGCAACACCAGAGTTGTGGAAGGTACGAAGCGTCAACTGAGTACCTGGCTCACCGACTGACTGAGCGGCGATAACACCAACTGGCTGATGATTGCCAACCAATTTACCAGTCGACATATCAATACCGTAACTTCGCTGTGGAATACCGTTAAGGTTGTTTGTCGATAATACAGATTGAATCTTAACGCTTTCAATGCTTTCGTCGTCGTCAATTGAATCTGCGATTTCACGCGTGATCAATTCGTTCTTGTTGACATGACCTGGGATTGTTTCAGCAGCATAACGACCAGCCAAACGGTTTGAGAAGTCAATCATCGTCTCTTCAGTTTCTGATCGGTAAATTGCGTAACCTTCATCGTCGCCATCAGTGTCTTCAACAGTAAAGACGTCTTGTGCAACGTCTACCAAACGACGAGTCAAGTAACCCGAGTCGGCAGTCTTAAGAGCCGTGTCAATAAGACCCTTACGTGCACCACGGGTTGCGATAAAGGCTTCAAGGCTAGACAAACCGCCCGTGTAAGAGCTGCGGATTGGAAGCTCAATCTCATGGTTGGTTGCATCCATCTGAACACCAATCATCGCGCTCGCCAACTTCACGTTGGAAATATCACCACGAGCACCAGAGTTAACCATCATAGAAATACTGGTGTCCATGTGTGCCAATTGGTCTTTCAGGAATGCCGTAATCTTATTGTCGACGTTTCGCCATGCGCTAACCGTCAAGTTGTATCGCTCTTCCTCAGTAATCAAACCTTGGTCGAATTGCTCAGAAATCAAAGCCGCCTTGGCGTCACCTTCAGCCACAAATTGAGGGATTTCCTCGAAGTGGACGTAGTCGGTCATACCAGTAGACACAGCCGCAACAGTAGCAAAGCGGAAAGCTTGACCCTTCATGCGGTCTGCAATCTTAGCGGTTTCTTCGGCGCCGTACTTGTTAAAGATTTGCGCCAGTACTTTCTTAAGCTGCTTCTTAGTCTGGACATTGTTATCGTATGGGAAATCTTCAGGCAGAATCTCATTGAAGAAGACGCGACCCAAAGTTGTTTCACGCATTTTACCTTTCGCAAAGATACGAATTGGGGTTTGCAAGTGAATTACGCCATTGTCGTAAGCCATTTCTGCTTCGTAAACAGAACTGTAAGTTTTGACCTTGTCGGTCTGAGCTTGCGGCTTGTCGTAAGTCAAGTAATAGTTACCAAGCACGATGTCCTGCGAAATGTGCAGCACTGGCGCACCATCGGCAGGCTTCAACAAGTTGGCAGTTGCGCTCATCAATTCACGAGCCTCAGCCTGAGCCTCTTTTGATAACGGCAAGTGAACAGCCATCTGGTCACCATCGAAGTCGGCGTTAAATCCGGCACAAACTAGCGGATGCAATTGAATAGCTTTTCCTTCAACCAAGACTGGCTGGAAGGCCTGAATTGACAAACGGTGCAAACTTGGTGCGCGGTTAAGCAACACGTACTTGCCTTCAATTGCTGAATCTAGCGCGTCCCAAACTACCGCTTCACCAGCTTCAATTAGACGTGAAGCCGAGCGAATATTGTGCGCAAATTCATTCTTAATTAACCAGCTAATCACGAACGGCTTGAACAATTCCAGCGCCATTTGCTTTGGCAAACCACATTGGTTAATCTTCAATTTTGGACCAACCACGATAACCGAGCGACCAGAATAGTCAACACGCTTACCAAGAAGGTTCTGACGGAAGCGACCCTGCTTACCCTTTAGCATATCGCTCAAGCTCTTCAAACTGCGGCGACCACCAGTCGAGCTAACTGCGCGACCGCGTGATGCTGAATTATCGATCAAAGCGTCAACAGCTTCCTGAAGCATACGCTTTTCATTGCGCTGAATAACTTCTGGCGCGTTAAGCTCAATCAACTTCTTCAAGCGATTGTTTCGGTTGATAATTCGGCGATACAAATCATTCAAGTCAGATGTCGCAAATCGGCCACCAGACAACGCCACCATTGGACGAAGATCCGGAGGAATCACCGGCAGAATGGTCATACATAGGCTTGATGGCTTAATGCCAGCAGATTCCATACTCTCAAGCATCTTCAAACGCTTTAGCAACTTCTTCTGTCGCTGACCTTTTGCAGTTTCAACTTCCTCTGTCAATTCAGCAATAAGCTTTGGCAACTCAATCTTGTCCAAAAGTTCTTTGACCGCGCTGGCGCCCATGCCAACTTCGATCAATTCGTCATATTCTTCTGGCAAGTTGCGATATTCGCTCTCTGAGATCAAAGCACCGAAATTCAAGCTCTCCAATTGAGATCTCTTACCAACGTAAGATTCTTCCAATTCCTCGACTTCACGGCTCTGCTCTTTAGCTAGTTGCTTAACGTCAGCGCCATCTTCTTCAGCCATTTTTTCGTAACGGATTTTGATAGCCTTACGAGCCAAATCAGTTTCCGCTTCCAAATCTGCCAAATATTGATCACGAGTTGCTTCGTCAACGTTTAAGATAACGTAAGTTGCAAAGTAAACGATTTTCTCAATATTGCGAACCGTCATGCCAAGCAGCTGGCTCATTGCGCTTGGAGTGCCACGCATAAACCAAATGTGCGCTACAGGCACTGCCAATTGAATGTGACCCATTCGCTCACGACGAACGATTGACTTAGTGACCAATTCACCATTCTTATCGACAGCAGCTTCGCGTGATCGAACACCCTTAAGCTTTGAGTCGTGTGGATTAATATCCTTAACTGGACCAAAGATTCGCTCACAGAACAATCCGTCGCGTTCTGGCTTTTGTGTGCGATAGTTAATTGTTTCTGGCTTCAAAACTTCGCCGTAGCTCCATTTCAGAATGTCTTCTGGGCTAGCTACCGCCAAACGAACCGCGTCAAAATCGCTGATGCCCGTTGCGTTAAATGCAGAATTTGCCATCTTACGCGTCCTCCTTTATTTCTTCTACTTCATCAATATCTTGCACGCTCATGCCATCGTCAATTTCACCGATGTCATCTGATTCGTCCAAGTATGTTTCTTCTTCCTCGTCATCAGCGGCAACGGTTTTGTCTTCTGGACCACTTGAAGCGATAACGTGCTCAGCGTCAACTGCAGCCTCGTCGTCAACCAAATCAACTCGAAGACCCAAACCTTGAAGCTCCTTAACCAACACGTTGAAGGACTCTGGAAGTTTTGGACCAACAATCGGCTCATCCTTAATGATTGACTCGTAAGCCTTTGCACGACCGTAAACGTCGTCGGACTTAATTGTCAACATTTCCTGCAAGGTTGCAGCGGCACCGTAAGCCTCCAATGCCCAAACCTCCATTTCACCGAAGCGCTGACCACCGTTTTGCGCCTTACCACCAAGTGGCTGCTGAGTAACCATCGTGTATGGACCAGTTGAACGAGCGTGAATCTTGTCAGATACCATGTGATGCAATTTGATCATGTGCATCACACCAACTGTTGTTCGCTCTTCAAATGGTTCACCGGTGCGACCGTCAAACAATTGACTCTTACCGTCACGCGCCAAACCAGCTTTTTCTAGCTCATCAGAAATCTTCTCACTTGGAACACCGTTAAATGACGGAGTTGCTACGCGGTAACCTAATGCTCGCGCTGCCATACCAAGGTGAGTTTCAAAAATCTGACCAAGGTTCATGCGGCTTGGCACACCAAGTGGGTTCAAAACTACGTCAACTGGTGTACCGTCTTCTAGGAACGGCATATCTTCAACAGGAAGAACTTTCGCCACAACACCCTTGTTACCAAATCGTCCAGCCATCTTATCACCAACGCCAATCTTTCGTAATTGCGCAACGAAGATCTGAATTTGCATCAAAACGCCAGCCTTCAATTCGTGACCATTTTCACGACTAAAGATCTTAACGCCAACAACTTTACCGCCGCCCGCGTTGTTCATTCGCTGTGATGTATCGCGAACGTCCTTAGCTTTTTCACCGAAGATTGCGCGAAGCAAACGTTCCTCAGAGCTCAATTCCTGCTCACCCTTTGGTGTAATCTTACCGACCAAGACATCGCCAGCCTTAACCTCAGAGCCGATTTGAACAATTCCGTTCTCGTCCAAGTGACGCAAACTTTCCTCGGAAACGTTTGGAATATCGCGCGTCACAATCTCTGGACCAAGCTTCGTCTCACGAACCTCAACGGTGTAATCTTTAATGTTAATGCTTGTCAATCGATCATCTTCAACCAAACGACGACTCATGATAATCGCGTCTTCCATGTTGTAGCCGCCCCATGGCATAAAGGCAACCAGAAGGTTTTTACCTAGAGCAATTTCACCGCCAGCAATTGAAGCACCTTCAATCAGGATATCACCCTTCTTCACCTTATCGCCGCGCTCGACGCGAACTTTTTGGTTGTAGCAGCGATCGTCATTATTCTTCACGAAGTGCTTCAATGTATAAATCTTTACGCCGTCAGCATATTTAACGTGAACTTCATCAGCATCAGCGCGAACGACTTCGCCATCGGCGCTAGCTTGAATCAAGTGACCACTATTCTCGGCCACAGCCTTCTCAATTCCAGTACCAACAGTTGCAGATTCTGGGCACAATAGAGGAACAGCCTGGCGTTGCATGTTTGAACCAGTCAAGGCGCGGTCGACACGAGTCTTCTCAATAAATGGCACCAGCGCCGCAGTCGAACCTAAAATCTGACGGTGAGCTGCGTCCATGTAAGTAACCTGGCTAGCATCAACTTGTGATGGCTGCATGTTACTTCGAGCATTAACGCGCTCATCTCGGAAAGTTCCGTCTTCATTAAGAGCCTCACCAGCATCAGCGATAACCTCACCAATTTCCTGTGAAGCATCCAAGTAAACAAGTTCGTCAGTGACTTTGCCGTCTTTTACGCGAAGATATGGAGTTTCGATAAATCCATATTCGTTAACGCGCGCATAAGTTGCTAAGTTCAGCACCAGACCGATATTCGCACCTTCTGGCGTTTCCACTGAACAGATACGACCATAGTGAGTTGGGTGGGCGTCGCGAACCTCAAATCCAGCGCGCTCACGTGTCAAACCGCCAGGACCAGTCGAGCTCAAGCGTCGCTTGTGGCTCAATTCTGACAATGGGTTAACTTCGTCAAGTAGCTGCGACAACTGGCTTGAAGTAAAGAATTCACGAACAGCTGCAACAATTGGACGTGCGTTGATCAATTGACTTGGGCTAACGCTTTCCAAATCAGCCACGCTCATACGATCCATCGCGTTGCGCTGCATTCGAAGCATACCAACGCGGAATTGTCGAGCAATCAATTCACCAACCAAGCGAATTCGGCGGTTGCTCAATGCGTCAATGTCATCAGCTGGCTCTTGCGTATTGTTCAAGCGAATAACCTCGCGCAAAATCGCCACCAAATCGCTCATTTGCAACGTACGATTTTCTGCTGTATTTGCAACATCCAGACCCAAGCGTTGGTTCAATTTATAACGACCAACCCGCGAATAATCGAACCGCTTGAAGTCAAAGAACATTCGCTCAATCATCTGACGAGCATTATCAACTGTCGCCAAATCACCTGGACGCAATCGACGATAAACCTCAATCAACGCCTCGTTTGCACCACGAGAAGTATCCTTATCCAAAGTTTCGTCAATGTATTTTACGTCACCAGTGTCAATATCAGCGAACAACTCTTTAATTTCGCTAGTCTTCGGATAGCCCAAAGCGCGCAATAAAGTCGTTGCTGGCATCTTGCGGCGGCGGTCAATTTTTACGTAAATCGCGCCATTAGAAGCCGTCTCGAATTCCATCCAAGCTCCACGTCCTGGAATGATTTTTGCGCCGTAGTAATTACGTCCCGCTACTGTTTCAGCGGTAAAGAAAACACCAGCAGAGCGAATCAACTGGCTAACAACCACACGCTCCGTACCGTTGATAATGAACGTACCGCGCTCGGTCATCCATGGATATTCACCGAGGTAAATTTCCTGCTCTTCAACTACGCCGGTTGTCTTGTTTGTCAATTCAACCGTTGCGTGCAATGGAGCTTCAAATGTCAAGTTGTTTTCTTTGGCAAATTGGTCAGTATTTTTTGGCTCGCCAAAATAGTATTTGCCGAACTTTAACGACAACTTCTGACCAGTGTAGTCGTCAATTGGATTAATTTCTGAAAATATCTCACTCAAACCTTCTTCGACGAACCAGCGCCAAGAATCTTTTTGGTGAGCGATTAAGTTTGGTAGCGGCAGGGCATTATCACCAGAGGTGAAATAGACGCGCTCGCTACTTGTGGTTGGTTTTTTTGCCACAGGCGTAAACACTCCTCGCTTTAATTAGTGGTTAATAGACGGCCGTGAAGATCTCTAATTCATAGCCCAAAATCACGATTTGCCACTCGCAATTTTCACCCGCCATGAATACACTACTTCTATAACTACTCATTATGACGAAAAGTGTCAATAAAATCAAGAGGTTTTACTAGTGTTTTTCAATATTATCAATCAACATATCATGAACTTCGTCAATCGTCCCGTCAGCAGAAACTACCGGAATTCCGTATACTTTGGCAATCTCCAAATATCCATCGTCGACTTTTTTCTGAAAATCTTGCCCACGCGACTCAAAAGTATCAGGATTTTTCAGCTCGCCGCGCATAGAAATTCGCTCTTCCCGCTTATCGCGACTCAAACTCAAAATAACCATAACATCTGGCTTCAAATATTTTTCATCGGTGAACAATTCTGTCAATCGCAGAATTTCCGACTCGTCATAACCTTCGCCTCGCCCCTGATAAACCAGCGTTGAAATATAATTTCTCGCGCTCAAAACAATTTCCCCACGCTCCAACGCAGGCTGAATTTTTTCCCGCCACAATTCACGCCGAGCTGCAGAAAATAGCGCCACATTAACCGCCGCAGAACGCGCCAGATCACCATTTTTAATCACTTTTCGAAGTTCATTTGCTATCAGAGTTGATTTTTCTGGATCATCACTTCCCGGCTCTTCAATCACGCAAACCGTTCGCCCGATTGACCGAAAATATTCCGCCAATTTCGCGACCTGCGTCGACTTGCCTGTCCCGTCATTGCCCTCGATAACTATATATTTTCCCGCGTCGCTCATCATCACCTCGTAATTACAATGTGCGGCTTCTTCAGATAAAGCATCATCTTTTTCGCCTTGCCGTCAACTTTTATAAAATGCGTGTGCTGATGCGCCATTGACCTGGTTTTACTTCCTTGAGCTCGAGCATAAATTGAATAGCCACTAGATTCAAACCTAGCAATCTGATTCATATAGTCAATTTTTTCCTCATCGCTCAAATTTGCCAATGAATCCACGTGCCGTTTCGGTATCACCATCAAATGGTCGTCCACGCCACAGCCATCCCAAAAATTATAACCAAATCTGTTCTTGATAATCAGACAATGCGCAGTTTCACCAACAACCTGATCTGTGTGATGCTTTACCAATTGACAAAAATCGCAGCCGTCAGATTTATGCTTTTTTCTGTGATCAATATATTCTTTTTCTTTCGTTCGTGAGCGAAACATTGAACCCGCCATCATCACAAAATCCCCTCGCCAAGTCCCGGAATTTCCATCGGTTTATGTCGACGATCCTTAAACGCCCGCAGCAACATCATTTCAGGTCGCCAAGTTTTTATCAATTCATCCAAATCGTCAGTGTGCTGATATTTGCCGCTCATTCCGCCGCGTCCGCTAGCATATCCGCCGTCAACCTGACCAGTGTGATGAAAAATCAATTGCCCAATTCTCTCACCGACAGGCAAAACTACGCTCTCGTGTTTATTCAAATTGTAAATCTCAAGCGTAATCCGATTGATATATCCCGGATCAACCCAGCCAGCATCAAAACACACCGCCACACCATTTCGACCCCAAGAGCTACGACTTTTCACCTCGGCTGCACCGCCATGCGTTCGAATCCCAACAAATTCGTGCGTATGTGCCAAAATTCGCTCACCAGGTTTCAAAACAATAATCGGATGATCTGGCGGAATATTCTTAAATTCCCGAAAACCGTGCCGCTCGCACCATTCGGCGTGCGGAATCGCCTTAAGCGGACCCTTGAAGTATCGATTGACATCAGACTCGTCAAACGGATTATAAACTCGCGAAATATCGTCATATTCCTGCTTATAAAAATTAAAGCCTAGCGTAAAATCTAAGCTGGCTTCTGATACGTTTTTTGGGTTGAACGGCGTACAGACAATTGTCCCGTCTTCAATCGCCGCTAATATATCTTTATTTGAATACACGCTCACTAAACACCTCCCATTGCGTGATTTTTCTACCAAATCTTATTATGGCAAGTTTACGCATTTCTATCAAGCTTTCAGTAAATTTTACAGCATGTTAAACTGAAATTATGGAAAAAGCCATTATTGTAGCTTACGATAAAAACCGCGCCATCGGACAAAATGGCGATATGCCGTGGGGGCGAAGTTTGCCGGCGGACTTGGTGAATTTCAAGCGTTTGACGAGAAATAGCAATGTCATCATGGGCAGAAAAACGTTTGAGTCAATTGGCTCGCGACCACTTCCAGACAGAGAAAATATTGTCATTTCATCCAAGCCGACTGGTGTCAAAAAAGTTCTTACGGCTATGAATTTACAGAGCGCCCTGGCTTTATCGCGATATCCGACTTTTATTATTGGCGGCTCACGAGTTTATAAAGACGCTCTAGATATTCCAGAGATCGACACCATTTACGCCACGGAAATTGACGCCGAATTCCCCGACGCTGACACTTTTTTCCCAGAGATAAATATGGACGCGTGGGAGGAAGTAAGTCGAGTACATCGCCCAGCAGATGCTGAAAATGATTACGATTTTGATTTTGTGACGTATAAAAGAAAATAGCCTTCTTAAGTTGACAGTATTTGGTATTTGTGGTATGATAAAGCGCATGAATGAGCAATATAATCTATGTATCATAGATCCCGAAGAGAGTGGCGATCTTAAAATTACAGATATCAC
>CAJPKE010000024.1 GCA_905370345.1 Candidatus Saccharibacteria bacterium UBA6209 | reverse complement strand
GAGGATAGTCCGGGCAGCGAAGTATACGACAGTCGTTAACGGCGACCGGAGGCAACTCTAGGGAAAGTGCCACAGAAACGAAACTACCCTCGTATTTTATATACGGGGGAAAAGGTGAAACGAGTGGGGTAAGAGCCCACAGTCGTCTATGGCGACATAGACGAGAGGTAAACCCTGTCGGCTGCAAGGAGATTTGCAAATAGGATTATCCGTCCGCAGATCGATAACCGCTTGATTTGTTTGGCAAC
Source organism: Candidatus Saccharibacteria bacterium UBA6209 (assembly GCA_905370345.1). Taxonomy (GTDB): domain Bacteria; phylum Patescibacteriota; class Saccharimonadia; order Saccharimonadales; family Saccharimonadaceae; genus Nanosynbacter. The sequence goes on along the minus strand of CAJPKE010000024.1, from coordinate 10,824 downwards.
AAGCAAACTAGATAGATGATTGCCCTAGACAGAACCCGGCTTATAGGCAGACTATGAACAAAACACCCTGCATAATGTCAGGGTGTTTTATATTGGTAGTTTTATCCTGTTATAGACTAGCTTTTACTATTTCAGCGAAAGCTTTTGGCTCGTTAACTGCCAATTCTGCTAATATTTTTCTATCAATCTCAATGTTTTTAGATTTCATAGAGGCTATAAGTTTGCCGTAAGTTGTGCCTTCTTGTCGAGCGGCTGCATTGATTCGGGTAATCCATAGACCGCGTAGATCGCGCTTCTTGTTTCGGCGATCGCGGTAAGCGTACTGTAGAGCCCTAATAACACCTTGTTTTGCAAGACGAAAACTTCTGGTGCGATTATGTTGCATTCCCTCAGCTGCTTTTAAGATTTTTTTGTGCTTAGCACGTGCGGCAACTCCTCGTTTTACTCGCATAACTATACTCCCATTGCTCGACGGGCGTTCTTGGCCATCGAACCAGTTACTGTTGCTGTTGTGTTGATTGCGCGCTTACGACTTTTTGACTTTTTAGCCAACAAGTGGCCGCCAAATGCGCGCTGGCGGGTCAATTTTCCGGTGCTGGTCAGCTTGATACGCTTCGCAGTGCCTTTGTGGGTCTTTAGCTTTGGCATTATTTACTCCTTATTACTACGCTCAGATTGCGACCAGCCATCTGAGGTTTTTGCTCTAATATTGCGTCCTCACTAAGGTGTTCCATGATTTTGTCGATCAATTCGTAGCCGATCTCTTTATGGGCCATTTCGCGACCTTTGTAGACCACTTGTATACGAACTTTATGTCCGCCCTCTAAAAATTTACGGATCTTCTTCAGCTTAACCTCTAGGTCTCCAGCTCCTATCTTTAGACCAAAGCGCATCTGCTTTAGGTCTCCAGATTTGGCTTGGCGCCGATTCTTCTGTTGATCCTTCATTTTTTGGTACTGGTACTTACCCCAGTCAATGATTTTAGCAACTGGCGGATTGGCTCCCGGTGATATTTCAACTAGGTCAAGATTCATGTCGTTGGCCTTACTTAAAGCCTCTTTAAGGGACATGATTCCTAGCTGCTCGCCATCAGGACCAATTATCCGCAGTTCTCTTGCACGGATTGCTCCGTTGATACGGATTGATTTATTAATCTCTGGCTCTCCTTTTTTGAAGCAATTTTAGATTAACTCAGTTGCTATTGTAACAGAGATGTTTGTTATTTTCAAGGATAATAATTAACCTATGTTAATCTGCCTGTATTGTAGGCTTTCTGCTATATGTGGAATTTCTATGGATGTGGATTCTTCTAAATCTGCGATAGTGCGAGAAACTTTTATAACTTTAAAATAGCTGCGAGTGCTTAAATCTAGTTTTTTGGCTGCGTTCGTCAAGAAGGTTTTTGCAGATTCTGAGATTGATGTGATTTTATCAACACTATTGCTTGAAATGTCATTGTTGTATTTATAGCTACACTTATATCTGTCTCTCTGGATAGAGTAGGCTTTATGTATCTCAGATAAAAATGTCTCTTGTTGTGATTTTGTCGACATTTTATTATTTAATAATTTTTCATGGGGGACTCGTGAAACCGATACCGTTAGGTCTATTCGATCGAGTAGCGGTCCCGATAATCTTTTTTGGTAATTTAGAATCTGATTTTGTGAGCATATGCAAGTTTTTTCTGGATCTCCAAGAAATCCACAAGGACAAGGATTCATTGTGGCTACTAATAAAAAATTAGCAGGGAAGTTGAATTTACCATTTGCACGACTGACGGTAATTTCGTGATCCTCTAAGGGTTGACGAAGTGATTCAAGCACAGTGCGTGGATATTCGAGTAGCTCATCAAGAAATAGGACACCCCTATGAGCTAAACTGATTTCTCCCGGCTGTACTTTCGATCCTCCGCCAATAATAGAGGCTCTACTTGCGGTGTGGTGCGGCGACCTGAATGGTCTATCTACTATGGGATTATTTATTATAGTGTGTTCTCCAAGACTGTGAAGTTTTGTCACTTCTACTATCTCATCCTCTGATAGGGCTGGTAATAGATTCTTCAAAGATTTTGCCAACATAGTTTTTCCTGATCCCGGAGGGCCGGACAATAAAATATTATGTCTTCCGGCAACGGCTATCTGGATAGCTCTCTTTGCTTGTTCTTGTCCGTAGACGTCGTCGATGGTTGGCATGTTTTTATGATTGTGAGATACATTTTTTATTGATGATCTGTCTATTGGCTTAATGATCTTTTCTTTTTTGAGATGTAAGAAGAGTGATTTTAGGTTTTCTACTGGAAATACATCAATTCCAGTCACTAGCGCCGCTTGTTTGGCGTTTTGGGCTGGTACGTATACTGATTTAATTTTTTGGTTTTTAGCCACTTCGGCTGTGATAATTGCTGATCGTATTGGACGTAGGCTGCCGTCTAGCGCTAGTTCTCCCGCAAAAACCGCATTACTTACGTCGCTTTGGTTGAGTACGCCGTTGATGCATAAGATAGATAAGGCGATGGGAAGATCAAAGTGGGATCCGTCTTTTGGTAACTCTGCCGGTGCTAAGTTGATGATTATTTTTCCTTTCGGAAAATCCAGGGAAGAGTTTTTTATTGCACTACGTACTCGATCTCTGGACTCATCGATGGCCTTATTGCCCATTCCGACAATTTGCAGGCTAGGAAGTCCTTTTGACATATCTCCCTCAACTTCGATGATTTGCCCGCTAAATCCATAAGGTGTAGCTGAAATAACTCTACTAATCATGAATCTATTAAAGCATAAGCATGTAGATTTTTGAATGAGATCAGGGTATAATATGAACTGATATGTGGGGCTGATATAGCTTTCGACAATTGGACCTTATCACGACATTCTGCGAGCCGACGATACGCGTAACGTATGTTTTTTAGATGCAAACTTTGTTGCAAAAGCAAAGTCATTCGTAGCGAGCGCTTTCGCTCCTAAGATGGCCTTTGCGCCAATCGCTGCCTAATTTTTAGCGATCATCCTTGTATTGTGGCAACAGTCAATATCTAAGGATGTTATATCTATGTTGCTTGCTGTATATCTGGAAGTAGCGGATATATAGGACTTTTACTACGTAACGGAACTCGGTTTTCTTGGTTTATTTTAAATCCGAGTAGCGTTATTAAATAAATTTAGATAAGCCTATGCTCGTAGACGGATGTTGTGATACCAGTTGGACCCGGGGGCAGTACCCGGCAGCTCCACCAGATAGATTAGACTAAAAGTCAGCCTTATCGCTGGCTTTATTTATGTTAAAGAGTAGAATTTATCTTTAATATAGAAAAACAACCACCTGCGAGTAGTGGTTGTTTTCAAAAAAGTGGAGTTTTACAATTTCTTTTTATTTTTGGCCTCTGTATAACTTTTTTATTCAGAAGCTACCCCTATAATAAGCTATATAAATGCTTATGTCAACAATATTTTTATAAAAAGTTTAGTAAAAAATACCACACATTTTATAATCTTCTTTCTAATTTTTGCAACTATTTTTTCTAATGGCTTTTACTATGAAGTTATATGTCAGAGACTGATGTTTGTTTGATTGCTTTTTATGTCTTTTATGTGTGCGACAAATTAAATTATCGCACATTTTCTAGGACTCTTTTATTGAAGTGTAAAAGGTAGCTTTGTGCACTATGAATAAACTTTGTACTTTCGTTTTGTAATTTTTAATTAAAACTGTATAACATTTTTGGTGTATAGAATTTAATATGCATACTAACGTTTGGATGTTCTTGTAGTAATATAAAAAATAATTTTGTTAAGTTTGCTGTAGTGTAACGATGAAAGTGAATAGAGTTTTATAAAGCGGGGAATAGAGACTATTTTATCGCGGATTTGAATGTTAGGCGTCGGTCTGATATTGACTGTACGAACCTATTTTTGTGGCAATGTTTGGATGACAGATAACCATAGGTTCGTCGTGCAATTGGGCGGTCGCTAAATCGACGACATCTTCATTGAATGGTGTATGATCTGTGTTATATAATGCTCAAAAACGACAAGATTGTTGTAAAATGCACATATGACCATAAAGCGACAGGAGAATAATTAACAGATGATAATTTTAACAACATTAAAAAATAGGTGAAAATTACAATACTTTTGACCTAGTAATGGTTGACATATAAATAGGGCTATGCTAGTATAAGGTTAAGCTTTTAGAAAAACAAAAAAGCAAAAATACATTAACAATAAAATTTATATAAAGCCGCGTTTTTTACGTATAAATCGACGGACAGTTGGCTGCATGATTTTTATAATGACGCAGCCAATGCTCCGCCTCTACTTTGCGAATTGTAAAAGCGTTGAGCGCGCGGTTAGTACCGCATACATCCAGCTAATCCTCGTTAAAGAACTAGCGGTGAGAATCCTGGATGTATGCAGAGGAACACTGCAAGGATGCTCCTTAATTAAGGAGCGGTCAAATCGCCTCGAGCGGTAATAGGCAAGTAGCACCCGCGCCTAATAGTTATTTTTTATCGGCGGATGGTTTGTGTCTATATGCTATAGTATTATCGCTCAGGCTTCTTGTGTATAGTATGATGTGAGTATGGGGATGAAGATAATTAGTTTTATAGCGTTGGTTGCATTGATTTTGACTGCGGTTATTTTGAATGCGACAAGCCCTAGTTCTGCTGGTCCGTTTGGGATTTTAGCGTTTTTCGTATGTTTGTATGTGCTAGTTATCTGTCTAACTTATGTAGTATTTTTAACATCGGAGCGAATAGCTGCGAAATTTTTAAATTTCAAGAATAGTCGTAATGAATCTAAGTATAAGACGTATTATTACTCTACTGTAATCTCTCTTGCTCCAGTTATTTATGTGGGTATGCAATCGATGGGAGATGTTGGGATTTTTGAGATATTATTACTTGGTGTGTTTGAGTTGCTGGCGTGTTTTTTTATACATAAATGATACTAATCCCGTCCTGAATGTAGTCGTGTATTTTAAGTAGTTACGTGGTACAATATATTTATGAATCCCGAACTGCCACAAGTTAATAGGACCCCTGAGGTGCAGCCACAAAATATAGGTGGCGGTGAGTATAATGTAGAAAATACATCATTAAATCCTGAAGTCGGAAGAGAGTCTGAGCAGTCACTTGGTGCTAGGATTGAACAATATAACAATATCCCTGTGGCTTTGCCTGTTTATAATACTACAACAGTTCCTTTATCTCAAAACGACGCTCAAAGTACGAAGCAGTCGGGGGTAGTAGCTGATGATGATACTCCTCTGGTGGCAGCGGATGAAGACTTGATAGAAAGAGAATGGGTGGATAAAGTTAAAAAGATTATAGCTTTAACAAAAGATAATCCATATGAGAGGAATAGAGTTATTGCACAGCTGCAGGCTGATTATTTAAAAAAACGATATAATAAGACTTTAGGTCAAAATGACGACGGTAGTAAGTAGGGTTTTATATGGGTGCGGGTCCTTTGATAGTTAGTTTTATCGCGATTGTTATTATAGCCGCTGGTTCTGCGGTAGCTTTTGTGTTGTATCGTAATATGCTGAGGGAGGCCAAAAATTATGAACGAGGCTTGAAGATGGTGCCGTTGCTTATACATTTGCCTCCGACAAGTGAAGACGTCAATAGTTCAAATCGAGATGAGCGAGATTTAACTGAAGAGGTGCTGTCGCAAGCCCAGGTGATGTACAATATTATCTCAAGTACAGCAACTAAAGGATTCAAAAGTAAAGTCTACGGCCAACGTCATATATCGTTTGAGATTGTTGCACATGGTGGGCTAGTTCACTATTATGCTGTTGTTCCGCTAGTGTTAGTTGATGTTATTCGTCAAGCTGTAGCGGCGGCATATCCTTCTGCTAGGCTAGAAGAGGTATCTGATACTAATATATTCAGCAAGGTCGGGAAGATGAGCGGAACCATCGGCGGAGAATTCACCCTGAAAAAGTCCTTTGTTTATCCAATATCGACCTATCAGGAGTCGAAAAGAGATGCTTCCAGGGCATTATTAAACGCTTTATCTTCGGCGTCCAGAGAAGATGGAATAGGTGTACAATTTTTACTACGTCCGGCGTATGACGGTTGGTCCAAGGCTTCAGAGTCTCATATTGACGGCATGAAGAAAAATAAGGGCAAGAAGAAAGGCTTTGGAGGCGTTGCTCCTATGGATATTATGGAGGCTCTGTGGAAACCGCCAGAGAATAATGAAAAAGATGGTGGCTCTAGTTCTGAGGACAAGCAGCTAACATCTTTAGAGCAGGCGGAAGCGGATGCTATCAGCGAAAAAGCTCGCTATCCTGCGTATGAAGTTTTGGTGCGTGTTGTAATTTCGTCAAACACTGCGGCGCGCTCTCAAGTGTTGTTAAAAAATATAATAGCAGCCTTCTCACTGTTTGACTCACCGCGCAATAATGGGTTTAAGTTCTCTTTAACTAGGAATGTTGAGGAAATGACAACAGCATATATTATGAGGTTCTTCCCTCAGGAAACTCGTAGTAATATTCTCAACAGTGTAGAAATGGCAACGTTATTCCATTTGCCTGGAGCTAACGCGATTCCGACTTCACAAGTTAAGCGACAGATGTCCAAGCAGGTTGATGGACCAACGGACGTTTTGGATGAGGGTTTGCTGATTGGGTATAACGAATTTCGAGGAGTCAAAAAACCTATTAGAATCGGAACAAAAGACCGCCGCCGCCATGTATATATTATTGGTCAAACAGGCGTTGGTAAGTCTGTTTTGCAGGAAAATATGGCTTATCAGGATATGATGGATGGTCGGGGATTCGCCTTTATTGATCCGCACGGTGATTTGGTTGAATCTTTATTGGGTAAGGTTCCAAAAGAACGCGTTGAGGATATTATCTACTTTAATCCTGCTGATATGACTAATCCAATTGGGTTGAATATGTTTGAGTTCGACACTCCAGACCAAAAAGACTTTTTGGTTCAAGAGGCGATTAATATGCTGTATGGCCTTTACGATCCAGGACATACGGGAATTGTTGGTCCTCGCCTGGAGCATATTTTTAGAAACTGCGCCTTGCTGCTGATGTCAGATCCTGCTGGTGGAACGTTTATTGATGTGCCGAAGTGTCTTATTGATCCTGAATTTGTAAAAAGCAAGCTTAAGTATGTAAAAGATCAGCAAGTTATTGATTTCTGGATAAAGGAATTTCCTGCGTCGCAGAGGTCAAATGAGGCAGGTGAAGTTATTTCATGGGTTGTATCAAAGTTTGGTCCATTTATTTCCAACGATGCAATGCGCAATATTATTGGTCAGACCAAATCTGGATTTAATTTGCGTGAAATTATGGATAATAATAAGATTTTGCTGGTTAACTTGTCGAAAGGTAAGATGGGTGAACTTAATTCGAAGCTTCTGGGTATTATTTTTGTGATGAAGTTCCAGGCAGCAGCGATGTCTCGAGCGGACATTCCAGAGGATCAGCGAGTTGATTTCTCATTGTATGTTGACGAGTTTCAGAACTTCGCCACTGACAGCTTTGAATCTATTTTGTCTGAGGCTCGTAAGTATAAATTGAGTCTTATTATGGGCAACCAGTTTATGACGCAGCTAACAGATAAGATACGAGAAGCTATTATTGGTAACGTCGGTACAGTTATTTCTGGGCGTATCGGTGTAACTGACGCTGAATTGATGGTTAAGAAGTTCCAGCCGACTTTCGATGTTGACGACTTGGCTAAATTGCCAAACTTCCAATCTATAACTTCTGTGATGATTAATAATGTACCGTCTGCGCCGTTTAGCATGAATTGGATTCCTCCGATGGGGCAAGTTAATAATCAGCTGAGAGATGCGTTAGTAAGGCTATCTGCTGCTAAATACGGTAGGCCGCGAGCTGTTGTTGAAAAGGAGATATTTGACAGGATTAGAGGCAGCGTACAACCAAAGACGAGTCCTTCTCAATTAGCGCCTTCTGCTAATCAAAAGGCACCTGGTGGGTCATCGTTCTTGGATGAATGGCTAGCGAAGAGACAACAATTAGGGGGAAAGCCTGCTTCTAGCTCAACCGTAAGACCAGCAAATTCGCAAACTCCACAGACTTCCTCACAAATACAGAATCCGCAAGGTCGCCCGGAGGTGATTAATAATGCGCCTTCTAATATAAATAGTGTAAATGCTACGGTTTCTAATCTTGATAGCAAACAGCAAAGTCAACCTTCTGCGATAGATAGTGCTGTCATCAATAGGACAAATGTGTCTATGACTACAAATAATAACCCTGTCTCTTCTGTAAACGTAAAACCGAGCCAACCTGTGGTTAAGAATCGGCTCGATTTGCGTAATGGTGATGATGACGATAGCGAAGTGATGATTAGCTTGAGATAAGATTCAGCATCTATCTAGCTATTTTTCCTGTTGTTGATAAATCCTACTCGAGCGTATTCGATAACAGCGCCGATAGACCAGCCAGCTACAAACAAGATAATAGTTTCTGATCCTGATAACAGATATCCGTATCGTTTGGCGATAAAATACACAACGACAGAAGCTATTGCGCCTAAGGCGCCAGAGATGATTAAGTTAGGGCGGGCAACGGTATTGCCAATTGCGTCACTAGTCTTTTCGACGACTGGATTATGAATGACTTTGCTGAAAGCCCTGGATGGAGCTGATAGTTGGTCCTGTACATTTTCCAAAGTCTTCTTGTACGAAGCTTCAATATCTTTTTTTGTAAGAGGCTTATCTTCTTTTATCTCTTTAGATTCTTTTTGTTCTTGCCGCTTTTCTTGGCGGGCGGCAATTTCTATAGCCTCGTGTTTAATGCTATTTTCATTTTCGGCATTTGATTTTTCTTTTTCAACCGCCTTTTCTAGGGATCTTTCGATTTCAGCAGCTTTTTCTCTGCTTAAATCTGCTAATTCTCTGGTGTCGACAGCATTCTCTACGGTAGATTTTAATTTTTCACTCATTCTTTACCTCCTATAAAGTTCCTGCGGACATGTCTCGCCGAATGATTCTAACTTCTTTATTTAATTGACGTGATCGAGCGTAGAAGTATACGACCACGGCTGCAATAATTCCTGCGAACACCATATTCTCGCTGGCACCAGTTTTTGGTAGTTGCGAAGTGGTTTGTTCAATAACTTTCGGTGTAGGGCAGTCAATTTTCGTGCTGACAGTATTGCCAAATGTGTTATCAATCCTACAGTCATAAGACATTGGATTGCTTTTACCGCTAGCCATCGCCGGGATGTTGTTCTTTATTTGGACGGTAAAGCTGCGCTTCTGGGTCTCTCCTGGCTTGATCTTGATAGGGTTCCATACTAGTACTTTTGCGTTGCCGCTGCCCGCGCTAGCGCCTTTATCATCTGTCAATGTTCCGCCGCCAGCGTCGAATATGTCTGCATATTCCAATAAATCGCTGACTTGATCTTTGAACGTAAACTCTTCCTCTTTTAGACCCTTGTTTTTTACTGAAAGGGTATAGGTAATTCGATCTCCAGATTTCGCAACCGTAGTTGTTGCATCGGCATTATTTTGGGTGAGATTAACTGCGGTTTTTGTCTGCACGAACGAGGCAGAACATCGACTATCGTTAATCCATATCGTAGAATCGCCTGGGCATGGTTGGCATTGAGGATCGTCCTTTAATAATTTAGGGTTTTGAGGACACCTTGCTGGCTCCGGTATGGTAAATGTCTTTACGCAGGCGTCTGAGGTCTTATCGCCTAATGAGCTCTTTACCGTTAGAATAACTTTGTATGATCCCGGTGTTTTCTCTGTATAAGTTACGATTTTATCGTTGCCTTCGATAGTCTTAACTAGAGTATTTCCTCGGTAAATGCTGTATACATATTTTTGGATTGTCGCACCATTGGCCGCACTGGCGTTAGCAGTAAATTGATATGTATCGCCATTCTTTTTTATGTCTAAGGCGTTACACGTAGCTACTGGCTGTGGCGGAGTAGAGCAGTTTGGGTATGTGCCGACTTGCCCAGTTGGACATTGATGGTTCGGTGGTGCGATTTTAAGGATTAAGTTACCGCAGTTAAGCATGATTGCAAACCATCCGGTTCCAGCTGAATATCCAACGAATGCTCTATATGAGAAGCTGCCCCAGAGGTTGTGAGGTCGATAGTAGAAAGTGCGAGCACTGCCTTGTGACGTACGAACTACGTAAGATCCTTCACCTCTTGCTGCGCCAAAGTGGGGTGTAAGTCCCCATGAATAGGTACCCATATTGCTATTTAAGGTCTGAAGATTACCAGTCGCTGCTACCAAATCTGAGCGGCTAATACCAAGATGATCGTATAGGTCGTGAATATTATTTGTGTTCGCGTCATAATGAGCCATCAGTTGCTGACCGCTAGAGATACCGCCGTAAATGAGGTCGCTGGAATCTGCTGCATTGGCTGATTCTGGCGGTGAAAAAACAGTGAAAGATTGTACAATAAGCGCTAGGGCGGTTAAGATAAGCCCGATCTTTCGAGTAGCTTCTTCTTTGCGTAAGCGTTTCGCGTAAAAGCCCAAACTGTGGATCATTGAAGGGCTGTATGGTAGGCGCGAGATAATTTTTTTGAACATTTTGACCTCTTTTATTTTTGTTGTTATATAACTTTAATCTAACTTTAGCATAAGCATACTGAAAAAGTAAATAGTTTGAGAATATATCTATTTTGATGTATAATAAGGTTGTTGAAAAGAGCTGATAATTCAGATAATAGTGAGGGAGATATGGCTAAACAAACAAATGAACAATCTTATGATGGCTCACAAATCCAGGTCCTAGAGGGTCTTGAGCCGGTTCGTAAGCGTCCAGGAATGTACATCGGTAGTACGGGGTATGAGGGTGTAC
>CAJPKE010000023.1 GCA_905370345.1 Candidatus Saccharibacteria bacterium UBA6209 | reverse complement strand
ATCCAATAGAGAGCGAATGAGATTGAGTGAGACTGCTGCTGAGGTCATGAGATCTTCTGAGTATATGGAAATATGCTCAAAGTTAGGTGGGACGGCATTAAAAATGGTAGGGGCAAAGCGGTATGTTGTGTCTAAAGCTATAAATATTCAGCGTAGTAAACAAGAAAGTCAATATGAAACAGACGAAGACAGAGCTCTGAAATTAATACAAATTATGCCGTATTGGCTTGATGCTCAGGTAAAGCTTAATAATCATAAGAGTGATATGTCTCACAAAGAGATAAAGAAGTGTAAAGAAACAGTTACGATATTCAATAAAATCATACGTACTATGATAGATGAAGAGCAGTGCAGTAGTATGAAGGAAACTATGGATTCCATCAATGAGGTTATGTTAATGCTTAATTATACTCGCTCGGAGATTGAGTACGCTAGTCAGTCGTTTTATGCTGTGATTCAGGGAATGCGCCATGAAATTGCTGCTGAAAGTGCCTTAAACTGGACTCCGGGAGTTGAACTTGCTGAAATGACTAATATTGAAGATGATCTTAATGGAGGAGATATTCGTGTTCACTATGTCGATGATCAAGGCGAAAGGTTTGAATTTAACATTGATATAAAAGCGACTAAAATTTCTGCTAATAAGGCAAATGAAAGGAATCGTAGACCGGGTTATTATGCAATCTGTTCGGGATTTAGTGATGATGATTTTTGTGGTAGAGTGCTTCCTGAAAACAAAATTATCAAGAGTAAATGTTCTTACTATGAGGAAAAAATTAAGGAAATAGTTGCCATTGAAAGGTGTAACAAAGCTCAAAGAACGCCGAGAAGGGCAGTCTAAGTAGAGTATGGAAGCTTATAAAGTTATTAAACCAGCTACTCTTCAGGAGCTTGATGCTGTATTGCGTGCTAATCCGTTTGGCTCAGGATTTCCAATGACGATTGAGGAGAATCTTGATGGTAATGATATTGCAAAAAGAAGAGGTATTGTTCCTAAGAAAGAGGAAGTTACCTTTTCAGCTGCTTCTATTGATGTTGGAAAGAGCAGTGAAAATACTAGAATGATTATAACAATGGGGGAAGTTGCTATTAAGGGGGTTGTTTTTACGGGAAGAATCTCTGCATCGGAAAAAGGTGATGATAGTGATGATGATAATTTCCCTGAGTTACTAATCGTATAATACTGAATAGTATCTAGATAATTAGCACTCACACTTGACGAGTGCTAAATTGGTGCGTTACAATAGATACGTTGTTAACGAAATGGAGGATAACGTGAGTACACCTATTAAGCCTCTTGGCGACCGTGTTGTAGCGGTGCGTGAAGAAGCAAAGACTCAGACAGCGAGCGGAATTTACTTGCCTGATAACGCTAAAGAAAAGCCAGTAGTTGCGGAAGTTAAAGCAGTTGGCGGCGATGTGAAGAATGTCAAAGTTGGCGATCGAATTGTTTATAAAGAATATTCGACTACGGATTTGAAAATTGACGGCACAGAATATTTGGTTGTTCGCGAAGAAGATATTTTAGCAACGGTTGTTGGATAAAAAGGGGAGTTTAATTATGGCAAAAAAAGTTTTTTATGATGACGATGCGCGAAATCGCGTGCTTGGCGGTGCTAAATCGCTATACGATGCAGTTAAGGTAACTTACGGTCCAAAGGGTCGCAATGTTGTGATTGCGAAAGGTTTTGGCGGTCCAACGGTTACTCATGACGGCGTAACTGTGGCTGAAGGAATTGAATTGCCAGAAAACGATGACGAAACGCTGGGCTATAAAGTCGGTGCCGATTTAATCAAGCAGGCCGCTAAGAACTTGAACAAGCAAGCAGGCGACGGCACAACGACTGTAACGGTGTTGACATACTCGATTTTGAAAGAGGCGAATCGATTGATTGCGGCTGGGCATAATCCGATGGAACTTAGGAAAGGCATCGAGCAAGCTGGCGCGGAAATTGTTAAAGAATTGAACAAATTGGCTGAGCCGATTGAAGGCAAGTCTGATCGCGTGGCTGAAGTTGCTACGATTTCGGCGGGAGATGCGGAAATCGGTAAATTGATTGCTGGCGTAATCGAGAAAGTCGGTAAAGACGGCGTGGTTACTGTTGAGGCTGGTCAAGGTTTGGAGCTGGAAGCTGAAGTTGTCGAAGGTTTTAGCTTGGATAAGGGTTGGGTGAGTCCGTTCTTTGTTACTGACGCGGGTCGCCAGGAGGCTGTGTACGAAAAGCCAGCGATTTTGATTACCGATAAGAAGATTTCTAGCGTGCAGGAATTCTTGCCAATGTTGGAAAAATTGGCACAAAGCGGTAAAAAGGACGTTGTTCTGATTGCTGACGAAGTTGAAGGCGAGGCGTTGAGTATTTTGGTCTTGAACAAATTGAAGGGCGTATTTAATACCGTAGCAGTTAAGGCGCCAAGTTTCGGTGATCGTCGTAAAGATGTACTTCGTGATATTGCCGTGCTGACTGGCGCGACTGTGATTTCTGAAGATCACGGATTGACATTTGAAAACGCTGGCTTGGAAGTTTTGGGCTCGGCACGTAAGGTGATTGTCGGTAAGGATGAAACTACAATTATCGAAGGTGCGGGCAAGCCTTCAGGTGTGAAAGAACGAATTGCTGAAATTAAATCGCTTTCAGAAAATGCTTCTAGCGAATATGAAAAAGAACAATTCGACAAGCGCGCTGCGGCATTGTCTGGCAAGGTTGCGGTTATTAAAGTTGGTGGCGCGACTGAGACGGAAATTGACGAGAAGAAATTCCGCGTTGATGATGCAGTGGCGGCTACTAAAGCGGCTTTAGCTGAGGGAATTGTCGCTGGTGGTGGCGTAACTTTGGTCAATTTGGCTGGCAATCTAAAAGTTAGCGGCGCGGATAGTTTGTCGGTTGGTCGACAAATCCTAAAAGACGCTCTGAAGCAACCGTTCTTGCAGATTATGAAAAATGCTGGGTTGAATGCCGACGCGTTGCTTGCTCAAGTTGAATCTGGTAAACCTGGGTTCGGCGTTAACGTTATGAAGCCAGAAGATGGTCTAATTGACGTGAAGAAGGCTGGTGTGATTGATCCAGCTCGTGTAACTAAAGAGGCTGTTCAAAATGCAGTGTCAATTGCATCAACTGCGGCAACTATGGGCGCTTTGGTGGTTGATATTCCAGAGGCTGAAGTTGCAGCCGCTCCTGGTGGTATGCCGGGAATGGGTATGATGTAAATCTGCCCCGAGCAATAAAAATCCCGCCGAAAATGGCGGGTTTTTATTTTGGAGGAATGACTTAACGAGGATTTGATAAGTAGTCGATTTCTTTAATGATATCCAGTAGAGCCTGAGCACGACGAGCTTCGTCAACAATAGCTACGGCAGCGTCGTGTGCTGGTGCGATCAGAGTTTTATCGTCCGTAGAACGAAGAAGTAATAGGTAAGTATCGAACTTTTCTTCTGGAGAAACGTCTAGCTTGTCGACTAATGGACGCAACTCGTTCAGGGCAGTTTGCTTAATCGTATCAAGCGCAGGATCTACGGCTGCAGTTGGAGTTGGTGCGCTGATTGCTGGAGTTGGCGTAACTGACTCTGGAGCGGTAGGCTTCGCTATATCAATAGCAGGCTCATCGTTCTGGTCTGTAGCGACAGGATCCGGTGAGATGGTTGCAGGATTAATTACAGGTGAAGCTGTAGCATTTGTCTCTTCGAATTGTAAATTATTGTCTGTATTTTGTGATACGCCAGCTAATACCTTAGCCAGTTCTTGGTCGTCACTGAATGATTGATTAGCTTGAGAATCCATTATAACCCACCTTATATATTAAATTGTTTAAGCTTATATATGTTACACTATAACATGAGTTAATCAAGGAGCGCAAGATGTTAGATGATATGAATGTGATAAAACAATACGATCCAGGCGACGTTTTAAGCGGCGTTTTGAATATTCCAGAACAAGCTCGATATGAAGTGTCAATCCACGAAGGTGCGAATCAGCGTCGAGATTTTAAGAATATTGTGATCGCGGGAATGGGCGGTTCGGCTTTAGCGGCTGATATGGTTCGAGTTCTGACCGCGGGCTGGTTGCATATTCCGCTTGAAGTGGTGAAGGGTTATGATTTGCCGGGATTTGTGAGCGAGGAAACGTTGGTTATTGCGGCTAGTCATTCGGGCGATACCGAGGAAACTCTGAGTTGCTATCAGCAAGCATTGGAAAAGAAGGCATGTCTGGCGGCTATGTCGACTGGCGGAGCGTTGATTGAGCGAGCAAAGAATGACGATGTTACTTATGCTCAAGTTCCAGCTGGCGCGCAGCCACGAATGTCGACGGTTTATCATCTGCGAGGATTATTGAAATTATTACAACATTTTTGGGTGATTGATAATGATTTGTACGATCAGGTGAAAAATAGTGCTGACTGGTTGGCGGGCGAGATATCTAATTGGACAGCCAAAACTCCAGAAGCTGATAATTTGGCGAAGCAGATTGCGAAATTAACAATTGGCAAGACGTTGGTTGTTTTTGGCGGTGAATTGACTTGGCCGCTGGCGTATAAATGGAAGATCAGCTGGAATGAATCGGCGAAGAATTTGGCGTTCTCGAATCAATATCCAGAATTTAATCATAACGAGTTTATCGGCTGGTCGTCGCATCCAGTAGAAAAGCCGTTTACGGTTTTTGATATTCGTAGCAATTTGGAGCGGGACAGAATCCGCGAACGAATGGAGCTGAGCGATCGTTTATTGAGTGGCAAGCGACCAAAGGCGCACGTGCTGGAACTTCGAGGAAAGACGCTTATGGAGCAATTGCTGTGGGGTTTGGTGCTGGCTGATGCGGCTAGTATTTACACAGCTATTCTCAATGGAGTCAATCCTGGTCCAGTCCAGCTAATTGAAAAATTGAAAGCGGAACTTAGCTAATTTAATATCGTAGAGATTCGATAGGGTCGCGTCTGGTGGCGCGGGCTGCTGGATATACACCAGAAATTACGCCGATGATTATTGATAGTCCAATTGATAAGACGGCTGTTTGCCAATAAATATAAGGCGTGAGCGGCAAATATAAGCTGGCAATATAAGCTCCCGCCAAGCCTAGTCCGTAGCCCAATATTCCGCCGAGGAATCCGATGATTGCTGCCTCGATTAAGAATTGATTGATGATATCCCAGCCCGTGGCGCCGACGGCTCGTCTGACGCCGACTTCACGCTGGCGCTCGGCGACATTGACAAGCATCACGTTCATAACGCCTATTCCACCAATTAACAGAGAAATAATGCCGATGACAGTTAAGATTATCGAGAGAAACCTCGCGACATTAGACTTCTTTTCGTTTATCTCTTCGCCAGAAACGATTCGATAATTCTTATCGCTATCATGATTCTTCTTCAAAATATCGTCAGCCGATTTTATGACTGAATTGAGATTTTTATGATCTTTGGTAGTTACGATGATTTGCTGAATTTGCGGCGTTCCTTGGGTGAATTTTTTAATCACGGACAATGGAATAATGGCGGCGTTATTAAAATTCACGTCCAAATAACTGGCTGGATTTTCAATATTTTTCAACACACCAACAACGGTTAATGGTTGATTTCGGATGTAAATAACGTTTCCGATAGATCTTTCGGTGCCGAACAAATCGACCGACAATTGCTGACCGACAACAACTCCGCCGATATCGTTAATAAATTGCCCAGTAGCAATTTGCAAATTAGCGACGTCTTTTAGCGATTCCGTACTGCCGATTAATGCGGCGTTTTGGATATCGACTTTACCTTCGCGGGCGCGCAGTTCGGCGTGTAAAAACGCGATCGGCGCGGCTTTTGTGTTGGCAATTTTTTCTATATCCCTGGCGTCCGTTTCAGTCAATGTGTTGACCGTCGTCGTGTTGTCGGATTCGGTCAGCAGATTCGGGACGGCTTTTTGATTGCCAGACTTAACAATGGCAACAGGAGCGGATGATTGGTTGGAATTGTCGCCGAATAGGTGATTAAATCCGCCAGTTAGGGATAGAACCATGGTGATGCTGGCGATGCCAATAGCTACGCCTACAATTGTCAAAAATGTTCGTCCGCGATTAGCTCGTAGCGCCTGAGTAGCGTTCTCAAAATGATTTTTTACTAATATTTTCACGATTTTTTCGCCCTCGATTTCTTTGAAGATTTTTGCTTCTTAGGTTTTTCTTCTTTTTCGTCGTCTACAATTAACTTCTTAGTGAACTTGCGCTTTTCCTTATGTTCGTCGGTGTCGATTTTTCCGTCCAACATAGTGATGACGCGACTGGCATAATGAGTCAATTCTGGGTTGTGAGTAACCATAATTATAGTGTTGCCGCGACGGTGTAAGTCGGACAATTCTTCCATGATAAGATGGCTCGATTTGCTATCCAAATTTCCTGTTGGCTCGTCGGCTAAGATAATTGACGGACTATTAACCAACGCTCTGGCAATTGCTACGCGCTGAACTTGACCGCCAGACAATTGATGTGGCATGTAATATTCACGTTGTCCCAGATGAAAAGTTTTCAGAATGCGGCTAGCTTCCTGGAGTCGTTTAACCTTTCCGAGTCCTTTATACGTTAACGGCAACGCTACGTTTTCAATTACAGTCAGGCGAGGAATAAGATTGAAGTTCTGGAAAACGAAGCCAATGTGTTTGGAGCGAATTTTGGCGCGTCGTCGTGAGCTGAGATTGTCGACAGCGACGTCGTCCAGATAATATTCACCCTCTGATGGCTGGTCTAATAGTCCAAGGGTGTTTAATAAAGTAGTTTTTCCGCAGCCGCTTGGTCCCATAATAGCGATAAATTCACCCTTTTTAACGGTTAAATCGACGTTATCTAAGGCGCGAATCTCAGCGTCGCCAAAGCCAAATTTTTTGGTGACATTAACAAGCCTAATGCGTGGTGGAATAGTTTCTTTCATCTTTGACTTATTATAGAGAATGAATGTTATTAAGTGCAACCATAAGGGGCAATAAAGTTGTGGTATAATTATCAACAAGGAAGGGTGCAGGAGTGGTTGAACTGGCACGCCTGGAACGCGTGTAACGGAGCAATCTGTTCGAGGGTTCGAATCCCTCTCCTTCCGCCAAGTGTGTTTTTGGAATTACACTAGTCGAGAATGGTATTAAAAACCTTACAAAGTCTAACCTTAATTGACTCTGAGATAAATTTAGTCTGTTCGTTAGATTATATTGGCAAGGACTTGGATTACTATTGTTTCAGGGATAATTCCGAATAAAAGTTGACTATAGTTATTGCGGCATCTACCGCCAGCCTTGCTTCGATAGCTGTCGGTTTTGGTATTTTGCTAGTATGGGAATGTCCACTGCCTTTATTATTTCGTAGTTCCGCGATTCCGTTCACGATTTGAGATAGACCGCTGATAATAGCTCTAATTTCTTTTAACTCTGACCTATTTAATTTGAAGTAGTCTCTAGCTTTTGACATCAATTGTATTATTGATAATTTGTTAACATCCTCTTCTATCTTGCTGTCTAGTATACCCTGAAGACAGGTCTCAATATATTCTTTTGCCATTCCGATGGCTTTTACTGCATCTGTTTTTATCATAGCTAGCATTAGTTCCGATTGGTCCTTCTGATATTGACTTGAAAAGGTTACTTCCGTATTTTTGAGTCGTTTTTCCGTAACTACATCTTTTATCAAGAGAACTGGCTCATATTTTTCTATTTCCGGTAGTTCAAGCTCTTCTGGAATATAGCTACCACCGCTATCCCGTAGAAATTCAAGACATCGAGACATCCAGTTTGCATAATCTTTTCTTATTTCTACGCCTACGCCCACTTCATCCAGATTCTTTTCCAAGGAAAAAACACTTTTAATAAGCAAAGATAATTCCCGACTTTGTGCGGCATTGAAATGACGATTTTTGCGTACTTTTTCATGCATAAAATCGAGTAGTTTGTTTAGTCGATCGTGAATACACGCAAAAATTACTTTGCAATCATTCGGTGTGTCTTCGTATATTTCGATTATTGTAGAGCTTGGTTGATATGGCTCTATATTAAAACCACTATTGCCTAGATACAGATTTTCAAAAATTTCTGCTCTTTCCACTAGGCAATTACTTTGGTAGTAGTCATTTAAAATAAGCTTTCTTTTATCGACCGCCATAGTTTGCCTTTTCAAAAACAAATAAATATTCGTGCGCCAACAGAAGAAAATTATATTTTATGCTATTCGTTTTCCAGTAACCGGTTGCTCGGCAGTTGTGTTGTTCTTTCATGACGATTTCTTTTAGTGTAAAGCCGGCTTCTTCGAATACTCGCATTGTTTTAAAACTTAGCGGAATCACGTGACCTTTTTGGCGCGTGTCGCCCATTAGAATTGCACAGAATTTACCAAACTTTAATACACGGTAGCTTTCTGATGCTACACTTTTCATTTGTTCTAGAAATTCATTAACTTTAAAGTTTGACAAATCTTGTGGAATATCTTGGTCTTTGCTGTAGTGGATGATATTTGCATATGGCGGATGTGTGCATATTAGGTCGATGCTTTCGTCAGGAAGTGGTTTTAAGTTTCGTGCATCACATTTCAACACCTTAACTATGCCGTCTGCGCCCTCATGTTTGAATTTAACTTTTTCACGACATCTTTGAAGTGCGACTGGATTAACGTCCATTCCAATAATGTTACGGTTTAATAATTTTGCCTCCACTAATGTGGTGCCGCCACCGGCGAATTGGTCTAATACCCAGTCATCCTCTTTTGAATAGCGAAGCAGAATATTTCTTGGAACGTACGGTGACCAATTTCCTCTCCATTTTGCATCGTGGGTAGCCCAGTTACCGCGATTAGGAAAACTCCAGACGCTGGTCATTTCTAGCTCAAAATCGTCTGGCTCCCATTTTTTTATCTCTTTCTTTTTGTCGGACATATAAACTAAAATCTCTCTATCACACCGCTTTCAAGGTCGTTGATATTATAAATGTCATCCAATATATCAAATGTTTCTTTTAGGTTGTTTCTAGCACTATTCCAGCCTTTTCCATCGGTAAACCATACGAATTTAAAGCCATCTATCATCTTAGCTTCAAGTGCAAGCGTTTTATAGCTACGAGCCGTCTCGTTAAGCTTGGAGCCACGACTACCATAAAAATTAGTCTCGATTCCATAGATGCTATTATTGGTTTTAATTACAAAATCAAAACGTTTTTCGGTACTGCCTTGGTTGGAAATGGCAGAAAGATCAATGCGCCACTTATTCTCAATTTTACTAAGGTTCATTTCCTTGAAATAGTCTTTGTCTTTGACGTAGCCAGCTTTCTGGATAAATCCTTCTACGAGATTTTCCATTAAATGACCGCCGCGGTTCTTGCGACCGTTGGAATCTAGTCCGGTTTCTATACCAGTAGCATAATCTACTAAGTTGTTGATAATATGATTCGTGATAAGGTCGAATAGACCAGTCTTTCGCATAAAGATTTTATATTGTTCGGCGGAATAATTCATTTTACTGAAGTTATAGTTATATTCACCGTCTTCATCTATAGCATAAATCTCGTTAGAACGAATCGCTAGCAAGATAGGAATACATTTTAATGTTTCTGGATATTTCGCGATAAGATTGTCGAACTCTTGCTCTATATTCTGTGAGCCGACAAGCGTGTTCAAGATATTTAGTTCTATCTTGATAGCATCTACGTTTTTATAAATCTTTGGAAAGTCGATATAGTAGCCATAGTCGGCAATGCTTTCTCGAAATCCCCCTAGCCATTCATTAAAATTCCTTTTCATTTTGTTCCTCTCTTTAAAAGTTTGATATTAATAATTCGTTAATTTTTCCGCGTTTGTCGCTATTTCGATTTATCATACGCGTTGCGGATACGCGCCTTATATTCTGTTTTGCGTAAGCTTTATCGAAGAAGTTGTCATCTTTGTTAGTGTTCTTCGGATCGGAATTACTTGCGACTATCTTGGCGCCTTTTTTGTCTAGTTCTTGAATGAATTTCGCAAGTTCTAATTGGTTTTTATCGTCAAACATACCTTCTGTGTAGGAAGTGAAGCTTGCGGTCGGAGTTAGTGGACGATATGGCGGATCGAAATAGACAAACGTTTTGTTATCTATGAAGTCGCCGGATTTCTTGTAATCACCGCATACTATATTTACGTTTTGTAGTTTTTTGGATACTATCTTTAAATTATGCTCGTTGCAAATAATCGGTTTTTTGTACGCACCCATCGGTACGTTATACTCACCCTTACGATTTACACGATATAAGCCGTTAAAGCAGGTTTTATTAAGGAATATCATTAAGGCAGCTAGCTCAATTCTGTTTTCTTTTTTGTACTTAAGTTCGTTAAAACGTGCGCGCTTGGCTAGATAGACTTCTTTGCGATCATCGTTGTCTAATGCTAAATAATTATTCTCAAAGTGTCTTAAGACTCCTAATAGTGCGTCAATGTCGTCACGGATGACAGTATATGTGTTTATTAGTTCGGCGTTGATGTCGCTAATATAGACTTCCTGAAGTTTGAACTTATTCAAAATATCAAAAAGAACCGCGCCACCACCAACAAACGGTTCTGCGTATTTTGTAATAGTAGTGTCTTTGGAGAATGGGTAATATTGTTCGATCTCCTTGAGTAATTGTCCTTTACCTCCAGCCCATTTTAAGAAAGGTTTTGCTCTGGTGCTGGTTAATGACGCTTCTTTTGTCCGAGCGTCTAGTGGCTTAATGGCATTATGTGGAATTATCCATGTATTCCCGGCGAATACAGCACCAATAACTCGTCCTTCAGAACATAGAGCAGCTACTCTCCTTTGAGAAATAGCCCATTTTACAGCCGTTTCTTTTGCCGAAATATAATCCATTTTACCTCGCTTTATTCTACTTATTATTATATTCTAAAACTAGAATAACGCTAGATCTAAAATAGGCTATTTTATTTCGGTAGTTTTATAGATTGTTTTGTTGAAAAATCGTAGACAGGGGCGGCTCATCTGGTCGTGAAATAAATAGGTTGTAATTTTTACTAAATAGCTTGCAAAACACTAGATATAGCGGCTATAGTTATTATTGTACGCTATATATATAGCGAGCCCATAAATAAACAAAAACACAAGCTACGAAGATAAGCCAC
>CAJPKE010000022.1 GCA_905370345.1 Candidatus Saccharibacteria bacterium UBA6209 | reverse complement strand
CCTAACGTCAAGGGTGTGGTCGATTCTATTCCATGAGAAGACAACGACAAGCTATTGATCTTCGAATTAGAGTATTTAGTGCAAGAGGGGACAGAAAGACCCGTTACTGCTCGTGGATTTGGCACCGCTTCAAATTCATGGGAGTTATTAAAAACCCTGAAGACGGTTGATGACGCCACTGTTTTTTGGCATGACGATTTTGAAAAATCAGCCATGACAAAAGAGCAGGTTAAAAATATACGCGGTACCGCCGCACAAAAAATCTATGAAAGGTTTAATGGTACAGGCGGAAGTGGAGGAGGATGCTCTTCATCAAGTGGTGGCGGCGACTTTATTGACTATGTCAAACGTTATGCCTGGCCAGAAAAAAGGGTTCGTACAGATAAAAAACCTGAATATGCAGAAGCTATAGAAAAAGCGAAAAGAGAGAACAGATTTACTGGCGGTACGTGTTATGGCGGCGGTGTCGATTGTGGCGCGTTTGTAACAACAATTTTGAACGATAGTGGGTTTGATAAAAATTACAACTATGGAGGTGAGGGCGGCAAGGCTGGACCGACTGGCGTACAGAGAGCGTGGGCAGAAGCCAACTGGCAAACTCTTGGCAACGGTAGCTCAATCAACGTAGCAGACCTTAAACCCGGTGATGTCGCCCATAGTCCAGGACATACATTTGTTTTTGTTGGTAATATAGACGGATTTGACTCAAATATAGCGTCCGCCTCATTGTGCGAATACGCCCCAAAAGCAGGCGGCGAGAGTTTAACATCACCAAGCGTAACTTGGTTTAGGAAGAAATGATGAATAAAAAAATAATTAGCAGTATATTAATATTATTATCAGCCAGTACATTAGTATATGGCGTCATAACCTACGTAAATAGATATGACACCACTCCAGTTTATCTACTAACCTCGCCCGATAAGGCTGAAATTACTACTGATAGTCAAAAATTTATCGGCTCGCAAGTCGTATATTTAAAACCAGGAACATACAATTTTAAAGCATCAAGAAGTGGCTTTAAAGATGAGAATATTAATATCGAAGTAAAGAAGGGTAATCCGCTAAGGATAATTTTTGCGCTCACACCTACGACAGAGGAGGCTATTAAAGAATTACAGTCTTCGTCTAAAACGTCAGAAATAGACAGAGCTACGACGGACAGACTTGCTAATGAACAAAAAAAGCTGGAAGACGCCAATCCTATAATTAAAAAATTACCAATAAAAAACTTAATTTATTCAATTGGATATAAGGCAGACCCTAATCATAAGAATGGAGTTATCGTAGAAATCGATACTATAGAAGGATATAGAAATGCTGCTCTCAATAAGATTAAAGAGCAGGGATTTGACCCGTCAAAACTAAATATTACATTTAGAAACTACGCTAATACATTTACGGAGTAATTATGAATCGAAGGAATATCATCATCGGCAGCATTACATTAGCAATATTAACATTAATATTGCTAGCGATTATATTCATTCAGCCAACGCATACTATATCTATAACTTTCGACAAGGAAAACCTATCGGCGAAAATATATCGCAACACAGGTAAAAGCACTTCCGAAATTACGTCGATAAACGGTAGTTCTAAGATACAGTTATCAGACGGCAAATACATAATAAAAACATCATCTAAATCTGGCTCTATCAATGAGAATTCCACGGAATTTACCGTAAAAGGATCGGATGAAAATATATCTGTAAAAACTGAATATAGCCAAAAATTCATGTCTAGTAAAATAAATGAATATAGAAGTGATATTTCAGAGGTATTATTTGCCAAATATCCAGAGTTAAAATCATCTTTTATACTCCAGAAAGAAATTATCCTAGGAAATAACGCGGACTGGTATGCGGCTAGTTATCAGCGCGGGGTTATAGATAGAAATTCCGGCGATATCTACACTGTTATTCTGAAGAAAGAAAATAACAAATGGGTGATTAAAACTAAGCCACAAATAATCAATACTATATACAACACCAAAGATATACCAGAAGATATTTTATCAGAAACAGCCTCCAGATTATCTCCGTTTTCTACTAGCTCTTAAGCGGCATAATAATGTGCGTATAATCAGGATTTTTTACTTGCTCGCGAATTACGCACGGCGACAATTTGCCATTAAACGAAAATACAATTTCATCCGCGTCAATAATATTCAAAACCTCAGTTAGGTAGCGTGAATTAAGAGTTACTTGACCATCTGCGGATATTTTGGCTGTTGCCTCTGAGGTGTTCTCACCAAGCTCAGACGCAATCGAATGAATAGAAAGCAGAGAGTTCTCCTCTGACGCGGTAATTGTAATTCCACCGCCAGATTCACGCGCAAATAACGCCGCGATTTTCGTAACTCGACTAAAATCAGACTTCTTAATAACAATCTCGGTTTCAGCGGTCGCTGGAATCAATTGGCGATAATCAGGGAATTTCCCGTCAATTAATCGGCTAACAATTTCCATATCTCCCGTCTTAAAACAAACTTGAGAATCGTCAAAAAGAACCGTAATTTTCTTCTCATCACCGACGCTCTTACTGACTTCTGCCAATGTAGACGCAGGAATGATCGCTGAAACTTCATTATCCGACTTTATCAGACGCTTTTCTGCCAGCCTGTAGCCATCAGTAGCAGCCAAGTATAGCGATCCTTCATAATTATGCCAATAAACTCCCGTTAGCACCGCTCGCGTAACGTCAGAGCTAACAGCCAACTTTGTTTGGACTATGGCTTTCTTTAAATCCTCAACATCAATTTCATATTGCATAGCGGTCTTTTCGTCAATTGTAGGCAGCTCAGGATATTCGTCAGCCACTACACCATTGATAACTGATGAGAATTTTCCTGAAGTTATATGCAAATGCTCGTTTTTGGTTTCAAGTTCCACCGGACCGCTTGGTAGGTTTGTAATGAATTCCGATACCAATCGGGCAGGGATTGTAATAGATCCATGATCTTCAATTTTTGCGCCAATATATTGAGTAGAAGCAATTTCTAAATTCGTTCCAGCAATCAATAATCTTCCTCCGTCAGTGCGAAGTAAAATATTATTCAATATCGGCAGTTCATTACGACTTGATGCAATATCTTTGATTAGATTAAGTGCTTTTGCAAGTTTTTCTTGGGTGACTGATACTTTCATTATACTTTCCTTAATTTTTAATTAGTCTTAATAGTAATAGGTGCTGTGGAAACTGGGTAAAAAATGTGTTCAAACAGGGGTAGAGTGGCGATAAAATAGGTGGAAAACTCTGTGTGCTATTTGTGGACTTTATAGTGGATATTTGTGTATTATTCCACTGTCTGCTGACTTGTCGTTTTCTTTCCACAGATCTGTGTGTTGGTAAGTCGCCGCAAAAACACAACATCTGCACAGCTTTTCCACAATTAATGAACATATAATTTATCCTTAATGTCGTTAATTTGCTCGCGAATACTGACATTTGTAAGGCTTTCCTTGGTGATTTTTTCAATTGAATGCATAGCGGTTGTGTGATCTTTTCGTCCAAGCTCTTGGGCAATTTTCGGAAAACTCATTTTCAGTTCACTACGCAGAAGGAACATCGCAATTTGCCTTGGCATCGCGATAAATTTATCTCGCCTGGATGAACACATATCTTTTACGTCAATATTATAATAGCGCGCCGTCTTATCAATTATTTGTTTGGCGGTTATATGTTGCGGTCTATTGCGTTTAATATCTCCCAAGATTCCTTCAGCCGCCGCTAAATCAGGAGTGAAATTCTGCATTTCCGCATAAGCAAGCAGTCGATTCAAAGCGCCTTCCAACTCGCGAATGTTCGTCTTAAAGTTGGTCGCCAGATATTCTACGACATCGGAATCTAGTTCAGTGTTGCTGAGTTCGGCTTTTGCCTTAACAATAGCGCAACGAGTTTCATAATCGGGCATCTGAATATCAATCGCCATACCCCATTCAAATCGACTACGCAAACGATCGGTTAGAGTAGGAATACTCTTCGGCGGTTTATCTGAGCTAATAATGATTTGCTTATTGTTCTGATGAAGATCGTTAAATGTATGGAAAAATTCGTCCTGAGTTTTTTCTTTTCCAGCGATAAATTGCATATCATCGACAATCAATACATCGACATTGCGATATTTATCAGAAAAACCTTTTTTCTTGAAACGAATAGAATCCAGAAACTCATTAACAAACGTTTCTGTAGTAATGTAAAGCACTCGCGCCGAAGGTTGTTTTTTAATTATCTCATTTCCAACTGCCTGCATTAAGTGAGTTTTACCAAGTCCAGACCCTCCGTAAAGATAGAGCGGATTATATTTTTCTCCTGGATGTGCGGCGACGGCTTGGCAAGCGGCATAGGCAAGATCATTACTTGAGCCAACGATGAAGTTGTCAAAGGTATACCTGGGGTTAAGATTGCTTGAATGAGATTTCCTCGATGGTAAAATCAGCGGCTTCGCTGTTTCTTGTTGTCCACTTTTATCAACTTCACGATTAACGCGCGGTTTTTTATTACTAGATTCGACATTATAGGAAATAGACGGAGCATTGATGCCATTGTGAGCCAAGGCTTCTAATATTTGTGGATGAAATCGCTTTTCAAGTTGAGTTCTAGCAAAAATATTCGGCGCAATTATAAGAACTTCTTTTTCGGAAATTATTTCCAATTTGGTATTTTTAAACCACGCAGTAAATGACGAAGACGATACAGTTACTTCAATCTCACCTAAAACACCCTGCCAAACCGCATGACTATCCACGAAAATTACTCCCTCAAATTCTGTTAACTGTCTTTACTATAGCAAATAAGGGGAGTTTTCCACAAGTATAAACGGAGCAGAAAGGTTACTATTCAAAACAGGGGTAGAGTTTTCCACAACTAAAATTCTCATCTGTTAAAACTGTGGAAAAATATACGTCAATAGTGGAAAAGTCATTGTCGACTTGCAAAAAGTACTGAAAGAATATATACTATTTATTGATATGCCAAAGCGAACATTTCAACCACACACCCGACATCGCGCAAAGACGCACGGTTTTAGGGCACGAGTTTCTACCAAGGCTGGTAGGATGGTTTTGAAGCGCCGCCGCCTAAAGGGCCGCGCTAAAATTGCTATTTAATTGATAGCTAAAAATTATCCCGTCGATGAAGGCGGGATTTTTTGATATAATTGTAAAATATGTTACAACAATGTAATCGTTTTCATGGTCATGGCAGTCTTAAGTTTGTCTATAAAAATGGACAAGCGGTTCGTTCGTCTATAGCCACGATAAAATACGTGAAGAACCCATATCGAAATCACAGCAGGTTTGCGGTTGTTGTTAGTAAAAAAGTTCTAAAATCAGCGGTGCGTCGGAATCGTATACGTCGACGTGTTTATGAAATTATTCGCCTGGAGCTGCCTAATATGAAAAATGACCAAGATGTGGCTGTTATTATATTTTCGGCGGAAGTTTTATCGATGCCACATAAAGACCTAAAACAGACAATAAAGAATCTTTTCTCTCAAGCTCAACTGTATAAATAGGCGCTTTTTTGCTATAATCAAGACATGAGTTTTTTTGATGAGTTTATTGTTCGACCGATTTTAAATTTGCTAATGGCTATTTATAGTCTGATTCCGGATTTTGGTGTTAGCGTTATTATCTTTACGATTATTGTAAGACTTTTACTTTGGCCGCTAATTAAAAAGCAACTTCACCAAGCAAAAGCCATGCGTAAAATGCAGCCAGAGCTAGCAAAACTTAAAAAACAATACGCAAAAAATCCGCAAATGCGTAACCTAGCGATGGTGGAGCTTTATAAAAAACACAACGTCAGTGCCTTTGGCTCAATTGGCGTTATGATTATTCAGTTGCCAATTTTGATTGCGATGTATCGAGTGGTGCAGATTTTCGTTTCTAGCCGCGCCGACTTAGGAAAATATGTTTATGATTTTATGAAGAATCTGCCGGTTGCTAATAATTTAGTGAATAATCCGGATCAATTTAATCAGAATTTTCTGGGAATTATAGATTTGACACAATACGCGGTATCAAAGAATGGAATTGTTATTGGCTTGGTTATTTTGGCGGCAGTTGCGGCATATTTGCAATATTTAACTTCAAAACAATTGTCACCCCAATCTGACAGCAATCGTAAGTTGCGTGACATTTTAGCTGAGGCTGGCGATGGAAAAGAGGCAGATCAGGCGGAAGTAAATGCCATTATGACACGAAAAATGATGAAATTTATGCCAGTAATGATGTTCTTTGTGATTGTGTATTTGCCGGCAGCCTTGGCTCTTTATTTGACAACAGCCAGCGCCGTGGGATATCTCCAGAACTATATCATCTTCAAGCAAGACTCTAAAGAAATGCAAGAAATTGCAGATAAAAAATCATCCCAAAAATCTAAAGCATCGACAAAAATCGATAAACGTGTTAAAAAGGCTACAGAAGCCAGGGTAACTCGAATCAAGGCTAAGGATTAAGGAGGATTTATGGATCAAATTGAAACAGTTGAATTTGTAAAAAAATATTTAGAGGATTTGCTAACGTTCTTTGACTTGAATCTGGAAGTTTCGGTAAAAATCGAAGATGGAATTGTTGTAGCTTCAATTCCGCATAGCGAGCGAAGTAGTATTTTAATCGGTAGAAATGCGGAAACATTGCGTAGTATTCAGAACCTTTTGTCGACAGCTCTTCATCATAAAGAAGCGTCAACTGTTCGAGTTAATTTGGATATTGCGGACTATAAAAAGCAGCACGCTGAAAAAATTGCCGAAAAGGCGCGCGGCTGGATTGAGGAAGTCCGTCGAACTGGTGAATCAAAGGTGGTGGATTTGAATGCCGCTGATCGCTGGACGGTGCATCACTTGGCTGGTGAATATAGCGATATTGATACGCATTCTGAAGGTGAAGGTCGCGAACGACGGCTGATTATTAGTCAGAAGAGTTCTTAGCATCCTTAAAGACTATTCTGGAATATAGAACGTAATTCCAAACGAGGCTGACTACTGTAGCGGCTAGCTTGCTAATCAATAGGGCAAGTGATTTGTTCAGTCCAAAGTTTATGAATATAGGTGTAATAATAGTGATGATAATTGTTTGGATTACCCATAAACCAAATAGTGTAACTGCGGCGAATAAAAGAAATTGTTTTTTCAAGTTTTGGGATGTTGACTTGAAAGTATATTTTTTATTTGCAAAAAATGAGAACAAAAAAGCAACGAATGTTGATATGAAATTAGCAAACTCTTTTGGAATATTTAAGAAGATTGTTAGGCTAAAAAGTATGCCAAAATCTAGTACTGTATTAGTACTGCCAACGATAAGAAACCTGAATTTATCGGCGTGTTTTTTTAATATTTCCTGCATGATACTCCTCTATTAAATATAATGGTCTGTTTTTTGTTTCAATAAATATTCGTCCTACATATTCACCAATTATACCTAAGGATAATAACTGAACTCCGCCGAGGAATAAGATGACTGCCATTAAGGAAGAATACCCAGCGCCAGTAGAAACTCCGAACAAAGGGCGAACTAAAAGATAAATAATCCAGACAAAAGCAATGAACGAAATGATGAATCCAAAAATAGTTGCCATTCGTAGCGGTGCAGTAGTAAAGCTGGTGATTCCGTCAATTGCCAAGTTGAGTAGTTTTCGGTAATTCCATTTGGTTTGACCGGCTAATCTGGGATCGCGATCATAAAATATCTCTTTTTTCCTATAGCCAATCCAGCTAAAAATTGCTTTTGTATTGCGCTGAGATTCGCGGAATTTTTGCAAAGCCTCAATGCATCGGCGATCCAGCAAGCGAAAATCTCCAGTGTCGACCTGAATGGGGATGTTGGTTGATTTTTGCAATATTCTGTAATACCATTGGCTGGTTTTTTTCTTCAGCCAGGTTTCGCCTTGTCGATTATTGCGGCGAGCATAGACGTCATCGTAACCATCTTCCCAATACGAAATCATTTCCTGGATGAGCTCCGGCGGGTCTTGTAAATCTGCATCGATAATCACCAGAGCGTCACTTTTTACGTGGTCAATTCCAGCTATCATGGCAATTTCCTTACCGAAGTTTCGCGATAGATTTATGTAGCTAATCCGAGAATCTTTTTTCGATTGCTCGGCTATGATTGAAAAAGATTTATCGGTGCTGCCGTCGTTTATGAAGAGAAATTCGAATTGATAATTGGGTGTGTTTTTTGTAAATTCGTCCAAGCGCTTAAATAATTGCGGTAAAACAGATTCTTCATTGTAGACAGGAATGAGAAGGGTGATGGTTTTCATGGTATTAAATATATTATTTTATTCTGAAAAAATGCTTAAATTTTAATAATCCAGTTTGATTTGGCAGTGGTCCATCGTGGATAATATTACGAATATAGTCGACGGAAACCTTACGATTTTTTTGGATATAAAAACGTTTTTTATAAGCTGCCGGTTTGTGAATAATTGATACTAAAGCGCCCTTGAATGCGGGCCAACCGTTGCCGTGGCGAATTGCGCTGGCAAAAATCAACCAATATGTCAGTAAAAATCGTATGCCAATATACCAAAATAGTTTACCCGGAACATTTTTAATGAAGACTAACGGCAAGTTTTTAAAAGTATTGTAGACAGCTAATCCGGGAACTTTTTTACTACTAGCGCCAACTTTATGATAAGCGATAGCCTTGGGCGTGAAGCGAACTTTCCAGCCGGCTAATTGTGCTCGGAAGCTTAAATCGACATCCTCATAATACATGAAGAAATCTTCATCAAACATATCTATATTATCAAAGATTTTTGCACGATAAATGGCTCCACCACCAGTCGCTCCAAATATTTCTCCAGACTTAGCTGGCGCGTTTTTTATTGGCTCATCACGATTTCTTGGTCCAGGAAGTCCCCAGGTTGTATAAAAATCACCAGTTGTGTCAAGAGTCTTGCCGTCTCGCCTCTGTAAAATTCCAGTTACAATACCGCACTGTGGGTATTTTGATAATTGATAAGTGAGAGATTCGCACCAATTTTTATCAGCTATCGCATCCGGATTAAGTACACCAATATATTCAAAGTTGTTTTTTAGAGCATAGATTAATCCTGTATTAATTCCTCCCGCGAATCCTAGATTATCTAAGTTTTTGAGCAAAATAATCTTTTCTTTTTTATGCGACGATATATATTCTTCAAATACGGCAACAGAATCGTCGCTACTATTATTATCTACTATAACAATAGTAGGTTTTAGAGTTTGTTTTATTAATGAATCGACACATTCTATGGCGTCATCAGATCCATTCCAGTTAAGAACTATAATTGCAAGTCTATTCATAATGTTCTTTTTGTATTGTATAATAGGTGATGTATATTATGAAGTGGCTAGAGGTTTTTAATAGAAAAAATAGGATTCTCTTAAGGGAATTAGTTATTACGGATTTTAAATTGAGATATCAGGGTTCTGCTCTCGGATATGTATGGAGTGTTCTTAAGCCGCTTTTTCTATTTTCGATATTGTATGTAGTTTTTGATAAATTTTTAGGAGTAGGAAGGAATATAGAACATTTTCCAGTGTATTTATTGCTGGGGATAATTTTATGGAACTTCTTCGTAGAAGCAACTAATCAAGGACTAAACTCTATAGTAGGTCGAGGTGACCTACTCAGAAAGATTAATTTTCCTAAATATATTGTTGTAATTTCTGGAACTGTATCCTCATTGATAAATTTGCTATTTAATATGATAGTGGTGCTTTTATTTGTGTTAGTAAATGGAGTTCAATTATCATGGATGTCGCTATTAATCATACCACTAATAATTGAACTGTATATATTTGCTTTAGGAGTGGCTTTTTTCTTGTCCGCTCTTAATGTTAAGTCGCGAGATACTGGATATCTATGGGAGGTATTTACTCAGGCTGCATTTTATGCCACCCCTGTTATTTATCCAATGCAGATGGTTTCACAGAAGAGTAATTTTGCTGTTGATCTGTTGTTTCTTAATCCTGTTGCACAAATTATTCAAGATAGTAGATATGTGCTTATAACTAAAGATACGATGATTATGTGGAATAGATTAAGCCCGCTAATGATGTCTGTACCGTTTTTAGCTATAGCTATAATAGTTCTGTTTGCGGTTTGGTATTTTAAGAAGCAGTCAAAGACATTTGCGGAGGAGATTTAGGATATATGAAGGACGTAGTTATAGAAGTTAACTCTCTTACTAAGACTTTTAAGATACCAACAGAGTCTAGTAACGGGATTAAACAGAAGACCATTAATTACGTTAAAGGCAAAAAAGGCTACAGGGAATTTACGCCATTAAAAAATATATCTTTTGATATTAAAAAAGGTGAATTTTTTGGAATAGTTGGTAAAAATGGTTCAGGTAAGAGTACTTTATTGAAGTCTATAGCTCAAATTTATTCTCCGACGAAGGGTTCAGTACGAGTAAATGGATCTCTTGTCCCGTTTATCGAGCTGGGTGTTGGTTTTAATCCAGAATTAACAGGTAGAGAAAATGTATTTTTAAATGGAGCTTTACTGGGATTTAGTCATAAAGAGATGGAACTGATGTATGATGATATTGTTGAATTCTCTGAGTTGGCAGATTTTATGGAAGAGAAGCTTAAGAATTACTCATCAGGGATGCAGGTTAGGTTAGCTTTCTCTGTAGCCATTAAAGCTCGTGGCGATATTTTAATGCTTGATGAAGTGTTGGCTGTAGGGGACGCGGCTTTTCAGCAGAAGTGTTTTGATTATTTTGAAAAAGTTAAACGTAGTAATCAGACTGTGGTTTTTGTGACGCATGATATGAATGCTGTGCGTAGATTTTGCTCGAGAGCCATGTATATAGAAAATGGAAAGATAAAACATATTGGATCACCTCAGGAAATTGCCGATATATATACGGAGGTTAATATGGATGCGGTTACTAGTGCAGAAGAAGAATCTCATGACGATTCAGTTAGTATGTCTGTTGATATACCTAGTAAAAAAAATTTTACGCAAGAAGACTCGATTGATATTGGTGTAACTGTAGACGGTATTGCTGAAGATGTTTTTGTGAATATATCCTTTGTATACGGAGGTTTTGTATTTGCTGATCGCAACTGTAGAGACACTCCTGGTGACTTCATACAAAACAATAGGAGGATTAATTTCAACCAGAGTTTGGATGGCTTTAATCCTGGCAAATATGATATTCATATGTCA
>CAJPKE010000021.1 GCA_905370345.1 Candidatus Saccharibacteria bacterium UBA6209 | reverse complement strand
AGGTTCTAACGGCTATATTAGCATTATGTGTCGCTATAAAGACTGTCTTTTTTGCCCTACCAAGCTTGCTTATTTTCTCTCTAATGACGTTATCTATATATTCTCCCCCTAGACTTAACTCAGGCTCATCCAAGACATAGAAATCCGCATCATCATGATCTAGTGCCCGCTGGATCGCAATTATCGCCTTTTCACCGTTAGATGGAGAATATTCTTCTCCATCGTCATTAAGTGTCGGGTACTTTCTTAACCCCACAAACACGTCTAGGCTATTAATTTGATCAAGACTAGCCTTGCACTTATCAAGTGCATCTTCTATATCATCGGAAGATACTTTGCGTTTCAGCTTATTCAAATTCTCTCTGGCGTCTTTTAGTTTTTCTATTTTAACAGGGGAACTATCGTATTTCTCATACCCCGTCTTACCAAGCATACTCCACTCATTTTGGATGTATAGATCACCCTTATCACCCAGTTCACCTATCCTAAATGATTCAGTGTATTTTTTATCTTTTAGTTTAAGAAAGTCTGTAATTTTATCTAGTGATTGTTTAAGTTCAAGTTTATTCCTAGCATATTGCGTGAATCCTGGAGAATCAGGCTTTGACGCTGTATCGGTTTTTTCAGACACTTTGTTATTGATGAATCTAATTGCATGATTATATAAATCGGTCGTATATTTCAATATTAACTCATTCCTGACTTCCTCAGTTATTTTGTCATAAAGACCGTCGATCGCCTCTTCGAAGCTAGTTAATTCACTGTCACTTACATAACGGGCAGCTATTTGCTTTATGGATTGCGCATATTCCTTGTACTTATTTCTATCATTAATGACCCCTGTTGACTTTCTGCTATCATAATCATCAATCTGCTCTGTGTCGGATAATTTAAGCTTATTTTTAGCTTTACGTGTTTCGGCTGATTTAGCATGATCAGCGTAAAGCTGAAGAGATGTGGGCGTTTTGTCACTCCATTCCTTTATACGTGCGAACTCTTTTTCACATGCGTCCATGCCCAATTTATTAGCAGTTCTGTCCATATCAGAAACATCAAGAAGCTCATTAAAATAATCATCTTTCTCACTAGCAATATACGTAGATACTATCTTACCGCCCGCCTCAGCTTCTTTCCTTACGCTTTTAAGAATATTGGTTTTACCAAGACCTTTGTCTCCAAAAAGTATATTCACCTCATTGTATAATTTGACTGGTATTGTAATACTAGGATCGTCTTCTTTAGGTCTGCCTGTATACTCATAGTTAGAGGTTTTATTTAGCATTGTCTCTATTGTTGATTTGTCTCTATCTAGAAAAAGACAAAATTGTTTAAATGTATCAACTGGAAGTCTTAAGCTCGACACATCACAATCACTGTACTTACCCCAATCTCTTACATCACTACCAGTTATGGCGTTGAATCCGTGATTAGCAAGAATTCCCGCAGAGCGAATATTTGTATCCTCCACTATGACTAGAGATGATTTTTCGCCAAGCCTCTCTTTGAGGTATTTCAAATTATCCTCTGATATAGCGGGTCTTTTACTACCAAAATGCGGAATATAGAGAATGTTCTCGCCTGAAAAATGGCTGATTATATTATCTAATTCTATAGTGAAATCACCAGACTTGCCATTAGTAAGCTGTTTTACTTTTTCATCAAAAATGTCCACATCGTCTGGGTCGCCCACTAAAATAAGATGAAACTTGTTTCCATTATGGCTAGTGTCTAGTTCAATCCCGGGCCATATTTGAAAGTTACTACCTACACACTTAACAAACTCATCATACTGTTCTTTATCAAAAACGTCATGGTCTGTTATCGCAACTATGCCAACTTCCGCATCTTGTATACTTTTTGAGAATACTTCCTTTGTTACCGCTCGAGACTCCGGCTCACCACTACGAATCTTTTTGGTATGACAATGAATATCTATTTTCACTATTGTTCTTCTTTTTTAACTTATCTAGTTTGTATTATAGCACCCTTGAATCTCTATGCATTATCCGTAATGTCAAACAGCTTATATTTCGAAGTTGCACCGCGCACTAATTTAACTTTGGACGGCGCAACCTTAAAATGTTTTGCCAATAATTTAATAGTCGCCGCGTTGGCTCGACCTTCAATTGCTGGAGCTTTGATATAAACCGTCAATGTGTCGTCGTCATTTTTCACAACTTCCTCACGATGGCGAGAATTTGGTTTAATGTGTACGGAGATTTTCATAAAACCTTAAAAATTTATCACTTCCAATTCCCGCGGCAAGATTTCTCGCACCTCCGCCGTTCCCGTAACTAATTGATAACCCTGAAGTTTCGGTGGTAAATGATTTTCAATAAATTGATAATTGACCTGATGCTTATCGTTAAAATAATTAAGCAATTCCGCATTCAAGAAATGGTCACGCGGCGCACTTACCGAGCCGTCTCTATTAAAAACCAAAGCTATTGATACGCCAGAAGTCGTCCCATTCTCATCCTTGGCATAATTCGCAGTCACTAAGTGAACTGTCGGCTCAAATTCCAAAGCCAATTTACTAGAATTATCCACTTGCTCCTGACTAAGACGCGCTAATTGTTGATTTATTTCATCTACCAAATCGGCAGTGCTCATCTCACCGTTAGATTCTCGGCAATATTCACAATCGTTCAATGACTTAACATATTCCAATAGCAACTGAATATCAACCTCAGCGTCTTTAACGTTATGTCGAGCCAACTGATCAACCATTTCCTCTAGCGATTTCGACAAACCATAATCTTTGGCTTTTTCAGCGGCGTCACCAATGCGAATAATGGCACGAGCGACACTAATAATATTTTCTTTATCATTCATACGCTTATTATATATCTATTTACACAATCCTTCTTGTTTCTTGAAGACAATTCTAACCGCCAACGAACCAACTAATGTTATCAGCTGAGAAAGTACGCTAGAATTATAACTAATGTTCGAAGTCTTATCATCTTCCGGATTCAACGGACTATCATCAACCCAAAGCCCCGAATAAACGCCGGATATATTTGTATTATTGGCGACGTCTTCGCCACAATTATAACTAGCTTTTTCCTCCGATGAATTGTCTGGCAGAGTAGGAATTTCTTGAAAAACTGGAGTATTTAAATCCTCTTTCAAAACATTATCAATGTCATCACAATAATCGCTCGACTCTTCGATTTTTACAGAGCATTTTACCTCATCGCAATTATCCGTAATAACCAATTCGCTACATTCTTCAGCCAATTCAGCTTTTTCCGCAACTTTTTTTACAACCTTATCGACAATATTATTTCGATCAATTTCATCATCGGCTAATTTCAGATCGGGAATAAATTGTCCTATTACTTCAGACTTGCTGGTCGGTAATTCTTCCGATTCACGCGTAACTTCTTCGCCCAATTCTGCACAATCACCCAAATCATCTGCCATATTATCTGTTTCATTCACGACCATACAATTGTCAAAATCTTCGTCCATAGCAATATTCTCTGAATCTTCGAAACATACTTCACGCTCTTCAAAATCACGTTGTGGTAAAATTGGCGAATCCTCCTTATTTTCTGCCAATTCAGCAGATTCAATTCTTTTACGCACAGCCTCATCGCTCAACTCCACCTCAGCTGGCGCATTATTATTGTCATTCATCGCCATATCAATTTCATTATTGACTTGAACAAAATCACACACTGGCAAGGAATTTGGCTCATTAGAAATAGCTTTCTCGACCAGATCTTCCCTTGGAGTAGAATCTTCCAAAATCGGTGCAGAGTTTATATTATTTTCAGCCCCTATATAGCTATCTTTCTTTATAGGTAATTCTCTCGGCAATTTATCCTCTTTATCAACAGTCGGGGCTTGATTCTCAGAAGACATATCTATTTTTTCATCGACGTCTTCCGAGTCCATCAAGTTAATTTGACTAGCCACCTCAGTCTCCTCCGGCTCTTCGTTGATTTTCGGCGGGATATTTTCTTTGATCATTTTCGCGCTTGGAATATTTTCCGATGACGCACTTTCGCTATCCAAACATTCATCATCCGTCGATTTGTTCGCCTCATTATTTTCCGCCGACATGCGTATCGACGCATCATCATCGCTCGCTTCCGACTTAACCGCAGGTTTTTCTGATACGGATTCAGTTTTTTCATTTTCTGATGGACTATCTTTTTCAATCGACTCGGACGCCTTCTCTTCATTATCAGCACGGACATATCCAGCAACAACAAAATCACAATCATCATTCATTAAGTCAGACAAATAACTCTTCGGCTCTGCTGCCGGCTGTAAATTCTCTTCAGCAAAATTTCGCATTCGTAGTATTGAGCAAGTTCCCGCCGCAGCGCAACTGGCGCACGCTGCACTGGCTACGTTTTGGCAAAATTCCGATCGCCTTTCAGCGTCCAAACATTCTTCTGTTGTTTCCGCTTCACTTTCTTCGGCGAATGACGTATCAATTTTCTCACCGCTAGCAACCGCTTCTACCAAATTTAACTCAGTCGCATCATCATCAATTTCTGAAGATAAATCCTGAAAATTAACATCGCCATTCAACGCCGAGAAAACATTAAAATCGCCCGCTCCATCCGCCAAACCTTCGTTCATTGCTCAAAAAAAGTCTCCGTTGAAATTTTCAATTCACTTACGCCGGCGGCGGATAATTTTTGCCAAACATCTCTAACAAACAGCAGACTTCCACAGACCAAAAAATGCGCATCTTCTGGCGTTTCATGAACAATTTTTTCCACATTAAATCGACCGTTAAACCAACCATCTTTTTCTTCAATTTGCTGGCGAGTACTGAACTTCTTCACTTTAATATTTGACGCCGCTAGCTCATTTTCAAAAACCATATATTCTGGCGATTTTTGGCTAAAATATAAAAACGTCGGCTGACTAGAACTTGCCATAACACTCCAAATTGGACTAAGTCCGCAGCCCGCAGCAATTCCAACCAAAGGACTTTCTGTTTGTGGATTAAAATCGCCATAAGCGTGGCTAATTTGTAATTTATCGCCAACGTTCCGCGAACATAAATAGCTAGAAAATTCACCACCAACGTTCTTCACGGTAATCGACATTAGCTCATCATCAGGAACAGAAGAGATGCTATAAGCCTTCCCTTCACGCACGCTACTACCATCAATAAAAACTGTAATATATTGTCCGGCGGTAAAGTCGAACGGTCGCGCAAAATATAACGTCTTCACCTCAGGATTTTCCTGACGGACGCGCACAATTTCAACCTCTAATGAATCACGCATTCTCCAACGTACCTTTCCATTATTTTTTGAGCTTCTCTAAATTCTTCGTCGGTAAAAGTGTGGTAATTCGCAAACTTTGGACTAATTGTCGTGCCAGTGCGAAAATGCTGCAAAGCAAATCTCTTCGCGCCCTTAACTAGCTCACCAATCTTCTCAAAATCGCTAACTTCTAATTGCTCGCGGACAATCGTCGTACGGAATTCGTGATCAATTCCCGAATCAATCATCAACCGAACATTCTCCTTGATCGCTTCCAAATCAATTGGTCGCGCCGCAATTTCAACATATTTTTCCAGCGGACCTTTTACATCCATCGCAATAAAGTCAATCAACCCTTCTTCAACCATTCCGCGAACTATATCTGGATGCGTGCCGTTGGTATCCAGCTTAATATCAAAACCAAGTTTCTTAATCATCTGACATAACTCCGGCAAATCTTCATTTACCGTTGGTTCACCGCCAGAAATCACCACGCCGTCCAGTCGACCAACTCGCGATTTTAGAAATATCATCACTTCATCAACTGGAATACTCGGCGCTAACCGTTCAGGCAATACCAATTCAGGATTATGGCAATAACCACACCGCATATTGCAACCAGAGAGAAACAGAGCTGCCGCCACGTGCCCTGGATAATCCACGAGCGACAGCTTCTGAATTCCACCAATTGACACCTTAAGCTGCCGCGATGGCGCTAAGTCGCTGGTGTTCGGCGGCATCGTCATAATGTTCCCTCATTTCAAATTCCGCTTGCTTACCCTTATTCCATTGAGAAACTGGACGCAAGAAACCAACCACACGTGAGTAAACTTCAGTCGCTTCACCACACTTTGGACATTCTGAATGCTCACCAACAATATAGCCGTGATTCTTACAAATTGAGAAGCTTGGACTGAACGTGAAGTATGGCAATTTGTAATTTTCACAAATCGTTTTCACCAATTTTTTCAAAGTTTGCGGATCGTCCATGCGCTCACCTAAGAAGAAGTGAATCACCGTGCCGCCCGTGTACTTGGTTTGCAAATTGTCCTGAAGATCCATCAATTCAAACAAATCGTCCGTGTAATTAACTGGCAAGTGGCTAGAGTTGGTATAGAACGGACATTTAACTTCCGCGCCAATTCCATTAGCAAAATGCGCTCGATCTGGAAAGCTGGCTTTATCAAGCTGCGCCAATCGATACGTCGTGCCTTCAGCTGGCGTTGCTTCAAGATTGTAATTATTGCCAGTTTCCTTCTGATATTCCACCAAACGATCGCGCATAAAATCAAGCGTCTTCTCAGCAAAAGCCTTACCTTTTTCCGTGCCAATATCAACGCCCAGCAAATTAAGCGCCGCCTCGTTCGTGCCGATCAAACCGATAGTTGAAAAATGGTTTTTCCAATATTGATTGAAGCGTTGTTTAATGTTTCGCAAATAAAACTTGGTGTACGGATACAAATTAGCGTCGGTCAATCGCTCCAAAACTTTACGCTTGGTTTCCAGGCTGTCCTTTGCCATATCCATAAGTTCAGCCAATCCCTTAAAGAATTCTTTTTCGTTCTTAGATTTTAGCGCCAGTCGTGGCAAGTTTATCGTTACCACACCGACCGAACCGGTCATTGGATTTGAACCGAACAAACCGCCGCCACGATATTCCAATTGACGATTATCAATACGCAATCGACAGCACATCGAGCGCGCATCTTCTGGATCCATGTCGGAATTAATGAAGTTTGAGAAATACGGAATGCCGTATTTAGCGCTGGCTTCCCACAAACTTTCAATCACAGGATTGTCCCAATTGAAGTCCTTGGTGATATTAACCGTTGGGATTGGGAAGGTAAACACGCGACCATTAGCGTCGCCCTCAGAAAGAACTTCCAACAGCGCCTTATTCAGCATATTCATTTCTTCTTGATATTCGCCATATGTCGTGTCCTGCATTTCGCCACCAATAATCACTGGATTATCTGCCATGTGTTTTGGACATTCAAGATCAAGCGTAATGTTGGTAAACGGTGTCTGGAAACCAACACGAGTCGGCACATTGACATTAAAGACAAATTCTTGAATAGCCTGTTTTACTTCTTTATAGCTCAATTTGTCGGCACGAATAAACGGCGCTAATAGCGTGTCAAAATCAGAAAAAGCCTGCGCACCAGCCGCTTCGCCCTGTAATG
The DNA here is from genome assembly GCA_905370345.1 of Candidatus Saccharibacteria bacterium UBA6209. Classification (GTDB taxonomy): domain Bacteria; phylum Patescibacteriota; class Saccharimonadia; order Saccharimonadales; family Saccharimonadaceae; genus Nanosynbacter. The sequence goes on along the minus strand of CAJPKE010000021.1, from coordinate 4,587 downwards.
TGTAAAAGAAGTTTACAACTTGACCAAGCGCTGATCGGAAATGCTTAGCTGGCTTAGAGGCAACCTTACCAGCCACACCAGTAAATCCTTCTTGTAACAAGTCAGTCAAATCCCAGCCGACACAATAAACGCTTAGCAAGTTAAGGTCGTGAATGTGCAAGTCGCCTTCTTTATGAGCTTGCCCAATCTTCGATGTATAAATTTTATCCAGCCAGTAAGTCTTCGTAATTTCCGCTGAAACATAGTTATTCAAACCCTGAAGACTGTAGCCCATATTAGAGTTTTCATTAACTTTCCAGTCCAAATTTTTCAGATATTTATCAATCAAATCAACGTGTGCATTAGAAGTAATTTCGCGCAATTTTTTATGCTGATCGCGGTAAATAATGTACGCCTTTGCAGTCTTCTTAAACTTAGAATCAATCAACGCATCCTCAACAATATCCTGAATATCTTCAACGCTTGGTAGACGCTTTTGGTTACGAGTTTCCAAAACACCCAAAACCTTGTCGGTCAATTCAACTGCTTGAGCGGCGTCAAATTCACCAGTTTCCAGTCCTGCTTTTTCAATTGCTTTTTCAATTTTTTTCCGATCAAATTTAGCAGTTCGACCATCGCGTTTTTTAATTGATTTATGCATTCCCCCTCCTTGTTTATAAAAATAGCAAACTAGCCCAACCTCTCCAGCGGGTACATGTTGCAAAAAACGTTATTTATTTTCTAAAACACCATATGTAGTGCTTAATATTGAATATACACGCGATATATAGCGTCTGTCAATGAAAGTACATTGTATTATTTACATACGAGATGCGGAAGTATTTGCTTCCTCTGATAATACCAAAACGTCGCGATGAATCAGATCGACAATTTCTGTCTGAGACAGCTGTTCACCGATTCGCTGCTCGCCTGGTACATTCAAAACATCTTGATCTTTCCACCACTGGCGCATTTCTGATTCGCCAAATTCATGAGCGTTTGGCTTGGTAGCATGGCGGCGCACCGTTTCCTCAAACGATACGTCAAAATAATAAATCAGTTTTTCACCCTGAAAATCATCCAGCAGCCGGCGCAGCATCGCGCCGTATTTTTTATTACTCAAAATACCCTCCAAAATCACCGTATAACCAACGTTATTGCCATACATGCATAGATCGTAAATCAACTGAATCGCCGGATTGTTTTCGCTATCTTTCACGCGCAGCATTTCCCGGCGCACCACATCCTGTGACACCAACATCGTGCCGTAGCCTAGTTGACGCTGGAGTAAGCGCGCCGTGCTAGTTTTGCCGCAACCAGAATTACCGCGGAGAATGATTAGCGGATGAGAGACCGTCACATACGCTCCAGTAAATCATAAGCAACAGCCGCTGATAACGCCTGCATTTGACGAAGATTATCACCCGGCTTGAGTGGTGGCTTGAGGCTACGTGTAAGGAAAAATCCGACAAATGACGCCAGCATTTCCACGTTCAACTCACCTAGCCACGGCGTTACGTCATGACCATGGCGCGCCATATCAACCAGAAATTCTGTCGCACCAGATCCCTGGGGTGCATAAGAAACCCAGTTCCAGTCAACCAACTTCAACTCGCCAGTTTGCGGATTAAATGCCAAATTATCACTACGAACATCCGAATGATTAAAGCAATCTTCCGTCTGCTTGGCAAATTCTTTAGCGCGCACCGAAATATCAATCAACTCATCGCGCTTTTCTAACAGCTCAATTATAGCCTGACAACGCCGCTGATTAATCTCCAACTGATTTGGCAATAGTTTTTGATAATTATCAATCAACCGACGACGAATATCAGCGTCAGCAATAATCTGATCAATTCCATCATCTAAGCCAAGCTTTTCCGCCGCAAACGGTTGTAGTTGCAATTCTTCAATCAACTCCTGCGGCAATTTTATTTTTTCCAACTCTCGAACCGCGGTTATCACCGTCGAAATATAACGTTCCGCGACAGAGTTATCCGTCGGAGGTTGCCACAACCACCCATCTGACGAAGCGTAACTGCTTGTCATCAGCACGTGACCATCATCAGACAATTCAGTCCAATCAGCAACATATTGCGGATAAGTTTTCTGTAGCAAACGCGTTACTGCATAATCTTTTTTTAGCCAGCCTAATTCCCGCTCGCCCTCATCCGACAATAAATTAGCATCAACTTCTTTAACAAAAATCGTTCGACCACCAGACGACACTAACGCTCGACGATTAAGCGAGAAGCCGCCACTTACTGATGTAATCCGTAATTCAGATAAATCAACGTTTAGCTCCGTCGCCGCACACCGCAAGGCTCTGTCGGTTAATAATTTATCGCGATCTGACAATATTTCCATACATAAATTATAACATCAGACAGCTTAAATCCGCTTAGTAAATATCATTACTCGGCTATTACGAGTTTGAGAATTTTTTATCCATTCTCCTGCACATGTCATCAAATTCAAACCCTCAGATACACCATCAGCTGGCCGAATAAAACTATTCATATCCACATCGGATAATTTAACTGTTTGTTTTTTTATTACCTGATAGCGCAGTATTTTACCGTCGCCACGCTCGACACTAATCGTATCACCGGCATTCAAAGTCTCTAGCTTATTAAAAACTCCGCCCAAAGTTGTACCGGACGCATGCCCAATAATTATTGATGCGCCTAACTGACCTGGCTTAACGCTACCAGTGTACCATCCTGCATCAAAAATATTTATAGGAGACTGCATTGAGCCATCCGAATTGACGTTCATCTGCAAAACCCTAGCCTTAACCCCCAACTTCTCAATGGTAATGACTCGCGGCAAATCTGCAGCAACCTTATATTTGGCAATAGCATCATCAGACACTTTGGTCTCGTCTTTGCCTTCACTATTTTTTCGATCATCCAGATTATCGCTACGTGCAGCTACCGGCGTCGCATTTACAGCGTTTTTTATTCGATTATTAAGCAGCCAGGAGTCAGCAAACGAATATATCGAGATTATCAAAAGAGCAGAAGCCGCAAAACTAGGTACTTTTTTACGAAAGTTGCTACCTAAAATATTTTGTAAATATCGCTTGGCGTGCCTTTTTTTACCGTCACGGCAACCATTAGTTGTTGATCTTTTACAAATAACTAACAAACGAGCCGAACGAGCTAATCTTTTATTAATTCGTGCATGATTTATTGGTTTTTTCGCATATTGCTGGGTCGGCCTCACCTTGGCTGGTGCGGAAGGGCGCACAACGTCAACAATGTTCTTCGTATTCACATTACTGACAGTATTAGCGACAACATTACTTGCCAATCCACGCCGAGGTATAGTCACTCGCCCCCTCGCTCTTAATGGCGTCTGCAAACTGCGATTAATTTTTCGTTCTCTTTGTATCATTGTCTGTTTTTTACTGCGGTAAACAGACACGCCCTGCATCAAACTGCTTACGACGCGTCTGTCCCGCTTTTAATTTTGGTTTATTTTATTTTTTATTAAAGCTTTTTCGCTTTGCTACAATCAGCAATGCCGCCGCTGAAGCTATTCCAGCTATAGCGCCAATCAAGTTAACAGCCAATTTTTCACCACCCGTATTTGGAACTTTTGGAGCTTTCGAAGCTTTTGGAACGTTCCAGTCATTCTGTGCCGTCAGTACAACATCATTACCGTCACCGCCAACATAACTAATCTTAAAGATTGCGCCACCTACAGTTATTTCCGCACCTTCTGGTAAGTCCTTAAACGTTCCTGACATAGGGTAAGTGGTTTTATTATCAATGATCGTAAAGGTATCGCCCTTCTTAATGACACCACCCTCTAAGTATGTTAAGTCTAATCTACTGCCGCCTAAGTCGAGACCATAGCGTAAAGTAGCTTCTATAGCAATCTGGTCATAATGATCTTTATCTAGAATTTCCGCCTTATAAACACCGATATTAGCCATTGCGAAAGTTTCCGATGCAGCAATTTTACCTGGTGAGTTGTTGCCCGGAGAAACAACACCTAATACATAAAGAGTTTCTGTAGTAGCGTTACCGCCGAACGTACCACCTTCATTAATCCACACCTCCTTACGACTACCATTTAGTAAAACTGTTTCACCTCTTTTTGCAATCAGAATATCATTAGGTTTGTTGTCGTCTAATTTTATTAATTTAGCCTCATGAGTACTACCGTACCGACCATTCGGGGTGCCGCTGGTATTATTTGAAGACTCAACCAACACATTACCTTCATTATCTCTATGAGCAACGAACTTACCAGGGCCGCTAAGTTTTCCTGTAATCTTTACTGTCATATTCGACGGTAGCTTATATTCAACATCACCGTTAAGTACAATATCACCAGACAGAACAGTCGTTACGTCTGGACCAGCTCCAGGGCGAGAATAGGCGTCGTCATGACAATCTATTCCATGAGCAATCATTGCACCATTTTCAAAAGTAATTTTACTGGCACTTGTCTCATCGCTAATAGAATTAATCCCTAATTGACCTTTATTTTTAATCAAGATATTATTAGCGCCATTTAGCCTCACATTAGCATTTTCTCCGGCAATTTTTTCTGCAGCTATTGTACTATAATTTGTACTCTGACACTCTATATAAT
>CAJPKE010000020.1 GCA_905370345.1 Candidatus Saccharibacteria bacterium UBA6209 | reverse complement strand
ATGCTAGATACAGCTAAACAATTCATTCAATCCGCAAACAATATAGTTATTATTCAAGCCGAAAATCCCGACGGCGACAGCCTGGGTTCAAGCTTGGCGCTAGAAGAAGTCTTAAGCGACCTAGGGAAGACTGTCACTTTATATTGTCCAGTAGATACACCGAAATATCTTCATTATGTTCGCGGTTGGGATCGAGTGCAGAACGGCTTTCCGTTTCAAGCCGACGCCGCGATAATTGTCGATACAAGTGCGGACGTACTTCTCAGTAAGGTACTGGAAACTCCTAGAGCGCGACATTTCTTAGAAACGCACCCGACTCTGGTTGTCGATCATCACACAGCCGAATCGACACTCAGCTTTGATCATATTATGTTATCAGAAACCGTCGTGGCAACCGGGGAATTACTATATAAACTGTTCAAGTATTCCGACTGGAAGATAAATCCTCAGGCTGCCGAAGATTTATTGATAGCTATTATGAGCGATAGCCTGGGGCTTACTACGCAAAACACTACGGCTCAGACTTTCCATACGGCGGGAGAACTTACAGAACTGGGCGCATCCAACGCGGAAATTGAAGAACGACGACGCGAATTTATGAAAAAATCGCCAGAAATTTTGGCGTACAAGGGAAAATTGATCGAGCGAATCGAATATTTATTAGACGGACAATTGGCGTTGGTGCATGTGCCATTTGAGGAAATCCAAGCCTATAGCGACGCCTATAACCCCGGCGCGTTGATTGGCGACGAACTGAGGTTAGTTGAGGGTGTGGCGCTCAGCTGTGTTATTAAAACTTACCCTGACGGCAAATTAACTGCGCGCCTACGAGGTAATTTGCCAATTGCCGACACTGTAGCTGGATACTTCGGTGGCGGCGGCCATCCGTACGCGGCAGGATTCCGCGTATATGAAAGCTATGACGAAATCGTAAGAGAATTAGTCACGGCGACGGATAAAGCACTCAAAAACGATACAAGCGCTTCATAGTTAGCATTGAACACACCTAGCCTCCTATAAAATTGACTTTATCCTTTAGCTACGCTATATAATACTATATGCATTCCAAGGAGCTTATAGGTAGCAAAGCCATACTTGATCTATCAGTTGGCAACTCCACAGAAGTGACCATTAGTAACAAAAAAACCAGTAAGTATAGTCAGAATTCGTAACTTTAGTGAACTCTCAGCGTAATTTTTGGTAAACTAACTTAACACAAGGAGTGTGGCTACAATGAAAACCGAGTATGAAGCTAAATTTGTCAATATAAACACCTCTGAGATTAGACAGAAGTTGCGGTCTCTTGGCGGATCATGCGAAAAGCCTGAGCGGCTAATGCGACGAGTAACAATTGATAGCCCTAAAATGAAGCAGAACAAAGGCTATTTGCGCGTCCGCGACGAGGGCGACCGTGTGACGATGACTTACAAGCAATTTAATAAATCATCTGTTGACGGCGCCAAAGAGTACGAAGTGAGCGTTGATAATTTCGAGGAAACCATCGCTATCCTAGAAGCCGCTGGTCTACCATACACCTCTTTCCAGGAGTCCAAACGCGAAACGTGGCGACTGGGTGATGCTGAAATCGTCATTGATGAATGGCCGTGGCTGGCACCGTATATCGAAATCGAGGCGGACAATGAGTACATAGTCAGAGAGACCGCCGAGGCTCTTGGTTTTTCGTGGGGCGATGCGATTTTTGGCGATGTTATGGCGGCCTACCGAGCGCAATATCCCCACCTGGCTCCATTTGACACTGTAGCCTCGATACGAAACGTCACCTTTGATTCGCCGCTGCCAGACATGCTTAAAGATTAGCCTTGAAGAATATGACGAAGTTATGCGAAAATTAGTCACGGCGACGGATCAAGCTTTGCGAGAAGCAGGGCAAGGTTAAAAGTTAAAAGGTGGGCAATATTTCGCGCTGGTGATGACGGATCACCCTGATCTGCTTAATCAGAGTAGAGGGTTGAAGCAGATTTCCGGTGAATACGAATTTGAATTCGCGCACCTCATCAAGCCGTATGCCAACGACCAGCATATTGAAGTTCATCCGAATGACGACATGGGCGACGGCTTTTTCGTGCCAGATCCGAAGAGCTATTATCGGTATTATTTGGCGGCGGCGAAGCAGAGGCTGGATTAGCAATTTATTTAGCGATTCTTACAAATAGTAGAAAAATCTTTTGCAACCGTAACAGAGTTGAAAAAAATACTATACCACATTTTTGACAAAATCTATTGACATTTTATTCTATTAGTGATATACATATACCAGCTTTTGTTGACAAGTCGAGTAAATCCTTGTCCGAAAGCGTACTTTGACAGACAGTTATATACAAGGTGAGTTTTTATTCCTTTTATAAAAAGCAGAAAAGAGGCATGAAATCTCACCTTGTAACAAAACGTTACTTAGCCATCCAGGGGTGAGAAGACAGGAAAGAGATCATGGATGATAACATCCTGAAGATCAACGGAAAGAGCCTCTCTTTCAAAGAGAGCGACATCAAGCTCTTCAGAAAACTGAAGCATTCCGTTGATGAGATCGGGCGCGTGTTTTGGGAATCTGGTAAAATCCCAGATTCAGAAAGGAGGCAACTCCTAACTGATATGACCGAGGGATATCTTTCGGTCATGATTGTCCTCCATGATGTCCTGACGTCATCGCTTGACGTCGGATATCATTCTGTTCGCAGAGTGACAAATGCTTCGCGCACAGCAGAGCAGAACCTCCTTACCGTGTTTGTCACGGCAGGAGCTGCAGCCAGGACTCAGCCCCGGATGGCTTGGGCGACCATGACACAGTACAATCGTCTTGCGTCGTGTCACACCAGGCTACAAAAGCGCCTGAACGGCGCAACCATCTCTGCCTTGAAAAAGACAGTGCGCTCCTTGGAAGAACAGAGGAAGGGAGTGAAAGATCTCGGAAACTATCTCGCAGAGATCGCGATATTCTCATTGCAAATAGAGGAGAATATCGAGACGCTTCTCGACAATTCCGATCTTCTTCGACTGGAAGAGCACCAAGTCTCCCAGTTGCACAATCTGCTCGGAAGAGTTAAAACCCTCCTGGAGTGGAAGCGTCCTCGTCCCCAGAGCTAGTCCACACTAGCTCATTAGGAGAAATGGCAGGCGGCGTTTGTAATAATACTGTCTGTCATTTCTTCCTTGAAATTATTAAGTCCCAACTGGGACTGTTTTTTATATCAATTTTGAAAAACTGACCAGAGTAACGTACAATAGAAATAATGATAAAGCTCTATAACACGCTTACCAGAAAAAAAGATGAACTGAAACCACTTGACGGAGAAACGGTCAAGTTTTACACCTGTGGTCTAACAGTTTATTCGCAACCGCACATCGGCAACTGGGTTGGCTATATTTACTGGGACGTGTTGGTACGATTGCTACGCTGGCAAGATATTCCCGTTATTCGAACGCAAAACATCACTGACGTTGGTCATTTGACAAGTGATGACGACAATGGTGAAGATAAGATGGAAAAAGGTGCGCGCCGTGAAGGGAAGACTGCCTGGGACGTGGCGGAAAGATATATTTCCGTTGCAAATCATGAAGCCTACGACGTACTGAAATTGATAAAACCAGATTACTTGGTGCGAGCAACGGATTATATTCAACAGCAGATTGACTTCGCAAAAGGACTGGACGAAAAAGGATTTTTATATAAAATCGACGGCGACGGTATGTATTTTGATACGTCGCTTTTGAAGGATTACGGTAAATTAGCGCGGCTAGACATAGCTGGGCTGGAGGCTGGCGCCAGAGTAAGCGTTGAGGGAAAGCGCAATATTACCGACTTCGCCGTATGGAAGTTTTCACCAAAAGACGCCAAGCGCGATATGGAATGGGATAGTCCGTGGGGAATCGGTTTTCCTGGATGGCATCTGGAATGTTCGACAATTGCTCGTGAAACACTTGGGGATTCTATTGATATTCACGCGGGCGGGATTGATCATATTCCAGTTCATCACACGAATGAAATTGCCCAGAGCGAAAGTCTGACTGGAAAACAATTTTCTCAGATTTGGCTACATAATAATCACATAAAAGTTGACGGCCGAAAGATGAGCAAATCACTGGGTAATATTATTATACTGGACGATATTATTTCGCGAGGGTTTAGTCCGATGGCGTTTAAGCTGGCGATTCTCAGTAAGCATTATCAGACGGAGGGCAATTTTACCTGGGAAATCCTGGAAGCAGCGCAGGCGCGATTGAATCATTGGCGGGATTACGCGGTTCTGAGACATCAGACTCACGACACGCTGGAAGATGACGATGATAAGGATGAGCAGGACGATTCGGTTTCGTTATTAGCGGGACGTCAGGCGTTGGTCGAGAAATTGAACGATGATTTGGATACTCCAGGCGCACTGGCGTTGATTGATGAAGTATTTTCAAAGTTGGATCATACGCCGCTTGATAAAATTCATCGACAGAGTTTAGTGCAGTTTATTGATGAGATTGACGAGATTTTAGGGCTGGATTTGGCTGAGTCTACGCCTGATATTACTGACGATTTGAAGAGGTTGATCATCCAGCGACGTCAAGCACGCGCAGAGAAAAATTGGGAAGAATCCGACAGAATTCGTGATGAACTTCTTCAGGCTGGCGTTGCCGTTCGTGACACTCCAAGTGGCAGCGTCTGGACATGGAAATAGCCCGCTAGATTCAACGGGCTATATTTTTATTTCTTGCTAATTAATCTTCGTTTTTCAATTTCTTAACTAATTTATTAAGAGGTTTTTCGCTTTCAACACGCTTGGACTTGGCTTGCTCCAAATAATTATCCAGCAAAACCTTCACGACGCCAGCGGCTGGAATAGCAACCAAACCGCCCAATAGACCACCGACATACAAACCAATTGTCACCGCGACCAAGACAGTCAGAGCCGACAACTCAACCTTCTTTGATTGGATAGAAGGAGAGACAAAGTTGTTCTCAATCTGTTGGTAAATCACGAAATAAATTGCGTAAATAACGCCCGCTGTCATATTATTAAAGAACAGTAGTAGCGATATCAACGCGCCAGCAATCGTTGCGCCAAACATCGGAATTAGCGTCAACACAAACGTCGCCATAACGGTGAGCATTGCCAAATTGGAATTTATAACAGGGAATGTCAAGCTCAGCACAAACACCACGAAACCTGATAATATCGCATCGATTCCAGAAACCGTCAATTGTCCAGAAACATAACCTGTGACCACGTTATACATTCGGCCAACCAGCTTCTTATGACGCTCCATTTTTTCTTCGTCGTTGTACAATCCCCACAAACGCTTCACCCAAGTTGGACCCTCGAGAAGCATCAGAAATGACAACACTAGCACCAAGAATAACGATCCTAAGAATGATGCCAAAGAGCCAACACTGGATAATAAATTCGTGCCGACGCTCGTGGCCCAAGACGAAGATTGCTGCTTAATGTTTTCCATCATCGAGTCAACTTGCGAACGCAAATTATTCTTATCGATAAAATCATTAACACCGCGCCATTGAGAGCTTGCTTGGTCGATTATACTCGGAATACTCTCGACGAATTTGGCAGATTGTTGGACAATTGGCGGAATAACAAACCAAACCACACAGCCCAAAAGCAGAACCAGCGTCGTATACGCCAGCGCCGTGCCACCCAATCGGCTTTTTCCAGGAAGCTTCCTAGCAATTGCTGCAACTGGACGATTCAACGCCAACGCCAAAAACAGGGAAATTCCCAATAAAACCAGCGCGTCCTTTGCGGAATAAATTGCCAAACCAGCCAGACCAAATCCCATCACGACCAGCCAAAATCGCACAAATGTTTTCGTGTCTATCTCTATACGTACTTTCATACCTAAACTTTACCAGCTTTTCGGCGTGTCCGCAACGCCGACAGAGATAATTTACTATCATAAGACATCGCGCCGTAGCGGAAAACGCGCACCGATAGCCACATAACAAACACCGCTGTAGCGACCAAAATTGCCGTACCGAGCAAAGCTTCCCAAATTGGCAAATTGCCTATGGCGTTTCGTAATAACAATGGAATCGGCGCGGTGAATGGAAATAGCGACAAGAACTTAACGAAGAAATAATCAGGGAAGGAAACGAACGCCGTGATTCCGTAAAATGGACCAATGAATAGCATAATCACAATTCCGAACCACTGGCTGGCTTCTTTAGCAGTCGGCATCATCGCACCCAAAGTCACCAACATTCCCGTAAATAAAGTGAAGCTTGCGGAGAAAATTATGATCGCCAGACCAATTCTCACAGGATCAAATACGAGCGTGCTTAAGTCCAGATTAGGCAATTGCAGCTTCGAGCCAAATGCCAAATAGCCCGCCAAAACTGGCAAAACAATTACCAAAATCTGAATCAAAGCCAACACCATCAAAGACAGAATTTTACCCGTAATCAAAGTGTCGGTTTTAACGGTCGTAAGCAGCATTTCCACCGTGCGATTTTCTTTTTCCTCGGTAGTGCTAATGAGCATTTGATTGCCAAAAATACTGATGAGAATGAACAAAATAACCAAAAACATTCCCGGCACAATCATCTCATTGATGCCACCATGCTCTTTTCCGTCCAGATATGTGGCTGATGACAATTGGACTTTGTCGCGTAAAATTGCAACTTGTGCTGGGCTGATGCCGCTTGCTACTGATTGACTCAATAAGCTCTGCGCCACCGCGCCATATTTTCCGTTTTGGAATAACCCAACATCTTTACCGTAAACTTCGACCTTTTGCTTGCTCAAATCCTTTGGAAAATAAACATACGCATCAACCTTATTATTTTTTACGTCGTCAATTCCAGATTCTTTCGATTTGGCAATTTTGGCTTTAATTGCCACCAGCAATTCTGGCTTCACCAACTTCGAATCGTCCGTGACTTCCAGTGAAAATTCTTGCTTTTCCAGATTTTTTGACGCCTCAATAGTCGTGCTTTGTGACCAAAACATAATGCCATACAGAACCGCTATCATCAACGGAAAACCTAATGCCGTTAACCAAAACGTCGGTTTCTTCAGTGTTCTAAGCGTTTCAAATTTGAAAACCGTCCCCAAATTATGCATTTTACTCATCGCTCAACTCCTTCGCTTCGCCGCCGTAAACTTGGACAAAAATGTCGTCCATTGAAGCGCCGCCAAATTGACTTTTTACTTCTTCCAATGTTCCATATGCCGCCGCTTGACCGTCCTTCAATAAAATCAAGCGATCGCACAATCTTTCGACTTCCTCCATCTGGTGTGTAACGTAAATAATTGTTGCGCCAGCTTTTCGTTGCTCCTCAATTATATTCATTAACAAACGACGATTCACTGGATCAAAACCTTTGGCCGGCTCGTCCATAATAAGCAGTTCGGGATCGCCCATAATTGTTACACCAAGTTGAATTTTCTGCTGCTGTCCGCCAGATAATTTATCAAGTTGCGTGTTAGCCTTGTCACTCAAATTGACGCGCTCCAAAAACTTCATAGAGAAATCCTTAGCTTCTTTGCGACTCAAGCCCTTCAATTGACCAAAGTAAAGCATCACATCCAGAACTTTTTCTTTTTTATACAAACCGCGCTCCTCAGGAAGATATCCGAGGCGAATCTGACTCTCCACCGAATATGGCTTGCCGTTTATCAATAAATCGCCCGCGGTCGGCTGATATAGTCCAAGCAGTGCGCGCAACGTCGTAGTTTTTCCCGAGCCATTGCTCCCCAAAAAACCAAAAACTTCGCCGCGAAAAACATCAAAACTCAGATCTTTAATAACAGTTTTATCACCGAAACTCATCTTAAAATGACGAATCTCAACCATTTTTTTATTATCTGGCATACGCCTCCTTTTCTTTAAATAAAATTATAGCACTTAGCGCGGGAAATTTAATAGCATCTTATTCCGTTTCTGAAATTTAATATAAAAATAAAAATCGCCCAAAAGAGCGATAATTCACACCTGTTCAAATTTGGCTGAGACGGCAGGATTCGAACCTATTTCCAGACTATGGCAGCATTGAAAGATAAATCAGGACAAAGCCCTGCTCGGCTGGTCGCCCGCGTCCTGACCCGCCAAAGGTCGCTGCTGAGATTTTAGTGATTTCCATTTAAATATTGCACTTAATAAATAGCGTTGCCCTTATAGTAATACTTATGTTGTTGCAGTATAGTAAAACCATGGGCAAACTCCACCTACACATCGCTAACGCCAACCAAACTTTCACCGATGCCGAAATTGCCATATTCAAAAATACAGCGCAACAAGCCGAGACTTTTGTTTCGAGTGAGTTCACGCAGTTTGATTACGAAGTTGATGTGATTATCACTACGCCTTCGTTTATGCTGCCAACTATCGCCGAGGACGGAATCGCTGGCAAAACGCTTCATTCGCGCTTGATTATGATTTCTGTTGATAAAAGCCAGCACGGGGTTAGCGAGGATTTTATTTTCGAAACGATTTGCCACGAAATGTCGCATTCGCTGCGTTGGGAAAAACTGCCTGAATATGCCGAAACTATGTTTGATGGGATGATTTTGGAGGGATTGGCGGTCGCGCTAGAAGAGGAAGCGATAATTAAACTCGGACGGCGAAACCAACAATTTTTCTTGAGAGAAATGCAGAAAACTTCTCAAGCTGAAATTGACAAGATAATTGCCGCACTACAAGGCAATTTTGAAGACAAGATTTACGATTATACCAAAATATTTTTCACCGGCGATGATATTTTGCCGCGCTGGGCGGGGTATAAACTTGGGTATTACTTTGTAAAGCAATACCTACATCAAACTAGTCAGACTATCGTACAGGCGACTTTGGCAAGTTACAAGGATTTTATCCTATAAATTGAAGAGTCCCCGTCGCGATATGCGTAACAACGGGGACGAGACGTAGTTTTAAACTACGCTTTTTGTGATCGCTCATTAAAACCTATGGCGACGAAATAAAACGCATACAGGGAGTGGCAAAGATGAGGCCCTATTGGAGACTAAGAGATATGGATAAAATGACAGCTGGTGGCGTGCAATACGTCGAATATGACGATTCGGGCTCAGTCATTAAGAGGTACTCTTTTGAGGAGTATAAGGAGAAGCGCCGCCAAGAAATTAGAGAGTACAACATTGCGCGTGGCATTCCAGAAAATGAAGGAACAGACTTTTAAGAATCAGAATATTCTAGCGTGACCCACAAAAAATCCTGCCCATTCAGCGCCTGCATATACGGCACGTCGTTGATATCATCTCGCATTAGCTCACCCAGATACAATGCGGCGTCGTTGAGTAATGTGTATTTTTCTCCCTGAGATGCAGCAGTAGGACTATCAACACCACATATCTCAGCAACTTGTTTCATAATCACTTCACGATACAGTGCAAACGAATTACAATCGAGTGCTGCCAGCAGGTACGCCCAGGTAGACGGAGCAAAGCTTTTGTCTGACATAAACAATTGTGCAAGTTGACTAGCCGTCTGAATGCATTCCGCAGCCGTTTCAGGTTTTGCAATCCATAATTCACTCAGGACCGAATGGGCATTTTTGCGTAATAGAAGAGCTTTTAGGTCTTCAATATCACGCCAGTTAGCAAAATTGCTAGTATTTGTATGGTGCGTTACAATATGCGCGATCTCTGCAATCGAATCACCATTAACCGAGTCGTACGCCGCCAGCTCTTTATTAAGGCGCGGCAATATATCCCATTTGTATGATTCATCCCATAAGGCTTTGTCACCAGAAAATCGTCGCCGCAAGTACTCGTCTCTGTGTGGTTCATAAAATGCTTGTAAGGCAAGTTTATTGATTTTCATCTTTTTCCTTTCTTTTGATAAATTCATCAAGCGCAGCAATTACCTTATCAACAATTTGCACCATAATCTTGGCGGGCAACACTGGGCCTTTGCGCGACAATTCGCTCGCATCAATATCAGTCACATTAGGGCAAACGCCGCCAATATGCTGCTTGAGAATATCACGCAGCAGTACGCGATCAGCCTGCTCGTCAAGATAGCAGTAGTTGATATCAGTCGCGCCATCAATTGATATTGAGCAAAATGAGCGAGTATAGCCAATTTTCTTAAACACTGGACTAAACTTACCCCATATCGCACCAGTACCCCAGTTAATCTGTACATCATGTCGCTTCGCCCATTGCCAGAGTGCATACACAACCGACCGCTGCTCGGGAGAAACGAGCTCGCGGTTACTATCAACAGCCGCAAAGAAATCCGCCTCATTCCACTGGCGGCGACCAGATGAACCACTCGTAGCAACCGTCTTTTTCACTTCAGCTCCGTAGAGCCGAGGAATGACAATTTCAAGCTGATCGTGCGTATAGTACTTAAAATCAACGGCATAAATATCAAACTTACTGTTTTGATTGACATACATAATCACATCACGCAGACGCTCATCTATTTGATCAATCAGCACCACAAATTTCAAATTGCCCTCAGCCAAATTATCCCGAATGGCACGCATTTGTTCGCTCGCATCATCAAAGCCAAAAAACTGCTCATAATGCTCGCGGAATGGATGACCGAAATGATCTTTCGTGTGCGTATCAACCTGTTGCAAAAAAGCATCAAAACTTGTCGCATGACGCCACAGCGCCGCACCGTAGTCGAGCATTTGCGCTACAACGCGGCGCTTATCAGCATTGCGGAACAGCTTCGTCTCAATAATATAGACATTGCCTACATGGTCGAATCCAAGAGCATCAATCGGTCCGTGTTCCGTGCTAAATTCACGAGCTGCGATATACAGACGCGCATCTTCATCAATATCGTAAATCGGTATAATGTCGGGATTGTCATAGAGATAGGATTGCAGTGAATCCTCTTTACCAAACGACGACTCGTCAATCCGCTGAGAATGCTGCTGATTTTGAGATATGATAATTGATGACATACGCTTTACTAGGTATTCCTTTCCGTTGCATAAGCTTTAGGCGAGCCCGCTCAGTAATGGCACCTTCATCGGTGCTAATAAAAAAGGACAGCCATTGCGGCTTACTGTTCGTAATGTGTAGACTCTGTAATCATACCATAAAAATGGTTATTTTATCAGTCATTATTCACTAGACTTTGCAGGGTAAATTGGGTAATGTGTTGTTGTCATGAATGAGAAGAAGTTTGCAGTATCGCCGTGCGAGATCGCGGACGCTTACGAGCAAGAAAGAGCGTAGTCGGGCGAGGGCGATTTAGAGACTAATAATATCTTTTGCTCTGGACCTAAAATGCAACTGTACCGAATCCGCAGAGATATGCACCCACCCAAAAAGGAACCTACTGGTCTAGCAAAACAAACCGTCCAGCCATTCCGGACTGGACGGTAATTACTATTTAACCAAGCTTTACAACAGAGATAGTTATTCATGGTAGTTAAAGGTCGCGAAACCTTGTCGCTCACTCTGTTATACAGCTTGGCTGGGACGGCAGGATTCGAACCTGCGAATGCTGGGACCAAAACCCAGTGCCTTACCGCTTGGCGACGTCCCACTATTGCCAGGACAATGACGATTATAGCACGCTATCCAGAAAAAATCCACACATCCTGATATAATATAACCTAATGAGAAAACAAATTTTTGAGACTTTAAGATTGGAAAAAATCGTTGGTGGCGGGCAAGCCATCGGGACACTTGACGACGGCCGCAAAGCGTTCGTCTGGGGAGGGCTGCCGAAAGAGCTTGTAACGATTCGCGTGACAAAGAAAAAATCACACTTCATCGAAGGAATAGTGACGGAAATTATTGAGAAAAGTCCAGAGCGAATTACGCCGAAGGATGAAAATAGCTATTTAAGCACCAGTCCTTGGCAAATAATGCCGATGTTCAGCGAGCAATCACACAAAGCATTACTAATCGAAGAGGCTTTTTTACTTCACAACATCACATTGCCTGAAAAAATCAAGGTCTTTTCTGACGGCGTAGAATTTAATTATCGCAACAAAGTCGAGTTCAGTTGGTTCGGCGACACGACAGACGACGACAAAAAAGAAACTCTGGACTTGGCGTTTTTCAAGCGTGGCGGCAAAGGGAAAGTCGTCGTTGACGGAACCAGCTTGGCGCATCCGAGCATAAATAAATTAGCAATTGAAATCCGCGACCTCTTACGGACAAAACCGATTGTCGCGCGCCAATTAAAAACACTCCTGATTCGCTCAGATCAACAGGGAAACGCCGTCTGGCAATTATACGTAAAAGATAAGATAGAAAATCTGATTTCCGAGGACGAAGCTAAATTATTATCAGCCAAAGGTGGCGAAATAATCTATTCCGACCCCAAAAGCCCAGCCAGCCGAATCACCGAACGCTTGAACGAATTCGGCGACACAACACTGAGCGATACGATTTTAGGCGTCGCCTTCAACTACGCTTGCGAAGGATTTTTCCAAGTTAACATTCCCGTTTACGAAAAAGCCCTGAACGATATGAAAAAATGGATCGATTGCAATGAAAAATTACCGACACTCGACCTTTACTCTGGAGTTGGTACAATTGGTTTGACAATTGGCGGAGATGACGTGACGCTGGTGGAGATTAACGAGCATGCCGTCGCGGAAATGCAGAGGAATATCACCAAGCTGAATCGACCGAATGCCAAGGCGATTTTGGCGCCGAGCGAAAAATCTCTGGAATGTATAACGGGCGAGCAAATTGTCATCGTTGATCCGCCGCGTGCTGGACTTCACGCGGACGTTACTAATCGACTACTGGAAACTGAGCCGCCTAGGATTATTTATCTTAGTTGTAATCCAGTCACGCAAGCGCGAGACGTCAGCCTACTCCAGGAAAAATACGAAATCGTGCATCATCAAGGCTACAATTTCTTCCCGAGGACGCCGCATATTGAGCATCTTGTGGTTTTGGACAAGAAAGCTAGAGAATATTGAAAAGGAGAGTAAAAATGATTAAGCAACAATCTATAGAACCAAAAATTGCCGACCTCGTGAACGGCTGGCTTAAAAGTTACAAATTAGATTACAAGCTAGAGCAAGAAAGCCTCAATGAAGAAATAGATAAGGCTTTAGACGAATATAAGTCAAAGAGCGGCGGCGCAGGCGGCAACAGACCAGACGCTAAACTTTTATTGCAAGATGAAGCTTTGAATCACTACCCAATACTTATAGAGTACAAAGGTTATAAAGATAAACTGATTAGACTTGACGAAGATGGCAGAGTAGACAATAGAACAAGCAAAAATG
>CAJPKE010000019.1 GCA_905370345.1 Candidatus Saccharibacteria bacterium UBA6209 | reverse complement strand
CCGTCGCACCGACCATTCCGCCTCCGCCAACAATTAGCAATTTCTGTTTATTCACCAAAATCTCCTTTTTCTGTTTTATATTAGATGTCTTTATTCTGTCATAAACATTACCGCTTTGTCAATTAACTTTACTTTACGGCAAAAAATATGTATAATATTGTCAATTTATTAACTTTTACATATTATCAACGGGAGGATATATGGAAAAAAGAATGTTTGCAGAAAAAGCGCCACGCGTCGATGCTGCAAAAGTATATCGAGCACTTGCAATGCTAGCTTTATTACCATCGTGTGTATTGGCTGGATGCGCAGGCGAAAAAGGAGTTGACGCTGGAAGTTCAAGTTCAGCCCCATACGGCGGCTCTGAAACCGCTACATCTCAACCAGAAAACAGTAATACCGAGAATCCGTCACAAAATAAAAAAGATGATTCTGCGGGAAAAATAGATATAGAAAAGAACTCAATGTACTATTCGGAGAACGGAACCCGCGAAGGATTTGTAGCTAACTGTACAGCAGGAATCTACGACGGATTCCCTGAAAGGGCAAACTGTTCAATGTATATTTGCGATGGAAACGATGTGGTTTTCTTCACATTCGAAGATATCGACTTCACCGAACAAACTCATGGACGAAGAAAACCTGAGATCTCAGACCTAATAAACAATACAAGAACATTAGCAGCAGACTATAGATATCATATTCCAGCCGAAATCGGAAAGAATATGACTGAATGCCGAGAGAAGAAAAGCAGCGTAGGACAATTCACTAAGCCTGTATCTTTTCCGCACGGTGAAAATGAGCAATACCTCTGCCTTCCTCAATTTTCAACCACAATGTACAATAGAAAGACAGCCCTAAAAATCACAAAGACTACATCTGTCAACGAGGAAGACAATAACAATAGCCCATATTATCCTCGCTTCAAGTTCGATCTTTCTGAAGAATGTTTTGACTCGAGAACTCTCGATTAAACATACGTTATCACAGCGACATCAAAAATCCCCCGAAACTCGGGGGATTTAATTAGGCTTGTGTTATCAAGATTATTTGTTAATCTTTGTAACAACACCAGCACCAACTGTACGGCCACCTTCGCGGATAGCAAAGTTCAAACCTTGCTCCATAGCGATTGGCGCAAGCAGCTTAACCTTGAAGGTTACAGTGTCGCCTGGCATAACCATTTCTTTGTCAGCTGGCAATTCAACTTCACCAGTAACGTCAGTTGTGCGGAAGTAGAACTGTGGCTTGTAGCCCTTTGAGAATGGAGTGTGGCGACCGCCTTCTTCCTTCTTCAAGATGTAAACTTCAGCTTCAAACTCAGTATGTGGAGTAATTGTGCCTGGCTTTGCCAAAACTTGACCACGCTCAATGTCGCTGCGCTCAATACCGCGTAGCAAGACACCTGCGTTGTCACCTGCTTGACCTTGGTCAAGAGATTTCTTGAAGGCCTCAATACCAGTTACAACTGACTTCTGAGTTGGCTTCAAACCAACGATTTCAACTTCGTCGTTCAATTTAACAACACCCTGCTCGATACGACCAGTTGCTACTGTACCACGACCCTTAATTGAGAAGACGTCCTCAATTGGCATAATGAATGGTTTGTCCATGTCACGTGCTGGCTCTGGAATGTAGCTGTCCATTGCGTCAACCAATTCCATAATAGCGTCTTCGTATTTCTCTTCACCTTCAAGAGCCTTAAGAGCAGAACCCTTGATGATTGGAGCGTCTTTGTCGAAACCGTTCTTTTCAAGAAGTTCGCGAACTTCTTCTTCGATCAGCTCAACCATTTCTTCGTCAGCCATGTCCATCTTGTTCAAGAAGACAACGATCTTTGGCACACCAACCTGCTTTGCAAGCAAAACGTGCTCACGAGTCTGAGGCATTGGGCCGTCAGTTGCAGCGATAACCAATACCGCACCGTCAACCTGAGCAGCGCCGGTGATCATGTTCTTGACGTAGTCAGCGTGTCCTGGCATGTCAACGTGTGCATAGTGACGATTCTTTGATTCATACTCTTGGTGTGAAGACGCGATAGTAATACCACGTTGCTTCTCTTCTGGTGCGTTGTCGATCTGGTCGTACGCAACAGGTTTGTTAACTGCGCTTGGTAGGCGCTTTGCCAACACTGCAGTAATCGCAGCAGTCAGCGTAGTCTTACCGTGGTCAACGTGGCCCATTGTACCAACGTTAACGTGCGGTTTGCTTCGGTCAAATGCATCTGCCATTTGTAGAAGTTCTCCTTAATTTAATTATTATTTTTCACGCGGGTACAGTCCATAAAAAAGACCTCACGGCGTATGAGTTTAATTATAACGATTTTCCAATCAGTTGTAAATAGCCTATTTCTTACTATAATACTTCGCTAGGAACGAATCGCGAAACTCGTAAAAAGTCCCGTCCTCCAAGCTGGCTCGAATATCATCAACCAACTTAACAATAAATCGCTCATTGTGGATTGACAGCAATGTCCCCGCTAACGACTCGCGAGCGTGCAAAAGATGACAGAGATAAGCCGCCATGTAATTCTTGCAAGTATAGCAATCGCAATTATCCATAATCGGTGCAAACATCTCACGGTATTTTCGGCCACGCACATTGACCCGACCAAACGGCGTATACGCGGCGCCATTCCTAGCCACTCGCGTCGGACTCACACAGTCAAAGGTATCAATTCCCTGCTCAATTGCCGCAAAAATATCATCAGGCTCGGAAATCCCCAGTAAATGACGCGGTTTATTTTCAGGCAGAATTTGATTGACCCACTGAATCGTTTGCGCCATAGTTTCCTTTTCCAGCGCGCCACCAATTCCATAGCCATCAAAATCCATTGCGCCCAAAAACTCGGCAGTTTGCTTTCGTAGATCCTCGTAATTTGCGCCCTGCAAAACGCCAAATAAAGCTTGATACGGCTTATCTGGACAAGCCGCCCGTAAGCGCTTAACTTCTGCCAAACTTCTTTCCGCCCAGGCATGTGTCCTGGCCAGCGCCTCAACTTGATATTCATACGGATCAATCAAAGAGGTCAATTCGTCAAACGCAAAAGTAATGTCAGCGCCAATTCCAGCCTGGATTTGCATGGACAATTCTGGCGTGAATTTATGGTAAGAGCCGTCCAGATGCGACTTAAACATCACGCCGTTTTCGTCCACCCAAGCATGGCGCGACGATTTTTTAGCAATCGCAATTTCTTCGTCAACATCAGTACTCATAGCCAAAACTTTCTTAAAGCCAGAACCTAAACTCAGCACCTGAAAGCCGCCGCTATCCGTAAACGTCGGACCATCCCAGTGCATAAATTTACCAAGATATCCAGCCTTCTCAATCAACTCATGTCCCGGCTGCAGATATAGATGATAAGCATTCGCCAGCACCGCCTGCGCGCCAACACCCTTCACCATCTCAGGAATCATCGCCTTAACATTAGCCTTAGTTCCAACCACAATAAACGCCGGTGTTTTAATATCGCCATGTGGCGTGTGAATAATTCCCGTTCGTGCCAACGTGTCGTTAAATCGTGAAGTTATTTCAAAAGAAAAAGGTTTCATTTAATAGATTATATCAGTTTTTTCCGCTACACTAGAAACATGAGCAATAAAACCCTCGTTGATTTGGACCAGTGGCTAACGCCGCACGAATCCACAATTCAGGCGCGTGAGAAGTATATTTCTTCGAAGCTGAAAACGGTTTTAAGCGGCAAGACGCCAGCCGAATTCGCGATGGGTTTTTTACATTTCGGACTTCATAAAACGGATGTGGGGTGGACGTTTAGAGAATGGGCGCCGAATGCCACTCGGATATTCTTAGTTGGCGATTTTTCAGGTTGGAAAGAACGCGAAGAATTTGCCTTAAATCGCGATAAAAACGGCGAATGGAGCATAAATCTTCCTAAAGATTCACTCCGCCACGGACAGAAATATAAATTGCGTGTCTATTGGCCTGGCGGCGATGGCTGGCGTCTGCCCTCGTATGCGAATTACGTTATCCAAGACGAAAATTCTGTCGATTTTTCCGCGGTCGTGTGGTCGCCAAAAACTCCTTACAATTGGCAAAACAACACTCCACCCAAACCAAAAGTTCCGCTAATTTACGAAGCGCACGTTGGCATGAGTAGCCAGAAAGAAAAAGTTGCCAGCTTCAGCGAATTCACCACGGAAGTTTTGCCGCGAATTAAGGAATCTGGCTATAACACAGTCCAGCTTATGGCAATCGCCGAGCATCCATATTACGGCAGTTTCGGTTATCACGTCAGCAACTTTTTCGCGGTTTCGTCAAGATTTGGCACTCCCGACGATTTTAAGAAATTGGTCGACACTGCACACGGAATGGGGCTGCGCGTCATCATTGACCTCGTTCACGCTCACGCCGCCAAAAACGAAGTCGAAGGTCTGGGCAATTTTGCCGGCGATCCGACACAATATTTCAAGCCAACAAATCATCCAGAATGGGATTCGCGATTATTCGATTACGGCAAGCCAGAAGTTTTGCATTTTTTGGCAAGCAATTGCCGCTGGTGGCTAGATGAATATCACGTTGACGGATTTAGGTTCGATGGCGTAACCAGCATGATTTACCACGATCACGGACTCGGAAAAAGTTTCACTAGTTATGACGATTATTTCCGCGATAATGTCGACAAAGACGCGCTCACTTATTTAAGATTGGCAAATGAAACCATTCACACCGTTCGCCCCGACGCCACGACCACTTCGGAAGAAATGAGTGGTTTTCCTGGACTTGGCGCATCGACAAAGGACGGCGGTCTGGGATTTGATTATCGCTTGCAAATGGGCGCGCCAGATTTATGGATAAAAACTCTGAAAGAAAAAAATGACGAAGATTGGGATTTGGGGCAATTAGCTTACACTTTGAGTTCGCATCGCCCAGAGGAAAAAGTCATTAATTACGCCGAAAGCCATGACCAAGCGCTCGTCGGTGATAAAACGCTGATTTTCCGATTGATTGATAAAAATATGTATTGGCACATGGATAAAATTGACCCAGATCTTAAAACCGAACGCGGAATAGCCCTGCATAAACTGATTCGTCTAATGACATCTGGGCTGCATGGCGGCGGTTATTTGAATTTTATGGGCAATGAATTCGGACATCCGGAATGGATTGATTTTCCGCGTGAAGGTAATAATTGGTCGTTTAAGCACGCTCGTCGGCAATGGAATTTACGCGACAACGGCTTCTTAAAATACCAATGGCTGGGAGATTTTGACGCGGCACTAATGAAGATTATTAGGCAAATTGATAATCCTAATGTTCATCATTTGACGGTTCGCCAATCTGATCACACGGTAAGCTTTATGCATGGCGACTTTTTATTTGTTATCAATTTTTCGCCCGACAAATCCCACTCAGATTACGCAGTACCCGCAGAAGCTGGCTCTTATAAATTGGCATTAAGTAGCGACGATAAGAACTTCGGCGGACAGGAGCGAATAGACCATAATTCCCGATTTTTCACTTCCCCAGCTGATAACAGCCACAATCTTAGAGTTTACTTGCCAGCCAGAACAGGCATTATTTTACAGAAAGTCGACTAATCTCCTCCTAATATTGACTTTTTTACGCAAGTATAGTATAAGTGACGTAAGCTTTCGTCGACAATCCCGTCAACGAAAGTAGTCCTTGCATAGTTCAAGAAGGAGAGTCACCATGCTCAAGTTGAAAATTACGGTCACAGCCCTGGCTCTAGCCAGCCTAGATTTGATCATTATAGGGGATACTTATCTTACCGCCAGCGCTGCCATCGCCTGCACGGCGATGGCTCTGCCACTGGCGGGCTATCTCGTATGGAGATGGCTCCTTCCGGGCGACAATTCCCGGATTCCCTTCATTCTATGGGTGCCAGTATCTGAACTGCCTGCTCTACGTGCATTCAAGGAGCTGGGAGTCATGAGCACCCCGCTTGGGGCTACCATCGAACCCGATAAGGTGGCGACCCTAGGAGGCTTTGTTGCGCTTACAAGCACTATAGCAATTCTCCTCGCGGTCATCATTCCAACGTCACCCAAGTGTGACAAGAACGACGAGGACTAGTGCCCGTCAAGAGAAATAGTTCGCTGAGGCTTAATCCTTGGCTTGAGCTCTCTTGGCGGGCTATTTCTATTGGCATAAAATTTGTTACACTAGATATTGTGAAGAAAAAAGTACCAAAATTCATTGAGCAATCATTAGCCCGAGTCGCTAATCTTTACAGCTTTGAGCCAGAGCATCATCTGGAGAAAATTGACGAAAGTTTGACGCCGAATATGCGAGCTTTGCGCCTGGCTATGACGATTGCTGAGCAGCTTCTGAGCATGGGCGTGGTTGCGCGCGACGTGGTGCGCATGTCTCACGGAATCACTAATACTTATTGCCAAAAACCTGTTCATATTGACATTAGTTATACCCTGGTGACAATTTCTCAAGACCGCGGAGTTAGCCATGAACCTTTGACGATGGCGCGAGTTATCGTTCCTGACGATCCTAATTATCAATTGATTCAAGCATTGCAATTATTAGCCCTCGACATTCGTCGCAAACAGCTTTCCCTGGAAGAAGCCGAAGAGCGATTGCAACAAATACTCAAAAAACCCACCAAACATTCCCGGCTAGTCGTTTACGCGGCGGGCGGATTAGTGAGCGCGGGTTCTGTTATTCTATACGGCGGCAGTTTGCTCATGGCATCGATAGCGTTTCTGCTCGGATTCTCAGCGACTGGACTGCTGAGGTGGCTGGGGCGTATTGGCGCACCGTTGTTTTATTCGCAATCCCTCGTGGCGATTTTCGTAACATTGGTGGCGGCGGGCGCAGCTTGGTGTAGCAATTATCTGGGGCTAAGCGTCAACGCAACATTGTTGGTTATCAGTGGAATTGTCTTATTAGTCGCGGGACTAATGTTTGTTGGCGCATTTCAAGACGCAATTGACGAATATTACATGACTGCCAACGCCAGATTATTAAAAGTCGTAATGGCGACGGGCGGCGTAATTGCTGGCGTGATGGTCGGATTATACATTGCGACAAAATTCGGTGTTACTTTCCCAGCGACACCAGATCGATTGACATTAGCAGACAAGCACACTCAGTATTTGGGGGCTGGAATTATCGCGGCGGCGTTCGTTCTGAGGAATCATTCTCGATTTTTAGGAATGATTATTTCGGCATTAATCGCAATTTTTGGCTGGTGGATTTCAAGATTGGCCATGAGTTTTGGTTTTGATATCGTAACAGCGAGCGGCATCGCGGCGGCGGTAATTGGTCTGGTCGCAGTCATGACTTCCAGATTATGGAAATTCCCCTCCTTGGCGATTATCGCGGCGGGAATCGTGCCATTAGTTCCAGGATTGTCGCTTTACAATGGATTGATGGGCGTCGTTCTATATCCACCGAACAGCGCAAACTTCCTACCAGCCTTGGCTATCTTAGCGCGAGCAATTCTCATCGGCGTGGCAGTAGCAATTGGTGCGTCATTCGGCAACATCGTCGGCCGCCCAATTCGCCGACAATTTATCAATTTATTCCGCCGAAACACACAGATATCATAAAAATAACCCGAAATTTAGCCAAACAAAAATCCCCGGATTCGCTCCGAGGATTTTTTATGAGGTAGAGATTATTTATTTCGCTTTTCGATAATCTCTTGCGCAACGTTTGGTGGAACTTCCTCGTATTGAGCTAATTCCATCGTTGAAGCGGCGCGACCCTGAGACATTGAGCGAATGTCCGATGTGTAGCCGAACATATTTGCTAATGGCACAAATGCCTTAATCAACTTAGCGCCACCCATCAAGTCTTCCATAGCGTCGATACGTCCGCGACGTGAGTTAAGGTCGCCGATAATGTCACCCATGAAGTCTTCTGGTGTAGTAACTTCAACCTTCATAACTGGCTCAAGCAAGATTGGGTTAGCCTGCTTAATACCTTCACGGGCAGCTATCGAACCTGCCAATGAGAACGCCAATTCTGAGGAGTCGACATCGTGGTATGAACCATCGTAAAGTGTAGCCTTAACGTCAACAACTGGATAGCCAGCAATAACACCGCCTTCCAATGTTTCGCGAATACCCTTCATTACGGCTGGGCGATATTCCTGAGGAACCACACCACCCTTAATTTCATCAACGAATTCAAAGCCCTTACCGGTCTCATTTGGCTCAAAGCGTACCCATACGTCACCATATTGACCGCGACCACCAGACTGCTTAGCGTGCTTACCTTGAACTTCAGAACGACCCTTAATGCTTTCGCGGAAGGCAACCTGAGGCTCACCAATGTTGGCTTCAACCTTAAATTCGCGCTTCATACGGTCGATAAGAATATCTAGGTGTAACTCACCCATTCCTGACATAATTGTCTGACCCGTTTCTTCGTCAGTATGAATTCGGAAAGTTGGGTCTTCTTCAGCCAAGCGCTGCAACGCCAACGCCATTTTTTCCTGGTCAGCCTTTGATTTTGGCTCAACCGCGATCGATACTGGTGGCTCTGGGAATTCAATTGACTCAAGAGCAATCGGATGAGCTACGTCTGCTAACGTGTTACCAGTTGCAGTAGATTTCAGACCAACCACAGCGGCAATGTCACCAGCTTCAACCTTGCTAATTTCTTCACGCTTGTCAGCAAACATACGAACGATTCGTCCAATTCGCTCTTTTTCGCCAGTTGTCGTATTAAGAACGTAGCTTCCTGAAGTCAAAACACCAGAATAGACACGAACGAAGATCAACTTACCAACAAATGGGTCGGCAGCAATCTTAAACGCCAAAGCCGACAAAGGCTCCTTGTCTGATGGCTTGCGGCTAACTTCGTCGCCAGTCTTTGGATTCTTACCCCAAATTTCATCAACGTCTAGAGGGCTTGGCAAGAAGTCAACCATCAAGTCAAGCAACTTCTCAACGATCACACCGCGACCATCACCACCAGTAACTAGGTAAAAGTCACCAGCCAAAACGCGCTTGCGTAGAGCCATCTTCAGCTCGTCAACGGTAATAGCTTCTTCGCCCTGATCCAAGAACTTCATCATCAATTCGTCGTCAGCTTCAACGGCGTTTTCAACCAACAGAGAACGTGCGTTCTTAGCTTTTTCAAGCATGTCAGCCGGAATTTCGCCAACCTTAAGCTCGTGGTCTGTGTAGTCGTCGTAGGTGTAGGCCTTCATATCAATCAAGTCGACAACACCGTTGATAGTCTTTTCAAAACCAATTGGCAAGTGAACTGGGAAAGCCTGCTTACTCAAACGGTTGTGAATTGACTCAAGAGATTTGTAGAAGTCACCACCCGTCTGGTTGATCTTGTTAACGAAACAAATACGAGGCACACCGTACTTATTAGCCTGGCGCCAAACAGTTTCAGACTGAGCTTCAACGCCCATCTTACCATCAAAGACCGTAACCGCACCGTCAAGCACGCGCAAGCTACGCTCAACCTCAGCGGTAAAGTCGATGTGTCCTGGTGTGTCGATGATGTTAATCTTGTGATCTTTCCAGAAACAAGTCACAGCAGCTGACGTAATAGTAATACCACGCTCTTTCTCCTGCGCCATCCAGTCGGTGGTAGCACCGTCACCTTCACCACGAACCACACCGATCTTATGTGTCAAGCCAGTGCGGTACAAAATACCCTCAGTTGTCGTCGTTTTACCGGCGTCAATATGGGCAATAATACCAATATTTCTAAAATTCTTTAGCGGAACATGCGTCTCTGCCATAAATTTTCCTTTATATTACGTTAATTTGCCGAGATTTTTGGTCAATTTTTTGGCACCAAAAAACTACTCTTGCGTTTTATTATATCAGTTATCTATGTTTTTGACTAGCTCTGAGCCGGAGGATTTTTAGACTCGTTGCCGTTCGGAGCTGGTGCCGCAGGTGGATAGTTAGCTGGAGACTGCTCTATAGGCGGCTGCGCGTATGTTGGCGGATATTGACCAGGTTGTTACGGATATTGTTGTTGCGGCGGAACTAGCTGCTGATACGGCTGCTGTGGATATTGAGGCTGCTGCGGGAATTGTCCAGCGACAGGATATGGATAAGTATTCATCTTTCGACGATTACTGACAGAAACAGCAATTGCGATAATTGACACCGTTAAGAATAACGCCCCCGTTGAAAGAATCACCACAACTACGATTACGACCGTAGTATTGTTCTCTGATTCGCTCACTCCAGCTTCTGCGCTAGATGCCTCGCTTTCCGTAGAATCATCTGGAGTATTGGATGAAACTTCGATCATTTTTGCTACCAAATAATTATCTGGGTATTTTTTATCCAATTGTTCAAATTTAGCTTTTGCCTGAGAATATTTACCTTGAGAAAAACTCTCCAAGCCATCTTTCCATAGCTTAGTCAATTCGCCGTTTGCCGATAACGCAACATTATTTTTCTTCGCCATAGTTTTCAGATCAGCGATATCACGAAATATCCCCTCTCCAAAACAAGAATTGTTGCGCTCGCTACTATTCGCACAGGACGAACCGCCGTAGGTGTTTAGTCCAATCTGCTTACCATCGTCATCAAACGCTGGACCGCCACTGTTACCTGCCGCAATTTGCGCACTCATTGAAAATAGCTTATGGCCGCCCGCGTCACTAGCCGAACCAGAAACATCACCTTGAGTAACAGTTGGGACAGTCTTACTCTTCCTACTTCGGCTTTTCCGAGCCTTTTTTGAAATGTAATCGCAAAATCGCATAAGCGCGACTTTCTTTCAGCTCATCATCAGCATACGTGGTGGCGCTATACTGTTTCTCATTAGAATCTTTATTTAAGACGTGACCTTCGCCAGTAAAAACGCTCTTGTCGTATCGAATTGAATAGCCATATTTGGAAACGACTTTTTGCAAGCTCTTAGCATCTTCTTCGACAAAAATCTTCTGAATCTTCTTTTTTGCGGTTTTACTGACCCCGGAAGAGCGGTTATTATTAACAACAATCAGCCCAACTATAACAGAGATCAAGAAAACTACACCCAGAGCGATGGCTGCAATTTTTAATTTCTTCATTGACTTCTGATTCATACCGCTACGATCCTAACGATAATTTACAAACTGTAGAGGTGTGTCATAATCACTTTCTCGTAACAAACTAATGACTTTTTGCAGCTCATCCTTCGACGCAGAAGTAACACGAACGAGGTCGCCCTGAATTTGTGGCTTAGCTTTCGGCGCATTAGCGCGAATATCAGCGGCAATTTGCTTCGCCGTCGGCTGATCGAGGCCTTGCTTGAACGGAATCTCCCAAGTCATCTTCAGGTTCGAAACAACTTTCTCTTTTGATAAATCCAGGACTTTGCTCGACTGACCACGCCCCGCCAATTTCTTGCGCACGATATCCAGAACAGCATCAACTTGCCAATCATTGTCGCCGGTAATTTTCAGACCCTTTTTATCATCCAGCCAATCAATTGCCGCGCTCGTCCCCTTAAAATCATAACGCCCTTGGATTTCTTTTTCAGCCTGCATGAAAACATTATTCATCTCAGCCTTGTCAATTTCTGACACAATATCAAACGAAAAACTCGCCATTTCTCCCTCCTAATTTTTTCTATTATATCAAAAAATCGCCCTGTTTAGAGCGATTTTCTGATTTTGCTTTCAGGCAATAATTAGCCGCGAGCAAAGTGCGCAAAGGCGCGGTTAGCTTCAGCCATCTTGTGGGTGTCTTCCTTCTTCTTGAAGGCAGCACCAGCTTCATTATAAGCGTCAACAATTTCCAACGCCAATCGCTGTGAATATGGCATTCCGCTGCGAGCGCGAGCTGATTGAACTAACCAACTAAACGCATAGTGCAATTGTCGATGTCCCTGAACTGGGAATGGAATCTGATAGTTAGCACCACCAACGCGACGAGATTTAACCTCGAAGCTTGGGCTAACGTTTTTCAATGCTTTTTCAAACACTGCCAATGGATCTTCAGAATCCAATTTCTTAGCGGCAGTTTCTAGGGCTGCGTAAACAGCACGTTCAGCCGCTAACTTCTTACCGTCTAGCATTGACTTGTTGATCAAACGCTGAACCAGCACGCTTTGGTATCGGCGATCAGGTTTAAGTTCACGCTGCAACTTCTTGGTAACTTTACGAGGCATGATTATTTATCCCCTTTCTTTGTACCGTACTTAGAGCGACCCTTCTTACGGTTGTTAACACCCTGAAGGTCAAGCGCACCACGTACGATGTGATAACGCACACCTGGAAGGTCAGGCACACGACCACCGCGGATCAAGACCACAGCGTGCTCCTGCAAGTTGTGACCCTCACCACCGATGTAAGCCCAAACTTCATAGCCGTTGTTCAATTTAACACGAGCAACTTTACGCAAAGCTGAGTTTGGTTTCTTTGGCGTCTTAGTCGTCACACGCACACAAACACCACGCTTAAGCGGTGCATTCTGGTCGTAATAACGTGTTTTTAGGGCGTTATGAATACGACCTAGTGCTGGCGACTTGGACTTTTTCTTAGCCGTTTGGCGCGGTTTGCGCACCAATTGGTTGATTGTTGGCATCCAATTTCTCCTTGGTTGATTAACTAATTATGGCAATTTGCCTTACGGTTTGGATTCAGCAACTCCTCTCCGTGTCTATACCTTTTCCGCCGAGATTGCAGTCTGTACACATTCAAAACACCGCGCACTCCGAAAAGAGGAAACTCTACATCTATTCTAGCACAGATTTCGTAAAAGTAAAATCGCTGCCCGTAGACATAACTTATCACACATACTCACCCTAATCCATCACCTCCACTAGGAATATTTTCTTTTCAAAGCCGCCGCGTTTTTCTGCTTTTTCTGCGCGAATTTTTTCTAATTCTTCCGCGGTACAACTATGCAGGCTTGCGAGAGCATAGACTACTTCCATGATATCGGCAAGCTCATCGGTATTTTTATCTTTTTTATATTCCTCAACTTCTTCGGCTAGCTTTTTCGTAAGCTCCACGGCGTATTCGTCTGCCGTAAGTATTTTGTGAGTCGGCTTTTGCCCGTTGGCCTTAATGATTTCCAAAATTTTATCGCGGACAAGTTTGTTGTATACTGGCATAAAACCTCCTTTAATTGTTTATATTATATAATTTTTTTCCTATAAAAAATCAATTTAAAGTAAAAATCCACCCCCGTCCGTGGAGCTTTTACTCGGCACGGCGAGAGTGGAGTGTCACAAAAATACAGAATAACTACGCAGCTTCAGATTCAGAATATCGCTCCGCCTCAGTCCACCATCCGATATTATCCTGTGATGCATGCACGCCACCTTCAGACATCAGCCTAACAACCATTGCAAAGAGCCATCTTTTATGGTCCTGTAACCAAAAAAAGAGCCAAATCCTTTGATTTAGCTCTACAACTTTATTTAAAAATTAATTCCTGTTTAAAGAGATAATCACCACTACTTGTAATCAAGTTGGCATCACCGTATTTCTTAAGAATGTCCTTGGCTGAGTGAAGGTTAAGAACAGACGTTTTCTTCTGATTTTCTTCCTGCATA
>CAJPKE010000018.1 GCA_905370345.1 Candidatus Saccharibacteria bacterium UBA6209 | reverse complement strand
GAAGATGGGGTGGTCAATAGCAAAGCGTTATTAATAGAAAGAGGAATATCTGAAAATGGCAACTCTACAGCAAAAGGAACGTATAGAGATATACAGTTTAACCCCGACACCAGACGATATAAAATTCTGCCGAAGAAAAATCTCCGTAAAAAATAAACCTTAGCCACTCAGGTCATAAGTGTAAATCACACTACACAGCAATCGGCGCTTTTATCGCTGGATGACACTCATAATTCTCCAGACGGATATCATCAATCGTGAAATCGTCAATATTCTTGATGTCTGGATTGAGCCACAGTTTCGGCAGTGGTAGCGGACGGCGCGATAATTGCTCGTCGACTTGCGCGCGGTGATTATTGTAAATATGTGCGCTATTTAAGGTATGGATAAACTCGCCAGGTTGCTTGTCGGCAACTTGAGCGACAATCGACAAAAGCAGCGCATAGCTAGCGATATTAAACGGCACCCCAAGGAACATATCCGCCGAGCGCTGAGTCAGCGCCAAATCCAGCTTGTCATTCTCGCCGTTCTTGCCAGGTCTTACGTTAAATTGAAACATCGTATGACACGGAGGTAGCCCGCCGGCTTGAACGATGTCATCAATTTCCGCCACATTCCACGCGCTCACGATATTCCGACGCGACTCTGGGTTCGTCTTTATCATGTCAATGGCGCTCTGAATCTGGTCAATAGTTCCACCCTTCCCGTCCGGCCATTTTCGCCATTGGACACCATAAACTGGTCCCAAATTTCCCCATTCTTCAGCAAACGCATGATCGTTCGCAATCTTATCAATAAATTCCTTCATTCCAGCGTGCCATTCATCGCCGTTAATTTCTGGTATTTTCTGACCAGTTTTTTCTAGATAATTTTTATATGGCCACTCATCCCAAATATGAACGCCGTTTTGCGCCAAATATTCAATATTGCCCGTACCCTTAAGAAACCATAAAAGCTCATGAGCGACACTTTTGAAATATAACTTCTTGGTAGTCATCGCCGGAAATCCGTCCGCCAAATTATATCGCGTCTGAATACCAAAAACCTCTGTCGTCCCCGTTCCCGTACGATCGCCTTTTTGCACACCGTTATCACGAACGTATTTCAATGCGTCTAAATATTGCCTCATAAGCCCTCCTTGCCTAACTCAAATTATGACAATATTCCTCAAAAACCACAAGCAGAATCACTAGTAGTTTTAACAACAAACACGCAATTTTTTACGACAATTTAGTCAAGACTTTGTCGATTAGACCGTACTTTACAGCTTCATCTGGCGTCATCCAATAATCGCGCTCCATATCGGACTTGACCTTAGCCAACTTCTGACCGGTGTTTTTCGCCATAATCTTCGCTAGCATCTCCTTAACTTCCAAAGTTTCCTTCATGTCAATTTCCATGTCGGTCACTTTTCCGCGCGTTCCAGAAGACGGCTGATGAATCATCACCTTAGCGTGCGGCAAGCAAAACCTCTTACCCTTGGCGCCAGAGCTGAGCAAAAACGCTCCCATGCTTGCCTGCAAACCAATTCCATACGTCGCCACATCGGGCTTAATAAAATTCATCGTGTCATAAATTGCCATTCCATCATAAACGCTGCCGCCTGGACTATTGATATATAGCGATATGTCAGCTTGCGGGTCAACGTATGCCAAGTGTAGCAACTGTGCCACCACACTGTTCGCAGTATGCTCGTTAACATCTTCGCCAAGAAAAACAATCCTCTCATTCAACAATCTCGAATAAATGTCAAAAGCACGTTCGCCGTCAGCCGACTTTTCAACGACAGTTGGAATGAGATATGATTTTGGCATATTTACCCTATTTCTTCGTGTTTAACTCAACCAATTTAGCAACGGTCTTATCTGTAATCATTCGGTTGGCAATATCGCGGTGGACATTTGGGTTGTCGAATTGTTCTAGCATTTTCTTATCTTTGCCGTATTGTTGCTTGAAGAAGTCAATTTGTTTCTGAATTTCATCGCGAGAAGCATCAATCTTCAATTCCTTCGACAATTCCGCCAATACCAGACCAGCCTTAACACGCTTTTCAGCCGCTGGACGAGCCTCTTTCTTCACCCACTCCTCTTTATCCTTGAAGCCCTGAGTCTTCAAATAGCTATCCAAACTCAGTCCGCTGTACATCAAATTCTGAGTCAAGTCACGCTCGATTGATCGCAATTGGTCCTCAACCAAAAGTTCTGGCAGCGCGGCTTTACTTTTTTCCGTCAATTCGCCAACCAACGCGTCCTTAAACTTCTCATCAGCTTCACGCTCTTTTTGCGCGGTGAGTTCACGCTTGATGTCCTCTTTTACTTCTTTCATCTCTGTAAATGGACCACATTTTGCAGCAAATTCATCATTTAGTTCTGGCAATTTCAATTCATTAACCTTGTGAAGTTTCACGGTAAACACAACGTCTTGACCTGCCAAATTCTCAGCGTGATAATCCTCTGGGAATTTCAGTTTCAAATCGAACTCTTCACCAGCCTTATGGCCAATCACACCTTCTTCAAATCCAGGAATGAATTGACCTTCGCCAAGCTTCAAGCCATATTCCTTAGCCGAACCGCCGTCAAACGCCACGCCATCTTTCTTTCCTGTAAAGTCAATCACGGCTTCATCGCCAGCCTTAGCGGCACGCTTGACCTCTGATTTCTCAGAATAGTTTTTACGGATTCGCTCAATAACCTCATCGACATCTTTGTCCTCGACCTTGGCTACTTCTTTTTTCGCTGTCAATTTTTTGTAATCGCCCAATTTTACTGGCGGAATAACTTCAACTTCAGCCGTAAATTCCAACTCAGCGCCCGGCACAAACTTCTTAACTTCAACACTTGGTCGATCCAGAGCCTGCAATTTTTCCTGCAAAAATGCCTCAGCTACTGCCTTTGACAAAGCATTCTCCAAAATCTGCTCCTGAAGCGTATTCGGATCAACATGCTTAGCGGCTATACTTGCGGGAACTTTTCCTTTGCGAAAACCTGGAACTTTGATGTCACGCGCCAGCTTTGTCAAGGAGACCTGCTCCGCGTCGGCTAATTCGCTAGCACCCAAAGAAATCGTCAATTGAACTTTAGTATCTGATAGTTTTTTTACAGTAGTCTTCATAAAGACTAATTATAACAGATATCAGGCTATACCTCAAACAGAGCGTCCTCATCGCCATCGTATCGACGATCTTTGACAATTGTCACGATTCGTTCAGCGCTAACCTTTTGCTCATCAGACTCCACCAAGTTTCGAACCGTGTATGCGCCGCTAGCAATTTCATCCTCACCCACGAACACCGCAAACGGAATTTGCTTTTTCAACGCCGCTTTTATCTGCTTGTCAATCTTTCTACCAGTGATATCCAGCTCTGCTCGCACGCCTTCGCTGCGCAATTTTCGCGCCAAATCGTCCGCGCCAGCCATAGATTCTTTTGACACCGGAATTATGTATACATCTGTTTTAGATGCCAATTTCGGCAACA
Source organism: Candidatus Saccharibacteria bacterium UBA6209 (assembly GCA_905370345.1). Lineage (GTDB taxonomy): Bacteria > Patescibacteriota > Saccharimonadia > Saccharimonadales > Saccharimonadaceae > Nanosynbacter. The sequence goes on along the minus strand of CAJPKE010000018.1, from coordinate 11,552 downwards.
AATTGTGCACTTCCAAAAATTGTTCCATCGTTGTCGCACCCATGCCAACGCCGACCGTAGCAATCGGCTCAACGCCAAATAGCCCAACTAATCCGTCATATCGTCCGCCGCCAAACAACGCTCGGTTATTCTCTGGCGAATTGTCAAACAACTCAAAAACCATGCCCGTGTAATAGTCCAGTCCGCGCATCAAAGTGACATCAAATACCGCATTCGTAATGCCTTTTTGGCTAAGCAATTTCATCACTTCGCGAAGCTGTTTGACGCTTTCATCTTCCATCAATTCGCTCGGCAAATCATCAACAGATTTCATACTGATCATCTTGGCCAACTTCGGCAAACCCTCTGATGCTTGATTGCCAAAAATCTCAATCGCCTGACGCTTAAATTCTTCGGCAGTAATCTTATTTTTCCTATCAAGCAGCTTCATCATCATCGTCGAACCAACAATATCAAGCTTCAAAAATTGACTCATCAGACGATTTATCAATTGGCGATTATTAACTCTAACCGTAAACATTTCTTGTTTGGCGCCAAAATTCATCACGCTAGCGTGGCTCAGCTCAATAATCTCCGCGTCCGCCGCCGCGCCGTCCACACCAAACAAATCCGCATTCAATTGCCAAAACTCACGCTCACGCCCACGTTGCGGCCGTTCATAGCGCATAAAATTAGCAATTGAATACAGCCGCGCAGGCATCGCCAATTCCTGACGCTTAGCCGCCACCATTCGAGAAATCGACGGCGTCATCTCGGGGCGAATTGCCACCATTCGACCGCCACGATCTTCAAAAGCGTATGTTTGCTCGCCCGCCAATTCCTGACCCGACTTCGCCAGATAAATATCTAGCGGCTCCAAAAGCGGCGCGCCGTATTCTTCATAGCCAAAACTCTCAACCGTCTTGTGCCAAACATTAAAAATGTAATTCTGCAGACGCTTTTCCTCTGGAAAATAGTCTCGCGAACCTTTATAACTTTGTGTAGATAAACTGCTCATGTTAGCTCCATTATGTCATTATTTCTTATTTATAGCAATCAAAAACGCCGAGGCAGAACTCGGCGCGTACAATCAAAAAATCAGAGTCCTACCTCGGCAACACGTGTGAATGATGGAATTTAGGTAAAATCATACGTCTATTGTAGTAAATTTCATGCTTTTTGTAAAGTAGGAGCTGACGGAGTTATTGCGAGAAATAATGATGTATTATTAAGTTATGGACAACATCACGCATCGCATCGCCGAATCCATTCGCGCCAATGATTTGCCAGCTTACCAGCGTGAGCGTTACCCTGTCATCCCAGAAGGCGAGTTTGTTCGCTTTACGGATGAGGATTTTCATGGCGTTGATTTCGACCAGTTTGTCATGGGCTTTTTTATGTTTCAGAATTGTAATCTGGACGACGCAAAGCATATTTACGGGCAACCAATTTATTTTACCAATTCGTCGGTTCGGAATGTGGATTTTCGTGGCGTAAAAGCTATTATTGAAGCGGAGGATTGCGACTTCCGTGGTATGAAATATGACGAGGAAACACAATTTGTCTATGGTAGTGGGAAATTGGCAGCACGATCGTGTTTCATAAATTGTAAATTAGATGATGAAACTCGTAATTTTTTGAACCAACAAGGCGTAGAAATCAATTAGCTATTTTTCCGCCAGCGCATTCTGCTGCAACCAACAATACATCGCCACAGTCGCTGCCGCACCGACGTTGATGGAGCGAGTCGAGCCGAATTGCTCAATCGCCACAATCTGATCCGCAGCGCCAGCCAGCTCCGCAGAAATTCCCGGTCCTTCTTGCCCAAATACCAAAACCGCACGCTTCGGTAAACTCGTCTGCGACATATTAACGCTGCCCGGGATATTATCAATAGCAATAATTTCCCTACCTTCAGTCCGCATTTTCTCAACAAACTCTTCCGTCGTCGCCAAATACGTAATGTGAAGATATTTATCCGTCATCATGGCACCGCGCTTATTCCACTGCCTGCGCCCAATTACATAAATCTGCCGCACACCAAACGCATTAGCACTCCTGACAATTGTCCCCATATTAAAATCTCGCTCGGTATTTTCCAGCGCAATCACCAAACCGTGATCTTCAGAATCCAACTCATTTATAATCTCCGATTCGCTCCAACCCTTAAACTTATCAATTACGTTCCTTTTATCTTCCATCTCTGTTATTTTAGCAAAATTCCTGAATAAATAACAAAAGTTGAGAGCCTTCTATTGACTTAATCACCATAGAATGGTATAAGTAATATTGGTTTTCGTTAATGAGTTGAGATTACTCCTCATCCGAAAACGTTCATTGACAAGCAGCCAAAACACAAGGCGAGTTTTTATTTCTTCTAAAAACTTTAAGGGGTAAAATCTCGTCTTGTGCATAAAGAATGCACATATATCACACTGAGGGCGAGAAAACACCAGAAAGGTGAAAGATCGTGAATAAAAAGACCAATACGACGGCACTGGAGAATTTTCTTCGTCGAGCAACCGCGTCTGTCGAGGGGAAGAAATTAACCCTCGACTATATCCCGAAAGAAGGTCTGATATCACACACGATTGCCACTGATGTAGAAGTTAGGAAACTTCTTGACCAACTGAGGGGAGAAGCCACTGCGCTGGCGCAAGTAGCGCAAAGTCTTCTGGACTACACAGAGACAGAAGACTAACAACGCGGGATATATGATGAGTTGATCCACATTCTTTTTTATGGCTGCTTGTCATATATCCCCTGAAATCATTTTGGAATAGTCTCATTTGAGGCTGTTTTTTATATATTCTATTGACTTTTTTACACAAGTGTGGTATAAACAAAAGTAGCTTTTGTTGACAAGTTGAGTAAATCCTTGTCCAAAAGTGAACTTTGACAGGCAATCGAATACAAGATGAGTTTTTATTTCTTTTTAAAAACCACCGTAAGAGAGATAAGATCTCATCTTGTGTTGTTAAAGAACAACGCGTCGCAATCCTGCGGATGAGAGAGCATGAACAGGAAGATAGCACAATGTTTATCGATGTCTCTGACGACCTCTTCGCTACGGCGGAAGCCCTAAGTATGAAGTGGCACACCGCCATGAATGTCATCTGCAAGGACGAATATATCCCGGCAATTCAAACCAGGCGATTCATCCAACAGATTCGCGACATGTGTCAACGAGTACAAGACCTCCAGGTCTATGCGAACACACGTTTCACACAACCTCCATCCATGATGGTCGTAGGCGTCAACATCTACAACGACGCCGCGAGAGTCTCGTCGGCCCTAGAGGAGCTGAAAAGCTTCATCACTAGGTACGTCACCATGACAGACGAAGATGACAAGCAATTCAAGAGTATCTTGAACGAGATCGATGATACTCTTCTGTGCTTGATGTACGTAGGAGAATCCATGCAAGGCCGCGACGAGGCTGTACTCAGCGATCCCTGGATTGACTGACAGTATATAGTCTACATGGCAGGTGATTGTTCTTTTACGATTGCCTGTCATGTAGACTCTGAATTTACGACATTAAAAATCACCCTAACTACGGGTGATTTTCTTTTGGTGAAAAATTACAATCCTTGGTGCGGATGAAAGGACTTGAACCTTCACGTACTTGCGTACACTAGCACCTGAAGCTAGCGCGTCTACCAATTCCGCCACATCCGCATGGGCTACGCGTCAATTATAGCCCAAATTTTACCCAACATCAAGCTTGATTACGAAGCTTGCACCACGCGTTTAATTCCGCCGCCAACTCCTTCGGCTGAGCCTCCGCTTTAATTCCTGGATTAAAAATCCCAGCTGGATCAAAGATTTGCTTCACCTTCGCGTATAATTGTTTTTCGTCATCTGGCAGATTCTTATAAATAAAGTTAGCCTTCAATCTTCCGTCGCCACCAAATCCCGCAAAAGAACCTTCGTACTTATTAACAATCTGAGAAATTTCCACCAACAACTGAAGAATCTTCTGGCGTTCACTCACTTTTTTACTATCAAACGTCGGATGTAGAGAAATATAATCGCTTGAAAAATCAACAAAAACTGGCAAATCCACGCCGTACTTAGATTCCAGTGACTTCAGCTCGCTAAGGAAACTGTCAATCTTTTCTGGCGCCATTAAAATCCCAGAGAAAACGCGTGGCGTAATCATATGCGGCTCGCTTGGAGTTTCCGCCAAAGCCAAAACAGAATGCAAACTGAACAAATCCTGCTCTTCCAAATGTAGCGTTTTTATGTCAATCGCTTCTGATGATTCCAATTTTCTAGTCAATTTCTTCGCGGCTTTATTACGCGCTCTGTCAGAAAAGTCGTCAAAAATAGCCAAGACCACCGCACCCTTAAAGCATTCTTTCGGCGCCCACTCAACCACTTTACCGACGACCGCAGCCTGACGGAAGAATCGCCCGTCGATTATTTCCACCGCCGACGCCTTATTTTTCATCGCTAATTCCACGGCTGATTGCGCGTCTGATAATTTCTTATACGATGCCGCAACAACTGAATATTCTGGACGAATAAATTGCGCCTTCATAATAACTTCACAAATCACACCCAGACTTCCCTGACTACCAATAAACAACGGCGTCAAATCGAACGACCCGTCTTTTTGCTTCACCCGAGAAATCCCGCTGTAGCCAACCGTATCTGGCAAAGCTGGATCCATTTGCGAAATCAGCTCGGTGTTATCTGAGATTAAATTGTCAATCTCTCGATAAATCTCGCCCTCAAACGTCGATAAGCCTTTTTTCTTACTCAATTCGCGTCGAGATATGCGACCAGTCTGAATCACGTCGCCATTACTTAGGACAATTTCAAGCTGCTGAATGGTGTCAGCAAAACGGCCATGTGCGCCAGATAACATTCCAGACGGAGCTGTGTTAATTGCGCCACCAATCGTGCCTTCTTCCGCCACATATGAAGTTCGCGGCAAGCCCAGGCCTTTATGAGTAGACAAAGTTGCGTTGATTGCCGAAAGAGAAATTCCCGCTTGAACATGAATCAGTTGCTGGCGAGGATCAATACCAAACACACGATTCATATACGTTTTTTCGTCAATTGCAATGCCTTTATTCGTCGCTGCGCCAGTTTCATCATTGCCACAACCACGAACAAATACAGGTAAAACATGACCTTTCTCTGCCAATTGAGAACAAAATCGCATCACTTTTCTGATGTCGTTCATATTAGCCGCACGAACAATCATTTCTGGTCGGCGCGCCAAAAGTCCGTTATCAACTTCAACTTGACTCAATGCAAAATCCTGCGACGCGACTTCGCCGCTAAGATGCTCATTCAAATATTTCGCAACTTTATTCATCAATCCTCCTTAGTATGTTACTTCAATTTTAACATAAGCGCGGACAGTTGATAAGTAGAATTTGTTTTGATATAATCGGGTTATGCGGATGTGGTGGAATTGGTAGACACGCATGCCTTAGGAGCATGTGCCTCACGGCGTGAAGGTTCAAGTCCTTTCATCCGCACCAATATTTGGCAATTTTTCATCATAAGAAAATCACCCATGTTCAGGGTGATTTTTAATTAATCTTTTATGGCGTCGATCAGTTTCGCCTCTGCTGAACTTATTTTTGCTGCAACCACTGCGCCAACTCCTTCCACACTACAGCTATCATGTCGGTCTTTTCATCGTCACTCATCTCAGCTATCGTCTTGTTTGCGCCATCAACTTTGAAATATTTATCGTAGTCACGACCATTCTCGCCGCGTGGTTCGCTGAGTAATTCACCATGCACTTTGTACGTAAACGTCTTGATTTCTAGTCCATCTATATACGTAACCGTACGCTGAGTGTATGCCCCTCTGTCATCTTTAAGCAATTTTACTATGTTTTCTATGCCGATAGTATCAAGTGCGTACTTCGTATAAACCCCTGGAAAACCTTTGAGACTTTTGATGAACAGTCCAGAATCCATAACAACCAGTGGGCTCTTTAGTAGTTCGTAGTATTTTTGAGCTTTATCAATGGATACTTCTTCTTGGCTATCTGATTGAATTTCCGGTACATCAGGTAGCTCCCTGTCGGGAGCTGTGAGTGTTAGACCCGCCCCTAATAATGCCTGGTTTGCTCCAGCTAATTTATATTTGTTAGTTGTGGCGTAGATTATATTCATAAAGCCCCTCCTTTATTGAATTATTCTTTTCTTTGCCATGCAGCTCTTGCATAAAAAACATTCTTCATTACCACTAGTACAGGAATTAGTATTGGAACAGACCATGATCGTATCAGCAACGAGGGACAATAGACTCATATCTGGATATTCCGACCCCTCAGGAAGCACCTTTTCTGCGCCTATTATCACCGTTCGTATAGTCTCCTTGTTTACTCAACTTGTCAACGAAAGCTACTTTTGTTTATATCACACTTGTATAAAAACTCAATAGAATACACTCGACGTAGCTTGTCAGGACTTGAAACCTGAACTATAATTAGCTCACATCACGAGTTCGTTAAATAAAACGACAGATGTAATTACGGGAAATTAGCTCAGTTGGCTAGAGCGCACGATTCACATTCGTGAGGTCACAGGTTCGAGCCCTGTATTTCCCACCATTTCACGTTAGGTATAAATATGGAATCTTTTTACGTTACGTCAACTCATCTTGACATAGATATGGCGACTGAACCTCATCCTTCTGGATTGGTTATATTCTCGCGAGAATTATCTACAAACGAGGAGCCGGCTGGACATATAATAATATCTCCCGAAAACCATCATACAGATATATATTGTCATTACCTTGAAAGAAATGAAGCTTTAGTAGCAGAACGTGAACGTTGGGGAGTAAAAAATCATCAAGGCAAGATTGTAAATTACTTCGCCCGAACAGAACCTGCTTACGGAATATACATACCTCAGTTGGACAGCATACCAGACTATCCCGAACTACTAATAGCTTGTACGAAGAATAAAAAAGCGAAGAGATTAGCCCATCAAGAATTAAGAATAGATTCGATGCAAGTTAAACTGGCAACGCAAGCTCTCGGTATAGTGATGGCTGATCTAGATATTTTACATAGAGCCGACGGCAAAACTCGGCTGATAAATTTTCCAAAAGACCAACTTGACGAACAGCAAATTACAGTATGTTAAAGCATTAAACACAACTTTCACCCTTTTTATTTCCCCCTTATCGTGGTAAAATTTTATATTAAGAGGAAGGTCTGTGCTAATATCAGACCATATTTTTATGAAGGACGCTAGCAAGATTCGAAACATTGCCATTATTGCCCACGTCGACCACGGCAAAACGACCATGGTTGACGGGCTATTAAAGCAGTCGCGAACATTCCGCGACAACCAAGCCGAGATGAGCCAGGAATTGATTATGGATTCCGGCGATCAAGAGCACGAGCGCGGCATCACCATCACCGCCAAACAAACGTCAATTTTTTATGGCGACTACAAAATAAACATCATCGATACGCCAGGACACGCCGATTTCTCTGGCGAAGTTGAGCGAACCTTGAATATGGCTGACGGCGTTCTGCTGATCGTGGACGCACAGGAAGGTCCGATGCCTCAGACCAAATTCGTTCTCGCGAAGGCGCTTGAGCTGGGGCTGAAGCCTGTCGTGATTATCAATAAAATTGACAAGCCAGCCAGGCGAATTGCCGAGGTTGAAGACGAGTTGAGCGATTTGTTTTTGGAGCTAGTGACCGACGATTCCCAATTGCAATATCCAATTTATTACGCAATCGGACGCGACGGAAAATCATGGAAAGAAATTCCTGCAAACACAGATGAAGACGCGGATTTGACGCCAATTTTTGACGCAATCATTAACGATATTCCAGCACCAAACGTAACGGAAGATGGCGCGTTTCAATTGCTTGTTACCAGCTTGCAATATGACACATTCCAAGGAAAATACGCGATTGGGCGAATTGCTCGCGGATCTGTTAAGCGTGGCTTGCAAGTCAGTTTAATGAAAAATGGCGAAGTCGCGGGCTCTGCACGAATTGAGAAAGTTTTTGGCTATCGGGGCTTGAATCGCGAAGAGCTTGACGAAGCTTTTGCTGGCGACATTGTGGCGCTGGTTGGCGTGGCTGACGCACATATTGGCGATACGATTGCAGACAAAGAACAGCCTGAAGCGCTGCCAACAATTGACATCGAGGCTCCAACTCTGAGTATGTACCTCGGACCAAACACCAGTCCAATGAAAGGACGCGAAGGCGAGTTTACGACATCCAGGCAAATTGGCGACCGATTGAAGCGAGAGCTTGAGACCAACGTGGCGTTACGAGTCGAGGAAAACGGAATTGGCTTTACGATTTCTGGACGCGGCGAATTGCACTTGAGTGTTTTGATTGAAACTATGCGACGTGAAGGCTTTGAGTTTGAGGTTGGACGACCGCAAGTCGTTACAATTACCGAGGACGGCGTCGAAAAAGAACCGATTGAAGAATTGCAAATTGAGGTTGGGAGCGAATTTATTGGCGCGATTAGCCAAGAGCTTGGCGCGCGACACGCCGAAATGAAATCCCAGGAAACGACCACCGCTGGCGCTGCTCGTTTGACTTACATTTTGCCAACGAGAGCGCTGATTGGTCTGCGCAACATTTTATTGACCGCCACTAGAGGTACGGTGATTATGAATTCCCTGCCTCACGGATATCAACCGCTTGGCGGAAAACTGCCAAAAACCCGCAATGGAGTTTTGATTGCATTTGAAGCTGGCACGACAACACCTTATGCTTTGCAAGCAGCCGAAGCCCGTGGCGAATTATTGGTCGGACCAGGAACAGAAGTTTACGCCGGAATGATTGTCGGGATTTACAATCGCCAAGAAGACATCGAAATCAACGTTTGTAAAGCCAAGCATTTGACTAACATGCGATCCAAGTCATCGGATGGAACTGTGCAATTGACGCCATTTACACAGTTTAGCTTGGAGCAGTGTATCGACTTTATCGAAGATGACGAGCTTTTGGAAGTTACGCCAAAATCATTACGACTTCGCAAGCGATATCTGGACGCTAATGAGCGAAAACGCGCTGCGAAACAATAGTCGTGTAAACCACAAAATAACCGCCCCGTAATGGAGCGGCTATTTTTATACACAGAAATGAATTAGTTTACAAGAGTTTCTTTGACTCGACGGGAAGCAAAGAAGTACAAGATTACCAATCCTTCTACTATTAGCATTGTAACGATTCCAGTAATAAATGCCGGAACCTCTACCCCTGATCTTCCAGATGCATATATAACTACCGCATTCGCAACATTGCCCAATCCAGCTGTGGCGATCGTAGCAACGGCTAGCCACTTACCAAGACGCTTCTGCATCGTTATGAACACAACTGCACAAATAGCCAAGACTACTAGTACAGGTGAAAATATCAAAGAAATGACGTTCTCTGGCTGACTAAGATTCATTATTGCCTGGAAAAACACTGCTGTATTAACAAGGCTACCGATAACAAAACAAACCACAAAGAACATTAACCAACCCTTAACACCCTTCAGGGATTCCGCCATCACGACATATTGCACTGGCGCTGCTTGAGGCTGTGCAAAATATTGCTGGCTGACCGGCTGCTGCTCATACGGTGTGTTCTGCGGTTGTGGTGCGGGACCGTATTGTGCGTTTGGATCAGGCTGTGGCGCATATTGCGGCTGCTGAGGTTCTTGTTTTGGCATATTAACTTCTCCTTTTAAGAATATTGATATGCCAATTATATCACATCCTTTATTTCCTCTGGTAGGAATCCTTTGTCGTGCTTAAAGCCAGCTTGCCACTTATAACCCTTGTTATAGCCCAAATCTTTCATCAATTTAGTCGGAGCGTTCCTAAGATGTAACGGCACAGGAGAATTCGGATATTTGCGCGCCAATTCAAAAGCGCCGTGCATTAAATCGGTAATTTCACGCGACTTCTGACTACGAGCCAACGCAATAGCACAATGGAATAAATTGTACTTAGCCTCTGGAAGACCGACGCGCTCGACAGCCTCAAACGTTGCAATTGCCAAGCTCAGCGCACCATTGCCCGCCAGCCCAATATCTTCCGACGCAAAAATCACCATCCGCCGAGCAATAAACTTCGGATCCTCGCCCGCGTCAATCATTCGCGCCAAATAATACGTCGCAGCCGTCGCGTCACTACCTCTTAGCGACTTGATAAAAGCGGAAATCACGTCGTAATGCGAATCGCCTTTTTTATCATAGCCCGGAAGCCGCTTCTGAGCCGCCGCCTTGACCACTTCCGGCGTTACTTTTTCATTAAAACTTAGCGCCAATTCCAAATTACCCAGCGCCACCCTTGCATCGCCATCCGATAATTCCGCCAAATAATCCAGGGCTTTGGGCGAAACTTGCTTGGACTTTTTCAGAACTTTCAGCGCTCTTTTTAATACCAATATAATTTCGTCTTTTGTCAATCGCTGAAGAACCAGAACTCGCGAACGCGACAGCAGCGGAGTGATGACTTCAAAACTTGGATTCTCGGTTGTCGCACCGATTAACGTAATTAGCCCACTCTCAACGTGCGGCAAAAACGCATCTTGCTGCGCCTTATTGAAACGATGAATTTCGTCAACGAATAGAATTGTTCTAAGTCCTAAATTCCAATTTTGACGAGCGTGTTCAATTACCTGTTCAACGTCCTTTTTTCCGCTTGTAACTGCCGATAATTCAATGAACTCCGCCTTCACCTCGCGCGCAATAATTCGTGCCAATGTTGTTTTTCCAGTTCCCGGCGGACCCCATAATATCAAACTGACCGGCTCGCCATTCTTAACAATCCGCCTCAATAACTCGCCCTCACCAAGCAAATGACTCTGTCCTATCACCTCGTCCAGCGTCTGCGGTCTCATCTGTTCAGCCAGCGGCTGCCTAATATCACTCATACTTCCATTATATCGCGAAATCCATAAAGCCAAAAAGTCGTCCACCGTTTACACTTTCCTCACACAAAATGCTACAATAGATCTATATAAATAGGAGGAAAAATGGGAGCATTCGTAGTAATAATCTTAGTATCTATCGGGCTTTATGTGCTTGGTGGCATTAAAATTGTCAATCAATATCAGCGCGGCGTGGTTTTAACGCTTGGTCGATTCACCGGCGTTCGTGAACCAGGATTAAGAGTCGTCATTCCAGGCTTACAGACAATGATGTTAGTCGATATTCGTTCAACTCCAATTGACGTTCCAAAACAAGAAGTCATCACCAAAGACAACGTCACGGTCGGCGTTGATGCGGTGGTTTATTTCCGAGTCATCAACGCGCCAAAAGCCGTGTTGGAAACCACGAACTATATTTACGCGACTAGCCAATTTGCCCAAGCAGCGCTGCGTGACGTCACCGGAAATGTTGATATGGACGATTTGCTTGCCAAGCGTGAAGAAATTTCCCAGCAAATCAAGGAAATTGTTGATGCCGAAACCGACAAATGGGGTATCGATGTCGAGAACGTTAAGATTCAGAATATCGAACTTCCTGGCGATATGAAGCGCGCCATGGCCAAACAAGCCGAGGCAGAAAGCGAGCGCCGAGCCAACATCATCAATGCTGACGGCGAAAAAGCTGCAG
>CAJPKE010000017.1 GCA_905370345.1 Candidatus Saccharibacteria bacterium UBA6209 | reverse complement strand
CACTTTATGTGCCGGCGAGTAGATCATCGGCGTATAGCGTACAGTGACGACTGGCGCGCATATTGCATCGAAGTATACCTGTTGTGTGTATCCAGTATCCTGGACAGCTTTCAGATATCCGCTACGAGTGCACTTGATCCAGCCTGGGCTATGCATGAAAATGCGAGCCCAGTTTGTCTTGCAGGTTGGCGACCACCTAACATGCAAGGAGAATTCCTTGTGGTTGTAGATTTGGGTGGTGACGGCATCGGCACTGCAGCCCGTTGCGTCTGCGTCCTGTCCTGAGCACCAGTCTCCGTAGCACCCGACGGCATGAGCGGCGGGTGGGGTGGCTAGCGTCATCGCTGAGAACACGAGAGAAATGATGGCAATAAATGCCGCCAATCGCTTCTTGCTGTTCATCATCAACTCCTCTGATTGTGAAACGTACACCGAGATTATTCTCGGATGAGTAGAATTATACTTCTGTTCTATCAAAAAGTCAACCCCTGCTCTTCTAAAATAAAAGTAATAATGTTAACAAAAGCCTCGCGGTTAAATTACTCTTAAAACAACGCCAGCTGCGTGCTGGGTATTTCTATGTCAATGACGCCGTCAACTTTTTGCGCCCGATAGCCAATAAACTTTTTGATGTTGTAAGCCAGCGGCTGACCGCTGTAATCAGTGATGACAATTGAGCCGATGACGCTACGTACGTGTCCAACTAATTGACTGTAATCCTTCATTAAAACGACACGTGACAAATCAACACCAGCGGTTTGAAAATAATCTTCGCAAGGAATTAGCTCGGATTTCGGAAACGACACGCCAATTTTCTGCTCAATTTCAAGTAATTTTTGTCGCAATTCCCTTTCGCCAGTCGCACGATCAAAAGGTAGTTTTATCAATTCCATCTTTTTGTGAACTGGCAGAGTTTCAGCTATTCCGTCCAACTTGGAAATTTTCGCCTCGTACTGTCTGGCGATCAATGCCGAAGAAAACGTTTCTAATTTTATGGCTAATCGCGCTCCCTGCTCCAATAATCTCCGAATTCCGCGCTCTTCTTGCGAGATGCCAACTTTTATGACGTTCGGCGCGAAGTACGCCAAGTAAACAAAGTGCGGATTTTGATTGATTTTTTCTTGTTGGACGGAAACCGAACTGGCGTTATAAAATGCTGGATTAAAGCCGGTTTTGTCGCGGCATTTTAGACAATTTTCATACTTTTCATCAACTGTGGCGTGGTCTGGGCAGATTTGGCTACAGCGATTCTCAAAATCCACCCAACCCGTGCAATATTTGACGGAAAAATCAAACTCAAGAGACAAATTTTGCTCGAATAATTCATAACGCTCAATTTTACCGTCAACTTGACATTCAACGAATGGCTTATTATCAGCGTTAAAACTGGCGTAACTGAGCAGAAACTCGCTCGGTAGCATAATATTTACAATGCAGCTTCGACAGCAGCCCAAGTTGCGTCAGGATTGTCTTCAGGGATGATGATTGTAACTTGGTCGCCGACGTTAATTCGGAAGTAAGTTACACTAGCAAGCAAAATACGATATTCGCGGCCAGAAGCCTCGACGTAGTAAATTCCGTCGTGCTGAACAAGCGTTCCAATAACTTGCTTTCGTGGTACAGGACCGATCTGCTTATAGATAAAGCTGCCGTCTTCAGCGATTGTCAATTTCATCAGGTCGCCTTCAACCAGCTTCGACTTTGAAGCGTAATTAGCTGGGATTGGGTAATTTTTGCCGTCTGGGCTAAGCATCATTTGGCCGTCAAATACGCCTTCGATAATCTTTCCTGTTACATCATCTGACGAATTTTTTGGCGTGACAACTTGTCCATCGTCGCCAATAATACTAATCAATAATTCTTTTGCGGCAGCTAAATTGGTTTCCGCCTCTTGAATAAGTGTCCTCAGACGCTTAATTTGCTTTTCTGGTAATTCAGACATGGTTCTCGCAATTCCTTTGTCTATTTTTTATAATACTTAACTAATATATAGCATATCCTTACATTTATATCAAGTCGCGTTATCTATTTTTATCCGATTTTCCACAGCGCTATAAGATATGAATAAAAAAGTGTTGCAAATTTTACTCTTGAAATTGACGCGTGGTTCGTGATATTAAGATTGGCGACATAAAAATCACCGCCCAGAGCGGACGGTGATTAAACGAAACAAATTGGCATTGTATAACAAATTATGAAAGCTCGACAGTAGCGCCAGCGTCTTCCAAAGTTTTCTTTGCAGCTTCAGCTTCGTCCTTAGAAACTTTTTCCTTGACTGGTGCTGGAGCGCCGTCAACGATAGCTTTTGCTTCACCTAGACCTAGGCCAGTGATTTCCTTAACAGCCTTGATGACTGCAACCTTCTGAGAACCAGCGTCTTTCAAAGTAACTGTGAACTCAGTTTTTTCGTCAGCAGCGGCAGCGTCACCACCAGCAGCTGGACCAGCAACAGCGACAGCTGCAGCAGCTGGCTCGATGCCGTATTCTTCTTTAAGATGATTTTTCAATTCGTTAACTTCTAGAACTGTCAATTTTACAAGTTCTTCAGCCAATTTCTTAATATCAGCCATTGATATTCTCCTTTATTATTATATTGTTGCGATTGTTGCAACGTTACTAGTGTTGATTGCTAAACTTAAGCAGTAGCTTTGGCTTCGATGCCGTCCAAAAGTCCGTGCAAATTGCCGCCAAGCGCGTTGACCGTGTCGTGTACTGGTGATAGCAATTGTGATACCACTTGAGCAACGAGCTGGTCTTTGCTTGGTAGGCCTGCCAACGCTTTAACGTCAGCTTCGCTAATTGCCAAGCCTTCGCCTGAGAAGCCACCTGCAAGTTGTAATGCTGGATGTGTTTTTGCAAACGTGTCCAATACCTTTGCTGGCATAACTTCATCTTCGGCGCTTACGGCGTAAACCAATTGACCAACCAATAAGCTGGTGTCGGTTTCTTTGTAAGTATCGATTTCCTGAAGAGCTACGCGCACCAATCGGTTTTTAACAACCTTGATGGTAACGCCCGCTTCGCGAGCTGCCTTGCGTAGTTCTTGTAGGTCGGCAACGGTAAGGGTTTGATATCGAGCAAAAGCCGTACCCTTAGCGTCTTTTAATAGCTCTGTCAGTTCAGCAACCAAAGTTTGTTTTTTATCGCGTGAAATTGCCATAAAAATCCTTTCTTTGATTGAGTTAATTTGTTATGTGCCAATTTGTTAACGTGCGGTAATGGAGAATCAAAAAAACGTCTTTGATTCTCGCACTACCAAAGACGTCAAATAAAACTGTTAGTTTCATCCCTCGGTGGCATTTTTATACTTGTTTTACGTCAAGTCGCCACTGTCTTTGGTAATGTTCCAGACCATTGTAGCAGAAATGACAACGAAAAACAAGAGTTATGGTGATTATTTTCCAGCCGATTCAATTGCCTTATTTATCGCATTTTCGCCTAATCGTAATATTCTTCTGCGTTGAACGACAGTTGTGCCTCCCCACACGCCATATTCGGCAGATTCTGGGTGGCGGAGCGCATATTCTAAGCATTGTTTTAATACTGGGCATTTTCGGCACATATCTATGGCAGCTTCCGCGGCTTCTGTCTTTCTGGCACCTCTTAAATTTTGGTCTGGAGTATTTGGGTTTATTTGGAAAAACAAGCGATCAGCTTCTCTGACGGACAGCTCCGCGCATTTAGCGCCTTCTAATAGACTCTCGTTATTTAATTCTGACATATTTGTTATTTTACAATAATAGCGTAATAAAATCAATAGGTGCCTATGTCTAATCAAAGAGAAAACCCGCTCCGTGGTGGAGCGGGCGGGCGAACCTCCTTTCTCTCTGTATCTGTATGTTCTGTCGAGGGGTGCTAGTCGATTAAACTAACGCCCCTCGACGAGAAGGGTTACCTCTCCGAGCGTGCCGTCTGACGACGACGCGCCCAAATGAGGAAGCCTCCGAGAGCCACTAGCGCGACCGCGCTGGTGACTACGTCTCCACTTGTACCAGTGACCGCCAGCTTCTTGTGCTGGGGTGCTGGTGTGGGGGTAGCCGAGGGCGTAGGCTCCTCATACCGTTCAATAACGGGAGTGGGGAGCGGTACTGGGCGGCTCGTTGTCGGGCTCGGACTCGGCGTTGCTGACGGGGTCGTGCTCGGCGTGGGTGTCGACGGTGTTGCCGACGGACTCGGTGCCGGGCTTGGTGCCGACGGACTCGGTTCAGGAGTCGTCGACGGGCTCGGCTCCGGGGTTGGAGTCGGTTCCGGCGTGGGTGCCGGAGTCGGAGTGTTGTCAAATCCGGCGTTGCCGCCGGACTCTTTCCTGGCAACCTTAGCTACCACTTCCCAGGATTTATTCTGGGAAGTGATGGACGCTGTGTCAGTCCACGGACCGGGATCTGTGGCGCTGACGTTAATGTTCAGCTCAACGCGGGCTTTTTCGCCCTTATCCAACTTGACATTGAGAACTGCCTTGTCGCTAGCACAGCTAACGACATTAGCCTCCATGAAGCGGATGTACTGAGGCTGACCCCAGGGACCGGCTGAGGAGTAGACTCCAACTCGTCCAATCAGCAGTTGGTCACAATTGAACTTCTGACCCGGTGAGGTCAATACGTCCGTGATAACGAACGTTTGAGCGTCCTGCGTGGCGGTGGGCAGTACGATCGTGACTCTTTGTTGAGAGCCATCTACAGATCCCCACTTAGAGGGGGCTGCACCAATTGTGGAGCACCCATCACAGGTGCCCACTTGGATGGTCGTTCTGCGAACGACACCACCAACGTTCCATTCCAATTCTCGGGTTTCCCCGGGAATTAGAGAACTACTCATGTGGACGCGCCACCACGCCGAGGCGTGGAAGTTCACTCGTCCGGGCACCTCCACAGCATCGGTCAGTTTGATCGACACAGTGTGGTCGGCAGAGTATGTGGCGTACCCAATGACGATCCCCTCGGGGGTTGTCATCGGAATCGGTGCGAAAGCCGCGTCCGTGCCGAGTTCGCTCGGCACGGAAATGGTGATGCTATCTCCAGCACAGTGATTCTGTGCAAGAGTCAGGTTCACTGCGAATTCCACCGCTTCGTAGGCGGTGTACTCAGGCGAGCCGTCAGTTGTTTTCAGGCTAGTCTGAATTTCCTCGGCTGAAATCGGTCGAGGAGTACAGTTGCTGTCGGTGGTTGCCGCCGTGGCGACACTACTACCAGACGAAGACTGAGCGTCGTTGTCGGCAGTGACCGCTACCGCAGTAGTGGTGTTGCTCGACTGAGCCTCGTCGGTGACCGCTACCGTAGTAGCACCGACCGACTGGGCGGTGGTCGACTGGGCTGCTGACTGCGCCTCGTCGGCACGTGTCATTCCTCCGAAGAGGAATGATACGAGAATCGCGACGAAGGCTGCCACGATCGAGACTCTCAACGGAGTCCTGTTTCGGTTACGCATTTCTGCGTCCTTCCTGTAGTCGTTGATTCAGATACAGATGTTAAGGTCCTTTTATCCAGCTAGGCTGGAAATCAAGAAACTCTCGAACATCAGTACCTAGTGGACTTTACTATTTTATCATAAAAAATGAAAAATGCAATAGTAACACAAAAAATCCCGCCAGAATCGACGGGATTTGATTGCTTGAAATATAAAGATTACAGAGAGTTCTCTACTTTAATGCCAGGGCCCATAGTTGTGGCAATTGCTACGCTCTTAACGTAAACACCCTTTAAGCTGGATGGCTTTTGGGAGTTCAAACTGGTTAAGAATGCGCGTGCGTTTTCTGCCAATTTTTCAGCTCCGAATGATACCTTGCCGATTGACAAGTGAACGATGGCTTGCTTATCAACGCGGTATTCAACTTTTCCGGCTTTTGCTTCAGAAACGGCTTTAGCGACGTCAGTAGCGACAGTGCCAGACTTTGGATTTGGCATCAAACCGCGTGGACCAAGCAAACGTGCGTATTTACCAAGCTTTGGCATGTACTGTGGAGTTGCAACCAAAATGTCGAAGTTCAATTCTTCCTTGTCTAATTGGCTTAGGAATTCTTCATCACCGATGATGTCAGCGCCAGCTTTTTTAGCGGCAGCGTGTTCTGATTCTGGTGCAAAAACTGCTACGCGAACATCCTTACCTGTACCGTGTGGTAATGCTACGGTTGAGCGAATGTTTTGGTCGGCTTGGCGTGGGTCAACGCCTAGGCGGATGTGGATTTCAACGTTAGCGTCGAACTTGACTGGGCTGGTTTCAGTAGCCAACTTCAAAGCTTCGTCTAAGCTGTACAATTTGTTCTTTTCAACGTTTTTTGCAGCTTCTTGATATTTCTTACCGCGGCGCTCCAAGCGTGGACGAGTAACTGGCTTTGGACCCTTCTTTACGTGAGCTTCAGTGTCGTCTGATTGTGGAGTAGTGTCACCAGCTTCCTTACGAGCTTCCTTCTCTGCTTTTTCAGCGGCTTCGTCAAGAGCTTTTTGGCTGCGTTTGCCTGACTTAGCAACAACAGCTTCGCGCTCAGCGACAACATCTTTGTCTTTGTTGTCGTGAGATTTGCTTGTGTCGGTAGCTTCTGCAATTGCTGCTTCGATTTCAGCGATTGTGTTTTTCTCACTGACTTCTAATTTTAGTTCTGCTGCTTTTTCTAGCAACTCGGCTTTCTTTGCCATAATAATCCTTTCTGTGGTGCAAGCGGCGATTCGGGACTCTCCGGCGAATCTACCTCCCAGCATTGATTGATAATGTTGAAATTATACCATATTTTCAGAGATTGAGGCAAATATTTACTTTTATGGAGAAGAATTGTATAATATGTAATATTATGAGTGAGTTTACGAAAATTGTAGGTAACGAAGACGGTTCTTTAGGCACGATAGATATCTATATCCCAGAGCAATGTATGTCTTGCCCAAGAATAATAGAAAAGTTAAACGACTTAGAAGAATACAGAAAAACAGTAAATAAACTTCTAGAAATGGCGTTTAGTGGTGATGAGGTGACATTGGTTAATAAGGCTACAGGTGAGGTATTAGATAAAGATCAATCTACTAAAATTGTTTGTAAAATGGCCGCCAGTGGAATGGACGAGTTAGATGAAAATATTGCAAAAGCACAGAGGGATATTTACACGCTAACTAATGGGTGTGAAGGACCTGGCGGGGCTGATGGTTCTCGAGTTGTGCGCGTCGCTATGTGTGATAGTCCGAAGGTGTTTTATTCAGGGTTGGGTGAAACTCAAATTGGTGAGCCAGTGATAATACAGCGCGACCTGAAGAAAGATGAAGATTAACATATAATTGCTGTTTTTGATAAAATAGTAATTATGGATATAACAATTACAAACATACAAGCAAGGCAAATTTTAGATTCGCGTGGAAATCCGACGGTTGAGGCGGACGTGACTTTGAGTGACGGTTCGTTCGGTCGTGCGGCTGTTCCGTCTGGCGCAAGCACTGGCTCTTTCGAGGCTGTTGAGCTTCGGGACGGCGAGTTGGCGTTCGGCGGTAAAGGCGTGCTCCGTGCGGTCGAAAATGTCAATGGTGAAATTGCGCAGGCTTTGAAGGGCTCTAATCCGTTCGACCAGGCCGCAATTGATGAAAAAATGAAGAGTCTGGACGGTACGCCGAATAAGGCGCGTTTGGGTGCGAATGCTATTTTGGCGGTGTCGCTGGCTGTAGCGAAAGCTGCTGCTAAGTCGCGTGGCGTGGAGTTGTATCAATACGTCAATAGCTTGGCTGGAAATCCTGCAATGTGCTTGCCGATGCCGATGATCAACGTGATGAACGGCGGTCAGCATGCGTTGGGTGCGACTGATTTTCAGGAATATATGATTATTCCAACTAGCGCGGCAACTTTTGCGGACGCGGTTCGAATGAGTGCGGAAGTTTTTCATGCGTTGGCAAAAATCCTGAAAGACGAAGGCTATCCTACAACAGTTGGCGATGAGGGCGGCTATGCGCCTCATGTCAGGAATGGTAATATGGAGCCTATTTTGTTGCTATCTCGCGCCATCGAGCAGGCTGGCTATAAATTAGGCGTGGACTTTGGTTTTGCGCTGGACGTCGCAGCGAGTGAGCTTTACAAGGATGGCAAATACAACTTGGCGACTGAACACCGAATTCTGTCGGCTGACGAAATGATTCGCACATATAAAGCCCTGTTGGAACGCGTCCCTGTTCTTTCGATTGAGGATGGATTGAACGAAGAAGCTTGGGAAGATTGGGAGAAAATGACGGCTGATTTGGGCAATTTTGCGCAATTGGTTGGCGACGATCTTTTGGTGACGAATGTCGAGCGATTGAAGCGCGGAATTGAAGAAAAGGCTGGCAATGCGATCTTAATCAAGCCGAACCAAATTGGTACATTGACTGAGACGATTCAAGCTGTTTTGATGGCTAAGAACGCCGGCTGGAATACAGTGATGAGCCACCGATCTGGCGAGACGGAGGACGTAACGATTTCTCACTTGGCGGTCGGTTTGGGCACGGGTCAAATTAAGACTGGCTCAATGTCGCGGTCAGAGCGAATTGCTAAGTACAACGAGCTACTGAGAATTGCGGAAAAGCGCCCAGATTTGGAGATTGCGCATCCGTTTGTGAAGTAACTCGCACAAAAAGACTTCCCCGTAATTCAGAGGAGGTCTTTTTTATTTGGCGATTTTTTGACAATTATTCGAGGATTATCTTCTTAAAAACTCAATTTCCCCGCCCTCGTTGATTCGGACAATTTGCGACGGTTGAGCGTCGGCGGTTTCTCCAGAATCGACATAAATCGGCACTAATTCGTGGAAATAATTTATCGCTTCGGTGACGTTCTTTGCCGGTTTTTCTCCTGATGGATTTGCACTGGGCGCGACCAAAAGGCCGACGGTTCGAATTAACTCTGCTAATGGAGATTCTGGCACAACTCTGAATGCCAATGTTCCGCCGTTTCTCGGAAGATGTGGCAGGAAGTCAGGACTCACTTTGGTGATGATTGTTGTTGATCTATTTTTGGAGATTTCTTGATATTTGCGTTTGATCGACGGCGTGAGATCAGAAATGTCGTCAATATTCGTAACCAAAATAATAACAGGTTTATCCAAGGGGCGCCGCTTAACTTCGTATAATCTCTCGACGGCTTTTTTTGAATTGGCAGCGGCTAACATTCCGTAAATCGTGTCAGTTTTGGCAATTATCAATTGCTCATCTTTAAGCGCGGAAATTGCGCTGTCATCTAAAATATTATTCACAATCATTTATTACATCTTACCATAAAATAACCCCGAGAAGTCCGGGGCTATTTGCTAAAAGTTCTGTAGATTAGTCGACGACTTCAACGCCCATTGAGCGTGCTGATCCGGCGATAACTTTCATTGCACCTTCGATGTCGATTGCGTTCAATTGGTCTTTTTTCGCCTCAGCGATTTCTTGCAATTGTGCGCGAGTAATCTTACCGACCTTATCTGAGTGAGGTTTGCCGCTACCCTTTTGAATTCCGGCTTTTTCGCGAATCATATCGTCAACTGGCTGACCAAGTGAGTTCCAAGTAAATGTTCGGTCTTCGTAAACTTGAATGTGAACAATTACATCCTTACCCATCATATCTTTTGTAGCGTCATTGAATGGATTGATAAAGTCCATCATGTTTAGTCCCCACTGACCAAGCGTTGATCCCACTGGAGGACCTGCTGTTGCTCGACCGGCTGGAATGCGTAATTTCAAATTACCAATAATTTTCTTTGCCATAGTTCTTCCTTATAGTTTGTAGTGCGTAACTCGAATATTATATCGAAAAATGCTTAAAATTGCAAGCTAAACTTTTTTAACCTGCAAGGCGTCCAACTCGACTGGAGTGTCGCGACCAAACATACTAACCATAACCTTCAAAGTGCCCTTAGATGCATCAATTTCGCTCACCGCGCCGTCAAAGCCTTTGAACGGACCGTCGATAATTGAAACAACTTCTCCCTCTGAGAAATCAATCTGATGCTTAGGTTCTTCAACGCCCATTCGCTTCTTAATCTTCGCAATTTCTTTTTCAGAAACTGGAGTTGGCGTAGTGTCGGCGCCCACAAATCCTGTAACGCCTGGCGTGTTGCGGATAATGTACCAAGTTTCGTCGGTCAATTTCATCTCAACCAAGACATAGCCCTGGAAGATCTTAGCTTCAACGATTTTACGCTTACCGTTGCGAATTTGAATTTGCTTCTCCTTTGGCACGATAACGTCAAAAATCTTATCAGCCATATCGACACCATTGATTCGCTGGCGAATTGATTCGGCAACTTTTTCTTCGTAGCCAGAATAGGTATGAATTGCATACCATTGCTGACTATCATCATATCGTTTTGAACTCATAATATCTCCTCTATTTCAAAATTTGGTTAAAGCCCCAGTTGAATGCGGCGTCAAGTAATAAAATCAGAACGACAAACGTAAAGGTGAAGATAAGCACCGCTGCTGTCATTGCCCAAGTAGCTGAGCGGGTTGGCCAGCGAACTAGCTTCAACTCTTCCCAAGCGCCCTTGAAATATCCAATCAATCCACCTTTTTCGCCAGATTTTTTAGACGCTTTTGTGGTGATCTTGGTTGGTTTATTGATTTTTTTTGCTACAGCTTTTTCTTTTTTTGGCGCGTCGTCGGTAGCCTTGATTCGACGAACCGTAGTTTTGCTGCTTGCCTTGCCTTTCTGTGCCATATTTTCTCCCAATTTAAAAAGTCTGTTTTTCACAGACTGTCAATAGTCATTGTAATTCATCCGAGTCAAAAAAACAAGTTGACCAGAGATTATTTGCTGCTATTTTTGAACTCTTTCAGCTTGAATCCGAACGTTGATCCGTGGTTTAACCGGCTTTCTACCTCAATTTTGCAGCCCAATTTCTTCGCCAACTTAGCGGAAACGTATAGACCTAATCCCGTGCCTTTCGTCTCGCGAGTTCTATAATCTTCTGCGCGGTAAAACTTGTCGAAAATTTTTGCTATGTCGGCTTTGCTAATGCCAATTCCCGTATCAATAACCTTAAAGGTGATTTCGCCAGATTTATTTTTCTTGATTGATAAAGTTATGGAGCCTTTTTGTGTATATCGAATGGCGTTGGTAATGAAGTTTTGGAGAATTTCCTCCAGATATAGACGAGAAACTTTAACTACACCAAGTCGTCCGCCGATATCCAAATTGAAAGCCAAACCTTTTTCGCCCGCCTGAGGTGAATATTCGGAATTTATCTGAGCCGCCAACTCTGTCACGTCAATTATTTCTGTTTCATCAGCTACTCCTCGCTCTGCGCGCGATAACGTACTGAGGTCGTTGATCATTCGCGCTAAGAATAAAATTTGCTTATGAGATTCGTCAATAGCTTCGGGAATTTTGCTAGTCATTTTACGCTCGACCAGCAATTTGGCGTTGCTCAGCGAACCTTCAGCAATAGCAATTGGCGTGCGTAATTCGTGACTAACTACGCTAATAAATTCATCACGTTCCTCCTCGAGGCTCTTCGTCTTCGTGATGTCGCGCAAAATAAGTACATATCCGTCCGGCGTCATCTTGTCGCCGCCTTGAACTGGCGCAAGTGTAACTTCCAGGCGAATACAATCGCCGTCTTCGATTTTCATCAGAATGTCGTCGCGCTGGCGAATTGCGGAAGACTTGGTGAGTTCCTTAAAAATGTCAATCGGCTTTTTATCTGTCGTTTCAAGGTTCAGCACTTGACTGATATGTTCGCCGTTAATTCCGCTGTTCGTATCAATCAAATTAAGTGCCGCAGAATTGTACGTATTGATAATTCCGTGCTCGTCCGTACTGAGGATTGCGTCGGTAATATTATTGATAAGCGTGATCATTCTTTGATGTTCGCTAAGGCTTTTTTTATCATTTTTATAATCAGATTTATTGCTAATTTCCGACAATATTTTATGTAAAACAATATCTATAACACCTAAAACAACACTCAGAGTGATCAATAGAAAAATTAGCGCCCACATAGCTAAAGTATAACATAAGCATATGCGTTTCTATATGTATGGCGAATATTTTTTCAATTTATTTCGGTGGATTTTATAATGCGGGTCAAATTTGGCAACTTCGTCCCAGAATTTCGTCGAGTGATTCATATGTCTGGTGTGGCACAATTCGTGGATAATTACGTAATCAATTAGCTCAAATGGCAAGTTCATCATCCCGATATTCAAGCTAATCGTCCCAGATGAAGAACAACTTCCCCAGCGACTTGATGAGTGCGTCATTTTACTCCGAGCAAAAGAAAAGCCGTGTTCTTTCGCTAAAAATGACAGTCGCCTCGGCAGATACGACTTGGCTTCTTTTCTGAGAGCTGCCAGAATTTTACTGCGGATAAGTTGTTGGTTTGCGGTCGATCCAATAGATTCTGCTTCGTTGATTTCTGCCAATATCTGCGTTCCGACGATTTTTACACTCGAAGGTTTCGCGGTCGTTTGTATCAATAAATGATGGCTTTTGCCGATTTGCTGATTTTCTGTGTAAGAAAGTTTTTCTCTGTATTGAGAAACTAATTCGCGGACTAGCTTACGAGAGGTTTTAATCAATGCCTTTGCGACCAACAGCGGCGCATATGGCGGCATTGTAATTTGTATTCGTCCGTCTGGCGCAATTTTCAAACTAACAGTCTTCGCTAAGCTACGTTTTTTAACGACAATTTCTCCGAATTCTTCGTCGGTAATAATTGTCATAACTAACCTATATTGATTCGATTCCCGGCAATTGGGCGGCGCGGAGCTTCTGGACGACTCGCGCCAATTTGCTTAAGAACAGTGCGAGCTTGACTGCTTAAGGTGTGACGACCACTGATCACGACGTAAGATTCGCTGCTGTGTGGCGCTGAAAACTGCTTCAATCGTCGCTCAAAAGATTCGTCATTTCCGCCATAAGTCTTTATCCAGCGATGTTTGGCTGTGGCGGGATCGGTTTGCACCCAAACGAATAGGACTTTATATCCATATTCCCTGGCAAGGCGATTGATGCGCATACGATTCGTGCGCTGATCCGTTGATCCGTCCAAAATAACAGTTTGCTTAGTCTTCAAAAATTCTTCTAAAAGCGACAATGTTGCGTCAGAAATGGTTTTTGTATTGTCCGTAAAAACTTCAAATTGTCGAGAACTTACTACTGGAGAATTGAAAATCTTCGCAAATTCTACAGCGAATTGTGTCTTCCCTGAACCTGGCGCACCAACCATGGCGATAATATGCGGAAGTGAAGGTGATAAAGGTTTCATATTGAGAAATTATAGCAGATTTTTGACTAATAAAAAAGATTCTCTTTCAAGCGAGAATCTTGGCAGGAGTGGAGGGACTCGAACCCCCGACACCTGGTTTTGGAGACCAGTGCTCTAGCCACCTGAGCTACACTCCTATAGCAACCATTTTATCACGAATTAGCTTTGTCGCAAATGTTAAAATTGTGAAAAATAAAAAACTCGTGAAAAAGATCCCAAAATCCCTTGAAAAAACATAAGCGTAGTTCTACAATTAACTCAGAGATGAAAATTTTAATGCTTGGGTGGGAACTTCCTCCGCACAATAGTGGCGGACTTGGCGTTGCTTGCTATCAGATGTCGAAGGCGCTTGCTTCGGAGGGCGTTGATATTGACTTTATTATCCCCTACACCGCCGAGCATCCCGGAATTGACTATATGAATATCTATTCAGCTACTCCTTTGCCGCCGAATTATCACGATTTGGGCGCGTATAATAACGGTTCAGAGGAAGATCGTGAAAACGCTAAGGACGAATATGGTCTTTCGCCGATGCGTGCTGTACAGAGGCGTTATGGCAAATATGTTCGGAAGTTTGTGAAAAATCATCAGCCCGATGCAATTCACGCGCATGATTGGTTGACGATGGAAGCTGGAATAATTGCTAAAGAAATGACGGGCGCGCCGCTAATTGTGCACGTTCACGCGACGGAATTTGACCGTTCTGGCGAGCAGTCAGGAAATCCTCTGGTTCACGAAATTGAGCAACAAGGCTTGTTGATGGCTGATCGGATAATCGCCGTTAGTGAAATCACGAAGGAAATAATTGTTAAGAATTATCACATTCCGCCAGAGAAAATTGAGGTGGTTTATAACGCGATTGATTTGGCTGATTTGCCGCCACACGAGTATGACGCCAGCACTTACAGATATTTGGAGGAGCTGAAAAAGGATGGCTATACGGTTGTCGGCGCGTTGACGCGACTTACGGTTCAGAAGGGTTTGACGTATTTTGTGCGGGCCGCAGCGAAGGCGCTTGATAAATATGAGAAAATTGTTTTTGTTTTATCTGGAAATGGCGAGCAAAGAGATGAACTGATTGAACTGGCGGCAGATTTAGGGATTAGCGATAAGATGATTTTTACGGGATTTGTGCGCGGAAAACAGTGGCGAGATATTTACTGTTTGATTGATGTTTTTGTGATGAGTTCGGTTTCTGAGCCATTTGGCTTGACTGCCTTGGAGGCGGCGCATCATGACACGGCGTTACTTATTAGTCGTCAATCTGGCGTTGGTGAGGTTCTGGATAATATTATGCGGTTTGACTATTGGGATGTGAATAAATTGGCGGATGAAATTGTTAATATCGCTGAATCACCTGCTTTACAGAAATCTTTGAAGAAAAACGTTAAGAATGAATACGCGAGAATTTCCTGGCAGGACGCCGCTAGAAAATGTCTGAAACTGTACAAAGGAGCGCTGGCATGAATAAAAATAAAGGAATAGTTTTATATCTACACGTACACCAACCGTGGCGAATACGCGAGTATAGTATATTTGACGTGGCTTGGAAGCATAACTATTTCTCTGGCGGTCAAAATCCAGATCAGGACAATCAAAAAATATTCCAAAAAGTTGCAGAAAAGTCGTATTTGCCGATGAATGCTTTGCTTGAAAAATTATTGAAAAAATATCCTGATTTTAAGATCTCGCTGAGTTTTAGTGGAACGTTTTTAGAGCAAGCTGAAAGGTTTAATCCTGAAGTTTTGGAAAGTTTCAAGCGCCTGGTAAAGACTGGTCAAGTAGAAATCTTATCAAGTCCGTATCATCACAGTCTGGCGTTTTTCTATTCGCGCAAGGAGTTCGAGCGTCAAGTTGAGCTTCACCGCTGGAAGATTCGCGAGATTTTTGGTGCGGAAACGCGAGTTTTGGCAAATACAGAGTTGGCGTATAGTGATGACTTGGCAAAATGGGCTGAACAGGATGGCTTTAAGGGTGTGTTGGCTGAAGGCTGGGATCCGATTCTGAATTGGCGCAGTCCGAATTATGTATATCGCCCGAGAGACACGAAGAAGATTGGATTACTACTTAAGAATTATCGATTGAGCGATGATTTAGCGTTTAGGTTTAGCGATCGAAAATGGAATGAATGGCCGTTGACCGCGGATAAGTTTAATACGTGGGTGGAAGATTCTGTCCGTTACGCGCCACTGCTTAACTTGTTCATGGACTATGAAACTTTCGGCGAACATCAATGGGCGGAATCTGGGATTTTCGGCTTCTTTGAGAAGTTTGTTGATAAATGGCTGAGCGCTAGTGGCAATACTTTCTATACCGTTAGCGAAGCGCTAGACGCGAATGCGCCCGCCGGTGAAATAAGTATGCCGTCGCCTGTAACGTGGGCGGACGCCGAGCGAGATTTGACGGCTTGGAACGGAAACAGCCTGCAGAAAGAAGCTTTGCGATATGTTTATGAGCTTGAAGATGAGGTCTTGAATAGCAAGGATGAAGGTCTAATTAGCGATTGGCGAAAATTGCAAACTTCAGACCACTTCTATTACATGGGAACGAAGAATTTTACCGACGGCGATGTTCACGCTTATTTTAGCCCGTATGATTCGCCATACGACGCTTTTCTTTACTATATGAATACCATTCGTGATATGAAGTCTCGATTGAGGAAATAGTCAGACATTCTTGCCAAATAAAAACTCCCTCTTAATGCGAGGGAGTTTCTGTATAATCTTGTTAAATTAGCTTTTGCGAGCTTTAACTTCGTTACGACCAAGGTTTTTCTTAGTCTCGGTGTAAGTAGCGTGTTGCTTTGCAATCGGGTCGTACTTACGTAGTGTCAATTTACCCTGACCTTTTGTGGTGCGGTTCTGGGTGTTAACAGTAGTATAGTAAGTTCGGTGGTTGCTCAAGTTACTCACCAAACCAATAAGCTTTCGTTTCGTATTCTTCTTTGCCATCTCTTTACTCGTTAGATTTTATAAAACGTCTTGACTAATTATAGCATGGGTGAAGTGAAAATGCTAGTACCATATCAGATTTTACTAATTTTTATGCTTACTTCGCCGATTCAATCGCCGCTTTCTTACTTATTCCATCAGGCAGACCAATAGCTGCTTTACTCTGAAATTGAGCAGTCTCTATGCAGAACGACTGATCCGGACGCAAACCAATCATTTTGAGGATGAAACCGAGTTTATCGCTTACCAAGAAATGGGAATAGATAAGTATTGCCCTCCCACTCCACTCGTCCTGTCACCCAACCGTGCGTGGGTCAAACATGAATTACAACTAGTAAATCAAAGATGTGCGATTCAACCCTAAGATCCATCCAGCCGGTGTCTCAATAATAATGCCT
>CAJPKE010000016.1 GCA_905370345.1 Candidatus Saccharibacteria bacterium UBA6209 | reverse complement strand
TTATGTTTTATGCTTTTTTCTTCTTAGCACTTCTTCTCTTCCACCACAGGTAGTAACCACTAATAGGGAGGAAGCCACCGATAAAGGCTGCGATAGCATAGAGAACGCGTGAGAACCATCCGCCCCATGTTCCTGTGTGTAACTGCTTAAAGAGCATACCGCCCTTTGGCTTCTTACCATGCTGATCACCTTTCATGTCTTTTGCTCCCTCCTTGTGTGCTTGTGGTTGTCCTTTCATCTGACTTGCGTCCGTAGGTGCAAAAGCTTTATCGTTTGTTCCGCCCTGCTTCATTCCATCTTTAGGCTGTTGCATCTTCATTTCCTTTGGTGGCATAGGCTGACCGAAGAGTTTAGACATTCCCGTTCTGTACCAGCCGAAAGAGAAGACAGGACCTGTGAGTGCCATGAGGAAAAGGAAGATAAAGACATAGATACCTAATGACACGTGAGAGTCGTAAACAAAGCGACGGAAACCCTTGTTTGTGCTGATGGTCAAACGACTTTTCAAAGCCTTCTTGGTCTTTGGCCACCAGATGACAACACCCGATAGTAATACGACTGCCATACACATAGAAGTCACAGCTGTAAGGATGCGTCCAAGTGACTGCCCACCCTCATGTGCATTCTCAGGTTTCATAAAGAGCCAGCGGTGCAGTCGTACGACCATTGTATAGATTGGCATCTCTTTGGCATTCATGTCAAAGAGTGGTGCGAGATCTTTTATTAATAGTATTGCAAGACCGCTGAAGCACAAAATAGCCATGATTACGCCTAATGGTAAAGCAAACCAGCGGTGAATTTTTAAACAGAATTTTCTCATATCCTAAATAATTATTGTTTTGTTACTTGTTTATCAATTGTTTCCTCTTTTACTTATCCTTTTCCTTCCCTTTCGTTATGGACAGTTTTTAAGACTTATATGCTTAGATGATTGAAACCCCTGAAAGTTTATT
Source organism: Candidatus Saccharibacteria bacterium UBA6209 (assembly GCA_905370345.1). Classification (GTDB taxonomy): domain Bacteria; phylum Patescibacteriota; class Saccharimonadia; order Saccharimonadales; family Saccharimonadaceae; genus Nanosynbacter. The sequence goes on along the minus strand of CAJPKE010000016.1, from coordinate 15,798 downwards.
TTATGAGGAAAGAAATTAGTGTTTGTTTATGTTGTTGTGGAAATCTTGTTTGTTTTCTTTTTATGAAAAAGAGGTCAACATAGCTTCATTCTCCTCCATATCCAGTTAGGGATATGTCGCCATAGGTAGGTGAGTATGCGCCAACGGGTATCGATGACGCAGATGTGTCGTTGGCTGTTGATAGCCTTTAAAATACTGCGTGCCACCTTTTCTGTGGTCATCAGCATCGGAAGGTGAGCGGTACCAGCAAGTAGGGGAGTGTCAACAAAGCCGGGACGGATATCGGTGAAGTGGATGTTATGATGTTTACAAGCTGCGAGTTGTTCCAATGCTTGTAGATAAGTGTTCTGCATTGCCTTTGTTGCACTATATGCAGGAGCTGGTCCAAGTCCCTTTGTACCAGCGATAGAGCTGATGCAAGCGATGTGTCCACCTCCCTTATTGGCAAAATAACGATAGGCACAACCTATCATTCTTGTGAAGCCAAGGGCGTTGGTTTCCATCGTCTTAAGTTCTATGTCAGCTTCAAGACTTGGGTTTTGCCATCCGATTCCCGCTGCATGAAAATAGAGGTCGAGACCGTTCATACGTTCTATAAGTTGCAGTAAGGATGTTTCTGCATCTTCGTTAGTTACATCAATCTGTGCTGTGTAAACCCGATCTGGTGCCATAGCTTGCAAGTCTGACAACTTGTCTATACGGCGAGCAGCCACACCAACCGCCCATCCTTGTGCGATGAGCAGTCGTGCCACTTCATGTCCGATACCGCTGCTGGCACCTACGACGATTGCCTTTTTCATTTCAGTAAGTCCTTAGGTAAGAGTTCGTTGAGGCTATCTTCGCGAATAACCTTCGGTGCTGCCTTGCCAGGAAGCACTAAAACTTTTTTGCCATTGCGGTAGATATGCAACTGTCGTGTACGAATGACGGCTGTTATCTCCTCATCTTTCTGCATTGCCTGCCATATAGGATAGTAGACACCTTCTTCGTTAAAGAGCTTCTTTTGCAGGTGTGAACACATATTAGTAGTATCGAGTTCTATCATAAAACATAGTTTTTATTTTTTTTGTGTATGTAATATAAAATGAGAAAGAGTATATGTAGGGGATAAAAGCTATGCTACTATTTATCGTACTATATTTTTTTAGCTAGCTAACAATTTTTGAAAGATAAGAGAACAAGTACGCTTGTTCTCCATATCTTAACTAATGATTATTCTATTAATCCTTCTTTTTGTCTTTCACTTCATTAAGTAGATCTTTATAAGCTTGATTAATTCTCTTTAATTTAGTAACTTTTTCTTTGTGTTTTTTTTCTATTTCTTTTGCTTTCTTTACGTCTCGAGCAGCTTGCTCTATAGTGCCCACTATCTTGCCATCTTTCTTACCTATGTTATAAACATGGCTAGTACCAGGTAAATCTTCTGTAAAAGTTTCCTTTATGCTATCTTCAAGACACTCTCTAAATGACTTTCCCGTTATCTCTTTTTTTTTAAGTGCATCTTGAATATGTCCAGCTATAAGTGAGCCGCCACCAAGTATTGTCTTTTTCCCTAATCTTTTAAGTCCCATATTATTTTATTTTTAAAGTAATATTGTTTTATTATGTGTGTATTATGTTTATAGAGTTTATATGGAAAATATAAACGACGTGCTAGCGACGAATCTTTAAGTCTTGACGACCGTGATAAGTGGAGTGAGGCTGCGCTTGATTTAGAATTTAGGAATCCAGACCTCTTTAATGATTAGCATTCTGAGCTTTCAGCTCACGCTCATATCGCTGTAGATTTTCAATCAAATCATCGATATCCCCGTTCATTGCAGCGGGGATATTGCTGCGGCTGTAGTGAATGCGGTGGTCGGTGATTCGGTCTTGCGGGAAGTTGTACGTTCGGATTTTTTCCGAGCGGTCACCGGTTCCGACCAACGAGCGTCGCTCGGCGCTTAATTTGGCGTTTTCCTCGTCAATTTTCATCTGTAACAATCGTGAACGAAGCACACTCATGGCTTTTTCGCGGTTTTTAATTTGCGATTTTTCATCTTGGTTTGTGACGATCATTCCAGTCGGCAAGTGGGTGATTCGCACTGCTGAATCTGTCGTATTCACACTTTGACCACCGTGTCCACTGGAGCGGTAAATGTCAACTCGCAAATCGTTCGGATTTATCTCAATGTCCGCTTCTTCGGCTTCTGGCAAAACCGCCACTGTTACGGTTGAAGTGTGGACGCGACCTTGGCTTTCAGTTACTGGAACTCGTTGAACTCGGTGTACGCCACCTTCGAACTTCAATTTAGAGTATGGCGCGTCGCCCTTGATCATGAAGATAACTTCTTTATAGCCGCCAGAATCGTTGGCTGATTCGCTAATTAGTTCTACTTTATAGCCGTTAGATTCGCACCAACGTAAATACATACGATACAGTTCCGCCGCAAACAACGACGCTTCATCACCGCCAGCTCCGGCGCGGATTTCCATGATGATATTTTTCTCGTCATTAGGATCTTTGGGTGTGAGTAAGATGAATAATTCTTCTTCTAATTCGGTCAATCGAGCTTCGGTTTCAGCAATTTCAAGCTTCGCCAGGGCAGCCAGCTCGCCACCTTCGTTTGCTAATTCCTTGGCTTCTACTAAGTTTTTTTCCAGGTTTTCTCGCTCTTCGCCTTTTGAGATAAGCGTTTCTAATTCTGAAAATCGTTTGTTTTTTACCGTAAAATCTGGTGAGCTGTAAGCATCAGGTTGCGCTAAAAAATTGCTCAAATCAGCTCGTTCATTTTTTAGAGAATCCATATCTAAAGAAATCTTTGCCATATCTATAAAATTATATCATACATTGACAAATGTTTCTTAGTATTGTATTATATGGACATAATGAGAGAATGCAAGGTTGATTCGCGTGATTTGGTTTATGAAAATGCTGATAAGTTGGCGCTTTGCGACGTTGGAAAATCATCTGAGCTGGTGCAATGCATTGAAGACCTTCCAGAGGATATCCCAGCAAACGATCCGAGAGTTGATTTGATTGTGAAGAGTTTGTTTAAGATTGACGCTCATCCAATAGAGGAGCCAGTTTCACTACGCTATTTAAATAAATTAATTAAAGATAATATTGCCAGTGAAACGAAAATATCTATATATGAGGGTGAGTGGCCTGATATGAGAGCGATTCCGGGATCTGATATTCCGTTGCCGGTTGAACTATTTGTGGCTGCACCGATGATTAAAGATTGGCGAGAAGGGCGAGCGTCGGAATCGAAAGGCGGAAAAAGTAGCCGCGATATTATTAGACAATACGCAGGAATGAATCCGAAAACTAGCCCTCCAATACGCAGTGTAGATGTTGTTGTGGATTCTGATGGCGGAGTATTTTTAGCTTTACAAGGGGATGGCGCTCACCGCTTATGTGCCGCAAAGATGCGGGGAGACCGTGAAATATTGTGTCGCGAGATAAGTATTGTCAGATTGAACTAACGTAAAATAAAACCGCCCAGTGATTGAGCGGTTTTTGAATTGTCGGACTAATTTGTCAGATTATTTAGTCTTTTTGTCTGATTTTGGAGAATCAGTTTTAGCTGCTTTTTTAGCGTTAGCTTTCTTTGCTTTGTTTGCTAAAGCTGCTTTACGAGCTTCAGCGGCTGCTTGACGAGCCTTAAAGCGATCAACACGACCTTCGGTGTCGATAATCTTTTCTTCACCAGTAAAGAATGGGTGTGAAGCTGATGAAATGTGAACCTTAACCAATGGGTATTCGTTGCCGTCTTCCCATTTGATAGTTTCGGTTGTTTGCGCTGTTGACTGAGTCAAGAACGCGAAGCCCGCTTGTTCGTCGCTAAATACGACAGGGCGATAGTTCTGTGGGTGAATACTGCTTTTCATAACTGTTCAATTGTACATAATTTATCGGAAAATGTCAAAAGTCCGTAGCCTTAACTTTGCTATTTTGGCGAAATTATGACATAATATAGGTATGATTGAGTTACCGACTAGTCTTGATGCTTTGAGTGAGTTAAGTCCAGTGGCGCCGCCAAAGTTATTATCACAGGCTCAAGACGCTAGTCGAGATAATCTTATGGTCTATGTAAAAGCGGATAGTTATCTGGGCACGGAAACGAGCGACCCTTCGTTCATGAAAAGTCGATGTGAAACGACTGAATACGAAGCGATAAATGATTTTGTGCAATTTATAGAGATGATAAAGCATTATTTACCTGATTATATGGAGGATTGCGCTAAAGAATTAATAGATGAATTGGCGTTTTTGGGCGTGCCGGAACTAAATTTTGCAGCAAATGCGTTAGCAAAAAGGCTGAGGCATCATTTGGAGGTTGATAATAAGCCGGTCTATATTGACGTAGGAAATTCACTAAGTCAGTGTCGTACTAAAAACAAGATGAAAAGTAGCCAGTATATTTTAAGTCTGGTCTTGTCTAAATTTCCAGACGATGAATTCGAAGAATATGAAGGTAGGCTGAAAGTGTATAGCGGTAGAGGTGAGATTGACAAGAGTTCTAAGATTTTATTTCTTGATGATTGGATTGTTAGCGGCGATCAGGTAAAGGAACGAATTGCAGGATTTGAAGTAGATAATGATCCTGAGAGCCATGAGGCAAGTGTTTTGGTTATGGCGGCTAGTGGAGATTATCTTGATAACGGCATAAGTGCGTACTCCCAGTATGGAGGAACGATATATCCTGTAGAGGCTTGCTACGTGCTCAAGAATAGTCCTGATGCTGGGGGTATGAGTAGAGTGACGGGCATACATTCTTCGACTGATAACACATTTGGCTATGAAGTTGACGGTATAGCGTACTGTGCTATCGAAAGAGGAATTCTCAAAGGAGAGGGAATTGATGAGCTAAGTCTGCCGGCACTGGCAAATATAGTGCGACCGTATCGAAACGGCAAAAATTTCGATGGTCTGTCGCGATTTAGGCAATTGTTAGAAAGAGAGTAATATTTGCAGATTTATTGATTATTTGGTATAATTGCCAGGTAACTAATTTTAATGACACAATCCGTTTCACACTCCAAATCGTGGGCGGATGAGGCAAAAGGAGAAAAGGATGTCTGTAAAGGTAGACATTAAGGCTTTGCTGGAGTCAGGTGTTCATTTTGGACACAAAACCAGCCGCTGGCACCCAAAGATGGCGCCATATATTCACAGTAAGCGTCAGGATAGTCACATTATTGACCTGACTAAGACCGTTGAAGCTTTGGATAAGGCTTTGCCAGAATTGACAAAGATTGCTGCATCAGGCCGCAAGGTTTTGTTTGTTGGTACTAAAAAGCAAGCCAAAGATGTTGTTCGTGAAGCAGCTGAAAAGATCAATCAGCCATACGTAGTTGAGCGCTGGATTGGTGGTATGCTGACTAACGGTTCAACTATTGCTCAGCAAATTAAGAAACTGAAGAATCTTGAAAAGCGAATGGCTTCAGGTGACTTGGAAAAGCGTTACAATAAGCTTGAAGTGCAGCGCTTCCAAGAGGAAATCGACAGCTTGAATATGAAATATGGCGGCATCAAGGATTTGATGGGTAAGCCAGGCGCTGTTGTTGTAGTTGACGCATTGACCGACGCAAATGCAGTTCGCGAGGCTCAAACTTTGGGCGTTCCAGTATTTGCAATTGTTGACACCAACGTTAACCCAACAGGAATTGATTACGTAATTCCAGGTAATGACGACGCTGTTAAGGGTATTCAATTGCTATTAGATTACTTCACCGCAGCTGTCGCTGAAGGTGCAGGTAGCGTAAAGGCTGAAGAAAAACCAGCTAAAAAAGAGGAGAAATAGGATGGGCGTTTCTGTTGACGATATTAAAAAATTGCGCGAATTGACCGGCGTAGGCTTGACTGACGCTAAAAAAGCTTTGGTCGAAGCTGAGGGCGATTTCGATAAAGCTTTGGAGGCTATGCGCAAAAAGGGTTTGACAAAGGCTGAAAAAAAGGGTGATCGTGAAGCTCGTGAAGGTTTGATTGAAAGTTATGTTCATTCTGGTCGAATCGGCGTTGTCGTTGAGGTAAACTGCGAAACTGACTTCGTGGCTCGACTTGACGACTTTAAGACGTTGGCACACGAAATTGCTATGCAAATTGCAGCGATGAGCCCAAAGTATGTTTCTGAAGCCGACATTCCAGCAGAGGAAATGGATCGCGTTAAAGCTGAGCTTATGGCGAGCGAATCTTTGGCAAGCAAGCCTGAAGAAATGCGCGAAAAGATCGTTGAAGGTCAATTGAAAAAGCATTTTGCTGAGCAGGTTCTTATGAGCCAGGCGTACATCTTGGACGATTCTAAGACTGTTGAGCAACACGTTAAAGAAGCTATCGCTAAATTGGGTGAGAACATCGTTATTCGTCAATTCAAGCGAATTGAGCTGGGTGTAAGCGAATAATTCCTAGTTTAGAAAATTGCTCTGGAAAGAAATCGGCTGTAATAATGCGGCCGATTTTTATTGTGTGGAAATTATTGAGCAGCCGTCTTTTTGGTGGCGCGCATCTGTCGTGGTGACGATGAATTGGTGATTTTGGATGGTTTCTTGGAGGAGTTTTTCGCGAGTGGCGTCTAGCTCCGAGAAAACATCGTCTAGCAAAATGAGTGGTCGAGATTGACTGACTTCTGTTTGAAGTTCTAGTTCTAATAATTTGAATGCCAGCATAATTGTGCGCATTTCGCCACGTGAAGCAACTTTAATAGCGGGCTGATCATGGAGGAAAATTGTGAAATCTTCACGATGTGGGCCAGCCGAAGTGAAGCCCGTAGCCATTTCATATTCGCGGGATTTTCCTAAGCGATTTAGTAGGGCTTGGTCGTAATTTTCCAGAGGTACAATAGCTCCATATTCGATGGATAATTGTGTGTCTTTTCCCGCCAAAGATTCGTATAAATTTTTTATGCGAGGCTCGTTTATCTGGAGAAACTTGGCTCGTTTTTGGGCAATGTTGGTCGCGTATTGGACAAATTTTATATCCCAAGCAAACAGGTTGTCGCGCCAAATCGATGAGTCTTCTTGGTGGGATTTTAAGAGTTCGTTGCGCTGCAAAAGAGTGCGATTGAAAGCTCTTAAATCCGTGTCGTATTTGTGGTCAAGTCGGGCAATTAAGCCGTCCAAAAAGTCGCGCCGTCGGGATGGTGAAGAGGAAATTAATCTTAGTTCGCTTGGCTCAAATAAAACAACTGGCAAGCGGTTTTTTCTGGTTAAGACCTTTGATTTATTGTCATTGATGATGAATTCTTTGTTGATTTTTCCGGAAATTGAGTCTAGCTTAATACGTCGCTCGCCGAAATCGCCCTCCAGATGAACAATTGTTTGCGGAGCGTTCAGCGTCATACAATCGCTAAGGCTGCCCCGAAAACTACTGCCACGTAGCGCCACATAAACCGCCTCGAGCAGATTTGTCTTGCCGGTGCCATTTGGTCCAACGATTACCGTACCAGAATTGCTAAAAGTCGCTTCGTGCAGATGATAAGACCGGAAATTGTATAGCTTAATCTTAGAAATCACTCTGTTATTATAGCACGGGGCGTAAGGCGAAATTAGCAGACAAGACGCTTGAAGTTTGATATAATAACGGATAGATAAATTGGAGGAAATATGTTCGACACAAACCCTTATGAAGAAAAAATGAATGCAGCGTTTAGCTTTTTTCAAGATGAATTGAAGAAGGTGCGAACGGGTAGGGCGCACGCTGGAATGCTCGACGGCATTATGGTTGAGGCTTACGGTTCAAAAATGCCGCTTAATCAGGTCGCAAACGTTACCGCTCCAGAGGCACAAATGTTGCTAGTTACGCCATTTGACCCGAGTAATATTACAGCAATTTCTTCTGCAATTCGCGATAATCAAAGTCTAGGTTTTAATCCGTCTGACGATGGGCGAGTGGTTCGCGTTCCAGTTCCAGCTTTGACGGAAGAGCGCCGCCACCAACTGGTGAAACAGGTTAGCGAGAAGGTTGAGGAGGCTCGAATTGCAATGCGTAATATTCGCCAAGATGCTCTTAAGGACGCTAAGAGAATGAAGGACAATAAAGAGCTGAGTGAAGACGATTTGAAGCGTGTAGAGAAAGAAATTGACGGCTTAATGAGTAAGATGCAGGCGCAAATTGACGAGGCGTTTAAGGCGAAAGAAAAGGATGTCTTAACAGTTTAATGAGCGAAACTTTTGCCGATAAAGTGAAAGCGTTGAATTTGCCGTTGGATCAAATTATTGTTATTGGTAGCGGGATTTTGGATCAATTGGGGATTCGTCCAGCTAGTGACATTGATCTTGCGGCGAGTTCTGATTTGATGAAAAAGCTCTCTGAGGAAAGTGGCGATTGGCTTAAAAAGTTTGACGATAATCAGCGTTTTTATTTTGTAAAAGATGATGGTTCGGCTGAAGTTTGGGACGGCTGGGTTTTTGATGGGCAAGCTGTTAGCTATGATGATTTGCTTGATTATGCGGTGAAATATGATGGTGTGAGGTTTGTTGATTTGGAATTTCTGCGCAAATGGAAGAGCTGGCGTGGACGTGAAAAAGACGTACGAGATGTTGAGCTAATTGATGAATGGAGGGCGAATAATGAGTGAAGATGCTAATTTGCCGCGACATATCGGGTTTATTGTTGATGGAAACCGGCGATGGGCAAAGCAACATGGATTACCTGCATATGAAGGACATCTGGCGGGCTATAACGCACTAAAAGACGTGGCGTTGGAAGTTCTTCATCGAGGTGTGAAATATGCGAGCGCTTACGTTTTTAGTACAGAAAACTGGAAGCGGTCAGAGGAAGAAGTCCGACATTTGATGAAATTGCTATTGAATATACTGAAGGCTGATCTTCCGATATTTATTGAAAATGAAGTTAGGCTTAGAGTTGTTGGATCTAGGGAAGGCTTGTCGGATCAATTGATTAAAGCGATTGACGAGGCCGAGGAAAAAACCGCCGATCTGAAAAATGGAGAACTGGTTTTATGCTTGAATTATGGCGGACATTTGGAAATTGCTGATGCGGTTAAAAAAATTGTTCAATCTGGAGTTTCTGCTGAGGAAATTACGCCCGAGTTGATTGCTCAAAATATATACGCGCCAGAGGTGCCGCCGTGCGATTTGATTGTTAGAACTTCTAGTGAACAGCGGCTTAGCAACTTTATGTTGTGGCGCTCGGCGTACAGCGAATTGATGTTTATTGAGAAGAATTGGCCAGACATGACAGTTGATGATGTGTCGGTGATTTTAGAGGAATATGCTAATCGGAATAGGCGGTTTGGAAAATGATTATTTGGGGAGTACTTTTAGGGCTATTTGTTCTCATTTTATTGGTGGTTTTGCATGAATTAGGTCATGCTATTGTCGCCAAGAGAAACGGTGTCAAGGTTGAGGAATTTGGAGTTGGATTTCCGCCTGCCGCAAAAAAATGGAAAGTAAAGCGAAGTTTCTTGGGTGAAAACGTAACGTTTAGTCTGAATTGGCTGCCGCTTGGTGGATTTGTTAGGTTGAAAGGTGAATACGATTCCGCAAAAGGCGAGGGTACCTATGGCGGTTCGACGTTTTGGGTGAAGACGAAAATCTTGCTGGCTGGCGTCGTGATGAACTGGATAACTGCGATTGTTTTGTTCACGATTCTTGCGATAATTGGCATGCCGAAAATCCTGTCGAACCAAGTTCAATTGCCGTTTGATACAGAGGTTAGGCGTTCGCCAGCGGCGATAGCGAAAATCACACCGAATTCTCCGGCGGATAAAATTGGACTTAAGGTTAATGACGAACTTATTAAAATAAACGGTCAGCCGCTTACAGAGGCAGAAAAATTGCCAGTTATAACTAAGCAAAGTTCTGGCAAGAAAGTCAGGGTTGAATATAGGCGTGACGGCAAAGAATCATCTATAGACGTCCAGTTGAATGATGAAAAGTCCGCGAAGGAAAGCGGATATCTGGGTGTTATTTCGGGACAGACGGAGAAAATGTATAGCACGTGGTCGGCACCTATTATGGGCGTGGCGACTACGGGGCAATTATCATACGAAACGGTCAAAGGCGTTGGTGTGTTATTGGTAAAAACCGTGCACGGATCAATCGGACAAATATTCGGTTCTGCAGAATCAAAAGAATCTGCACGAGCTGATTTGGCCTCTGTCAGCGGGAGCGTAGCAGGACCAATCGGCATACTGGGCGTACTGTTTCCGTCGGTAGTTAACTCGGGAGTTGCGCAAATTATTTTCGTGGCGGCGTTAATCTCGCTGACGCTGGCAGTGATGAACATTTTACCAATTCCAGCACTTGACGGCGGTCGCTGGTTCACGATGACAATTTTCCGCTTATTTAAGAAAGATCTGACGAAAGAGCGCGAGGAAAATATTCAAGCAACCGGTATGTTAATTTTATTAATATTAACGATTTTGGTGACGATCAGTGATGTTGGAAAACTCTTCTAAGAAATTAAAAAATCGCAAATGGTGGCTGATTTTGGCGCTCCCAGCTTGGGTTTATGGCGTATTTTTGGCGGTGGAAGTTGTTACTTCATTGGCGGTCAGCGCTTTGATAAAAACTGGTGTACCGCTCAATTCTGTGAATCCAGTTATTTTTAACACGGTGTTTTCGGTTGTCGTATATATTTTGTCGCTAATTGTCGTGATTTCTGTGCCGTTTTTGGTTAAGAAGCGCCGAACAACTTTAAGCAATTTGGGCGTGAATGACTGGCCAACGTTTTTGGAAATATTCATTTCTCCGTTTGCTTTCGTAGCTTACTTTTTACTAACAATGGTTGCGATGAGCATCGCCAGTGGTGTTTTCTCGGTGGATATACAGCAAAAGCAGGTCATACCGTTTAGCCAGAGCATGCTAGCGACTCATTGGCAATTTATCATGGCGTTTGTTGTGCTGGTGGTGCTGGCGCCGATTGTTGAGGAACTTTTGTATCGCGGATATCTTTACGGCAAGCTACGCAATTCTTTCTCGATTTGGCTATCAATTATCGTAACAAGCATAGCGTTTGGCGCGGCACATCTTTGGGTTGGTCCAGATTCACCATTGCAATGGGCGGTGGCAGTTGATACATTTACTTTAAGCCTGGTTATGTGCGCAACTAGGGAATATACTGGCGCAATTTGGGTGCCTATTATGATGCATATGATGAAAAATGGAATAGCTTTTTATTTCTTGTTTATCAATACGGGCGCAATTAATCAGGCGGAATCGTTATTACCATTTATATTTATGTAAAGGAGAAAAATATGCGAATGACACAACTTTTTACTAGAACTTTGAAACAGGCGCCAGCTGGCGAGGTTGCGCGAAATGCTCAGCTTTTGATTCGTGCTGGCTACGTGCATAAAACGATGGCGGGCGTGTATTCGTTTTTGCCGCTTGGGTTAAGGGTTCTTGAGAATATTAAGCAAATTGTTCGCGAGGAAATGGACAAGGTTAATAGCCAGGAATTGGTAATGAGTACTTTGCAGCGTAAGGATTTATGGGAAGAAACTGGTCGCTGGAGTGATGAATTGGTCGACGTTTGGTTTAAGTCTAAGCTGCAGGATGGTACGGATATTGGTTTTGGTTGGACGCATGAGGAGCCGATTGTTGATCTTCTTCGTAATTACTTAAAGAGCTACAAAGATTTGCCAATTAGCGTTTATCAATTCCAGAACAAATTGCGAAATGAACTTCGCGCTAAGAGTGGAATTATGCGTGGTCGTGAATTTGTGATGAAGGATATGTATTCGATTCACGACAGTAAAGAGAGTTTGGATAGTTATTACAATTCAGTCATTGAGGCATATAAGCGTTGTTATGACCGATTTGGGATTGGCGATGAAACGTATGTAACGTTTGCTTCTGGCGGCGCTTTTACGAAGTTTAGCCATGAGTTTCAGACGATTTGCGATGCTGGTGAAGATTATATTTATTTGCATCGTGGCAAAAATATCGCTGTTAATGAGGAAGTTTTGGACGAGGCAATTGAGGAGCTCGGCGTCGATCGTAGTGAGTTGGAAAAGGTAAAAACTGCCGAAGTTGGCAATATCTTTAATTTCGGAACGCAGAAATCCGAAGAAATGAAGTTGGTATTTACTGACGCCGAAGGTAAAGAACAATACGCTTATATGGGAAGTTATGGCATTGGAATTACGCGAGTTATGGGCGTGATTGTTGAGAAGTTCGCTGACGATAAAGGTTTGGTTTGGTCAGAAAATGTTGCGCCGTTTAAGGTTCATATTGTTGCAATTGGTGAAAAGGGTCAGGAACTAGCAGGCAAGTTTTATGGCGAGCTGGCTAATAACGGCGTCGATGCGCTACTTGATGATCGCGACGAGCGTCCAGGCGTGAAATTTGCTGATGCTGAATTGATGGGATTACCGTGGCGCATAACGATTGGTGATCGAGCGATTGACGGTGATGGCTTGTTTGAATTGACGGAACGAGCAACTGGCGAAACGCGAAAAATGGATTATCAGCAATTGATGGATTTTTGCTTGAGTCGTTAGAGCTGTCTATATTGACATAACAAATAGCGATTGATATACTCAGATAGACTTAATCAAGACTAACTAAAAACACTATATTTAGTGTAGATCGTAGGGCTAATACCACTACATACAGTAGAGGAGGAGATTTTTATGAAAAAAACTTATCAAATTACAGAATCTGGTAAAGCTGATTTAGAAAAAGAATTGGCAGAATTGAAGGGGCGACGCGGCGAAATTGCTGAAAAAATTGCAGCAGCGCGAGACTTTGGCGACTTGAGCGAAAACGCAGAATATGACGCTGCACGCGAAGAGCAAGGCTTGGTGGAAACGCGAATTTTGGAAATTGAAGATATTCTGCAGAACGCCGAAATTATTAAATCCAGCGGCAGCTCAAGTGTTGGCTTGGGTAGTACAGTTGAATTGCAATGCCCAGAAAGAACCGTATCTTACACGGTGGTTGGACCAGTTGAGGCTGATCCATTGGCTGGACGAATCTCAGATCAGTCGCCAATTGGTAAAGAATTGATTGGTAAGAAAATCGGTGACGAAGTGACGATTAAAACGCCAAAAGCTGAAATTACTTACATTATTAAGTCGATATCTTAAGTCTGGCGGGATTTACCGCGTATAATGTGCTATAATTATCCCTGTTATGGCCACATTACAAGATTATCGAAACGAACGACTACGAAAACTGGAAACATTACGCCAATTAGACGTTGAACCATATCCAGCAAAATCAGAACGAACTCATACTTGCGCTGAGGTTTTGTCTAAGTATGACGAGCTAGCTGGTAAGGAAGTTGTTGTTGCGGGTCGTGTGGCATCTATTCGCAGTTTTGGTAAATTGGCGTTTATTAAGTTGCGTGATCAATCTGGCGACGTGCAACTTTACTTGCAGCGTGATGACGTGGCGGAATTAGATGCTGCGCGCGGTGTGCTTGGAATGAAGCAGCTTAAATTGCTGGACACGGGCGATTTTATCGAGGCGAAGGGCGTGATGACCACGACACAAACGGGCGAAAAATCCGTTGGTGTACGCGAACTTAGATTGTTGACTAAATCGTTGAGGCCAATGCCAGAAAAATTAGAGAATAAGGAAGAGCGCTTGCGTCGGCGTTATGTTGATATGAATGTCAATCCTGAAGTTCGCGAGCGATTTATTCGTCGAAGTAAGTTTTGGCAGGCAACGCGAGATTATTTGAATAGTCACGGGTTCATCGAGATTAATGTTCCTGTTTTGGAGCACACCACTGGCGGTGCGGACGCGAACCCATTTGTGACGCACATGGATGCGCTGGGCGATCAGCAGTTTTATTTGCGAATTAGCCACGAATTACCATTGAAGCGATTGATTGGTGCTGGATTTGAGAAAGTTTACGACCTCGGTCCGCGTTTTCGTAATGAAAACTACTCGGACGAGCATTTACCAGAGCATATCGCCATGGAGTGGTACGCAGCTTACTGGGACTGGAAACAGGGAATGCGTTTTATGGAGTCGATGTATAAAGATGTGCTTCAGAAGACTTTTGGTACTCTGCAATTCCAATTGGGCAAATTCAACGTCGATATGAGTGGCGAATGGGAAGTTTGGGACTACGCTGAAGTTATTCGCAAGCACTATGGAATCGATGTTTACAACACGACAATTGAAGAAGTTGCTGCTAAATTGAAAGAAAACAATTTGGAAGTTGAAAAAACTGATTCTATTCCGCGCAGCATTGATAAATTATGGAAGAATATTCGTAAAGATGTTGCTGGTCCGGTTTGGTTGGTGAATACACCGAAGTTCATTAGTCCGTTGTCAAAGACTAATCCGGAAAATCCAGAGACGGTGGAGCGTTTTCAGCCGGTGATCGCTGGTTCGGAATTGGGCAATGGATTCTCTGAGTTGAATGATCCGATTGACCAGCTAAATCGTTTTCTTGAGCAGCAGCAAATGCGTGACGCTGGTGACGAGGAGGCGATGATGCTTGATATTGATTACGTCGAGATGTTGGAATATGGAATGCCGCCGGCTTGTGGTTGGGGCTATTCTGAGCGAGTATTCTGGATTTTCGAGGGTGTTACGGCGCGTGAAGGCGTTCCGTTCCCACAGCTTAAGAGTGAAATTGATGAAACAACTCGGGCGATTTATCCGCAAGTCAACTTGTAATTTTGCTATAATTAAGGATATGGATTTTTTATTGGAGTTATTTTCTGGCAGGATGTTTTTAGCTACGATTCAGAGTAGAGGTTATAATTATGTCTGATGTTTTATTATGGCTGGCAGCGGCTGTTCTATTGGCGCTTTCTGGGCTATTTTCCGGTCTGAATATTGGCTTAATGATGGCGCGACCAGACGATCTAAAGCGAAAAGCCGGGCAGGGCGACAAAATTGCGGCACGAGTGTATCGATACCGAAAAGACGGTTATTATCTGATTTTCTGTATTTTGCTTGGCAATGTCGGCGTGAATACCGCGATGTCAATTTTGCTGGGAAATATGACGAATGGCGTGGTTGGCGGTCTGATTGCGACACTTCTCATCACGATGTTTGGCGAGATTTTGCCGCAGGCGATTTTCTCGCAGCGTGGATATCGATTTGTGCGATATTTCTTTTGGCTACTTGATGTAATTTACGTGCTATTTTGGCCGCTTGCTCAGCCGATGTCAAAGCTATTGAATCGCTGGCTGGGTAAGGAAACACCGCAATTATATTCTCATCAGGAGCTGGAGGAGATTATTCACGAGCACGCCGTCAGGTCTGACAGTCCGGTTGATTATGACGAAAGCCGAATTGCAGCGGGTGCGTTGCAGTTTAGTAAAAAGACGGCTGGCGATTTGGTCACGCCGATGAGCGAGGTTTTTGTCGTGGATTTGGATGATGAGTTAGATGCTACGCTTTTGGCGCAAATAAAGCACGCTGGACATTCGCGAATTCCAGTTCAATCTGGCGGGGAATTGGTCGGAGTCTTATACGTGAAGGATGTCGTTGGACGAGATTTGCCGTTGCCAATTAGCCAATTGTACCGCGATAAAATTTATGATATTGACAAGAGGTCGCGCCTGGATACAGTCTTAAGTCGATTCATTCAAACGCACAATCATTTGTTTGTGGTGATGGACGATGAGGCGGAGCTGGGAATTATTACGCTAGAAGACGTGATTGAAGAGATTCTGGACCAAGAGATTGAAGATGAGTATGACGAGGAATAAGATTAAATTGAGGAGGTCATAAAATGTTTGAAGAATATAATAATGGAGTGCCTGATAGATTACGACAAGTTACAGCCGAGACAATGTCTCCTGAAGCGCTATACACACTCGACACCTATTCGGACGTATCGCCGCAGGATGTGATATATATTGATGAGTCTAGGGT
>CAJPKE010000015.1 GCA_905370345.1 Candidatus Saccharibacteria bacterium UBA6209 | reverse complement strand
GCTATATACAGACACGAATGATGTACGCCAATTGCCACAACTAATTATCTACGCGAAGAATATTATTATAGAGCCTTCGGTTGGGGAAGTGAATGCTTGGTTGATTACTCAGAAAGACGGATATGTTAGTACTTGTGGCGTGGTAATTAGCGCCGGAGGTTGGCTGAGTGGAGTTTCTGAATCTTCTTGCGGTAAACAGCTGAAGGTTAACGGGCCAATTAAAACTGGACACTTGTTCTTGCGGCGAACGTACGGCGGAAAACATGCTTCATCTGCAAAGAATGATCCGAACATGCATCCTGGAACTCCAGCAGAAATCATCAACTTAAGAGCGGATACTTATATTTGGGCTTACAATAATTATCGAAACACTGGCGCGATTAGTACGATGAATGTTCGTGAATTGCCGCCAAGATATTAAAAGTTTGCAAATTAAAACGCTAATGTATATAATTGTTATTAGTTATGAAATTAGCAAAAGGGTTGGGCGAATTCTTCGGACTAGACATCGATACGAATGCGGTGCGGGTGGTTCAATTGTCTCGTACTGGCGCGGGATGGAGTTTGTCTCATTACGGTTATACACCAGTTGATTCTAAGATAACGAGCGGCGATTCTCCAGAGTCTAAGCGACGTTTGGGTGAGGCTATTATGACCGCCGTTGGTCAAGCCGGAATTAAGACGTCTAATGTGGCTGTTGGTTTGCCGTCAAATAAGACGTTTTCTACCATTATTGACGTGCCGAAAGTTCCTGAACAAGAGCTAAAGGCAATGATGAAATATCAAATTGACCAATATATTCCAATGTCTTTGGATGAGGCAGAAGTTGACTGGGCTTTATTGGGCGATAGTTTGCATGCTCAGAATCAGTATGAGATTTTGCTGACAAGTACAGCGAAGGCTTATGCGGAAGAGCGTCTGGAATTAGTTGAAAATCTCGGCTTCAATGTGATTGCCGAAGAGCCGAACGCTATTGCTATGGTTCGCTCTTTATCGGCTACCGATTCTCAGGATGCGCGTTTGATTATCAATATGGGCGAAAATTCAACGGATTTGGCGGTTGTCTACAACGGGGCGCCGCGACTTATTCGTATGATTCCAACTGGGCTTTCATCTTTGGTTCGATCGGCGGTTCAGAATCTCAGCGTTCAAGAAGATCAAGCTCGTCAATTTATTTTGAAATTTGGTTTGGCGCCGGATAAATTAGACGGTCAAGTGTTAAGGGCAATTGATTCAACTCTCGACAATTTTTCTTCAGAGCTAGTGAAATCTATAAAGTTTTTCCAAACTCGATATCCAAGCGTAGCAGTTTCTGGAATTTTGTTATCAGGGTTTGGTTCAGCTATTCCGCAACTTGATGGATATGTGATGAATAAAACTGGAGTTCAGTCAATTGCCGCAGATCCGTGGCAGCGTGTTCAAGTTTCTCAGTCAGATCAACAGCAATTGGCGCCGATTGCTTCAGAATTCGCTATTGCCGTAGGTCTGGCACAAAGGAGTAATATGTCATGATTGAGATAAATCTTCTCCCAAACGTTAAGCGCGAGCTATTGAAGACTCGGGTTATGCGCAATCGGGTTATTTCGATATCGTTCTTGGTGGGCGGTGCTTCGATTGCGGCAGTAGTTGTTTTGGCGTTGATTTTGGGCAGCCAAATTGCAGCCGAGGCGGTACAGAACGGAGTTATTAAAGATAGAAACGATAAATTGATGGCGGTCGAAGATCTCAATAAGGTTGTAACGATTCAACATCAATTAACAAAGATCAATGAGCAGCATTCTGGAAAGAAGCTTAATTCAAGGATCTTTGATGTTGTAACGGCGGTTAATCCAGTTGCGCCAAATAATGTTAGTTTTTCGGATATAAAAGTCAATCCTGGGTCAAAAACTATTACTCTGGAGGGTAGCGCGGTTAACGGCTATAGTGCGTTAGAGACCTTAAAGAAAACCATCTTGAATACGAAAGTTCAGACTACTGATGGCGATAAAAGTTCCGAGGTTAGTCTGACTAAGGAGATAAAAGATGGCGATACTAGTTTTGGAGAGAACTCAGAAGGTAAAAAAGTGTTGCAATTCTCGTTCTCGTTTGAATACGCAGAAGAATTACTAGCGCCTGCAAATAACGGTACAGTTTCCGTATTGACGCCGACTGGTAAGGTTGATGTGACAGATTCACGTCAAGGAATTCCGGATAGCTTGTTTAAGAGTAACTCGAAAAAACAGGAGAAGAAATAATGGCGACCGATAATAAAGAAGTTGCAATACGCAAGCGGCAACAGATTGACTCATCGAAAAAGACTATGTTTATTTTTGTGGCTTCTGCGGCATTTTTGGCGGGAATTGCGCTTGTTGTGAGTATATTTTTGGTGCAGCAAATTGTATTTCATTCGAAGATTCTTCTGGAGAAGCAAAATACGATTTCTCGTCTAGATAAAAACTTGTCATCAGTTGATGAATTAAAGAAGAATATCCGAGTTTTGGATACGAATACTGCGCTTAACTCTATAAAATCAAGCAGCGAAAGTAATGCTCTTCAGACGATACTGGATGCATTGCCGGATAATGCGAACGCCGACGCTCTTGGTGCTTCATTGAAGAATAAATTTATTGACACGACTACTGGTGTGACTATTCAAAATCTGACCGTTGCTCAATCTGGATCTGATAGTGAAAGCTCTGAGTCAACGTCTGAAAATGCCATACCGTTTACTATGGAAGTGAGCGGTCCGGCTGAAAAATTGAAAGAATTGTTAACTAAGTTAGAGGCGTCTATTCGAGTTATTGACCTAAAGACCGTGGAAATCCAACGAAATGAGGATAGATTGAGCTTGGTGGTTCGAGGTGTTGCTTATTATGAGCCAGCACAAACAATACAATTAGAGAATAAGGTGGTTAAGCCATGAAGAAAACAGACATAGCAATGGTAGTATTGATCGCGGGTGTGGGTGTAGCAATCGGCTATATTGTCGCCTCTAACATCTCGTTCTTAAAAGTCCCAGAATCTGGCACAAAAGTACAGACTATTCGAGAAATATCACCTGACGTCGAAAAACCAAACCCAGCGATTTTTAATAATAATGCGATAAATCCAACTGTTGAAATATTCGTAGGTCAAGATGCAGCCAAATAGAGAAGGGGTGTAAATGGCTTTACTGACGGACGATATCCAAGATAAGTTGATCGAGCTGCTCGTAAACGAGGGGCTTATTGAGAAGTCTGTCATTGATGATGCCTTAAAGCGCGCCTCTGAAAGCGGCAAACCTCTGTTTAGTTTGCTTAGCGAAGAGGGGTTGCTTGATAATGAACTATTAGTTCATGGCGTGGCTCAAGTTTCGGGCGTGCCGTATGTCAATCTGTCGAATAGTGTTATTAGCCAGGATATTTTATCTCTATTACCGTCCGATGTTGCTGAGAGATTTATGGCTGTGCCGCTGGCCGAAGTTCAGAACCGACTAGCGGTAGCGATGATCGACGCGAATAACGTTCAGGCGGTGGACTATTTGTCGAATCGCATCCAGCGTCCGATAAAAGTATTTATGGCTTCGGAAGAGAGTGTCCGCCATGTCTTGGATCAATATAAGACTGACTTGTCATCTGTTAATGTAGCGGCTCAGGCTTCTCAGGAAGAGTCTTTGTCGGAGGCTGGCAATATTAAAACAATTGTTCAAGATTCACCAATATCACGAGCGTTATCGACAATTTTGGAATACGCGGTGAAGAGTCATGCGTCCGACGTGCATATTGAGCCATTAGAGAAGGCTTTGAAGATTCGTTGTCGTGTTGACGGTGTTTTACGTGAAATAATGCAGCTCCCAAAGAGTATTGAGCCGGCGTTGGTTAGTCGTATTAAGATTCTTTCCAATCTGAAAATTGACGAGCATCGCATTCCTCAGGATGGTCAATTCGCGGTTAACGTTGCAGGCAAGGAGGTTGACCTTCGTATTGCTATCTCTCCCGTCGTTTGGGGTGAACAGGTGGTTATTCGTCTGCTTGATAAGAGTGGAAGTTCTTTCAATTTGGAAGATATGGGCTACGCTGGGCGCGCGTTAAGAACGATTCGCAAGGGAATTAAGCGGCCAAATGGTATGATTTTGACGTCGGGTCCAACTGGTTCTGGTAAGTCAACGAGTTTGTATGCGTTGATTAAAGAGATTAAAGACGACACTGTGAATATTGTGACGCTTGAAGATCCGGTTGAGTATAAGATGGATGGCGTCAATCAGATTCAGGTGAACGCGGAAGTTGGCTTGACGTTTGCTTCTGGGCTGCGCTCAATTTTGCGTCAAGACCCAGACATTGTGATGGTTGGTGAGATTCGCGATAATGAAACAGCAAATTTGGCTATTCAGGCGGCTTTAACGGGGCACTTGGTTTTCTCGACACTTCACACTAATTCCGCCGCTGGTGTGTTGCCGCGTTTGTTGGATATGGGAATTGAGCCGTTTCTTATTGCCAGTACGGTTAATACGATTATCGGTCAGCGTTTGGTGAGGCGAGTAGCGCGCCGTCGAGATATTTATCAATCGTCACCATTAGAGACGCAGGCAATTCGCGAGGCGGTTGGTGGATTATTGCCGCAAACAAGAGAGCAGGTTGCTCAATACGCGCAAGATTTGGGATATGAAAGTTTGCCGTTAGCAACGCAGGCGTCGTTTGCCTTGGCAAAAGGAAAAGATACGCCGCAAACTCCTCGCGGTTATGCTGGGCGAGCTGGTTTGTATGAGGTCATGGATATTACTGAAGAGATTCAGAATTTGATTGTTAAGCGCGCAACCTCAGCGGAAATCCAGCGAATGGCAATTCAGCAAGGTATGATTACGATGCGTCAAGATGGTTATCTGAAGGCGTTGAACGGAATAACGACAATAGAAGAAGTTAATAGGGTAGCGGCGGATACCGCGTAAAAGGAGGAAACATGAATAATCAAGAATTGCGAATTGAGATTTTGTTGGAGGAAGTCGTTAAAAAGCGAGCTTCAGACCTTCATATTCAAGTTGGTTTGCCGCCAATGCTACGAATTGACGGTGCGCTTATGCCGGCCGCCGGAACTCAGCCATTGGACGAGCCTGCCGTTGAGAGGTTGGTATTCCAGATTCTTGATGAAGACCAGCGGCAGATTTTGCTAAAAGATAAGGAATTCGACTTTTCGTTTGCGTTTGGCACATTGGGGCGATTCCGAGTTAACGCCTTCCATGAGCGTGGCAATTTGGCTGCAGCCCTACGTTTGATTCCAAATGAAATTAAGTCGGCGTCTGAACTGGGTATGCCACCAGTTGTTAACACGTTTGCAGATTTTCCTCGTGGTTTGGTGTTGGTTACTGGTCCAACTGGTTCTGGTAAGTCAACAACTTTGGCGGCGCTGGTTGATAAGATCAATTCTGAGCGTTCACAGCATATTATTACCATTGAAGACCCTATCGAGTTTACTCACAAGTCGAAAAAATCAGTGGTAGTTCAGCGTGAAGTTCACTACGATACCTATTCGTTTTCTGCGGCTTTGCGCTCGAGTCTTCGCCAAGACCCAGACGTTGTGTTGATTGGTGAGATGCGCGACCTCGAGACGATTTCAGCAGCGATTACAATTGCCGAAACTGGACACTTGGTGTTTGCAACGCTACACACAAACTCCGCAGCACAATCAATTGACCGTATGATTGACGTGTTCCCGCCACACCAGCAGCCGCAGATTCGTGCTCAGCTCAGTAATATTTTGATGGCAATTTGTTCGCAGCGACTTGTGCCAGCTATTGGTGGTGGACGAGTCGTGGCGGCAGAGGTTTTGATTGCTAATCCAGCGGTGCGCAACATTATTCGCGAAGGTAAATCTCACCAATTGGATGCCGTGATTCAGACTGGTGCTGACCAGGGAATGCAGACGATGGATCGAACTTTGGCTAATTTGGTGCAGAACGGTACGATTACGTACGATAGTGCTCGTGAATTTGCTGTCGATTTAACGGAATTTGAGAGGTTGATGAGGGGGTAATAAATGAAAAAATACAATTATGAAGCCAGAGATAGCGCAAGTAACAAAATCGTTAAATCAGTTGTTCAGGCTGATAGTGAAAACGCTGCCGCAAAGCTTTTGACGGCTCAGGGCTTTGTGCCGTTAAAAATTGAATTACAAGACGATAAAACAAATTTCTTTGCGAGGTTTTCTGGTAGAATCACCACTAAGGATAAGGTTGTGTTTACTCGTCAGCTAGCGACCCTCATTGGGGCAGGGCTACCTTTGGCGCAAAGCCTTCGAACGGTTCAGGAGCAGACTACGAATAAGCGCATGCAGGAAATAGTCCAGGAAATTATCTCTGATGTTGAAGGCGGTAAATCCTTGTCTGATTCGTTCGCAAAGCATCCAGAGGCTTTTAATAAAGTTTATGTAGCTTTGGTTTCGGCTGGTGAGACGTCAGGTACAATGGATGATTCGCTTAAGAGGTTAGCTGCTCAGCAGGAAAAAGACGCTGCTATGATGAGTAAAATTAGAGGCGCTATGATGTATCCGTCAATTGTCTTGGTAGTGATTATCTTAGTTATCGGATTTATGTTGTTCACGGTTGTTCCGCAAGTTGAGGGTCTGTATCGTGACTTAAATAAGGAGCTGCCGCTTGTGACTCTTGTGATGATTAAAACGGCGAACTTTTTTAGTAGTCTTTGGTGGCTTGTTATATTGGCAATGATTATCGGCGGTTATTTCCTAGCACAATATCTGAAAACTGAACAGGGAATTAGGACTAAAGACATCTTTAAGCTCAATGTCCCGCTATTTAAAGGAATGTTCAGGAAGATGTACATGGCTCGATTTGCTAGAACTGGTCAAGTTCTTCTGAGAACTGGCGTGCCAATGCTTGATATGCTTCGTATTACGGCTGACGCTGTTAATAACGTGATTATTAGCGAAAGTATACTTCGCGCATCAGACAAGGTGAAGGGCGGCAAGGCCTTGTCGGCTTCTTTATCTAATGAAGATTATTTCCTAGCAATGGTGCCGCAGATGATTAAAATCGGTGAGCAATCGGGTAAAATTGATGAGATGATGGGCAAGACCGCTCAAGTTTATGAAGATGAGCTTGATGAGGAAATTCACGCTTTGTCGACGGCGATAGAACCAGTCCTAATGGTCTTCTTAGCTATAGTTGCTGGTACGATGGTGTCGGCTATCTTGCTTCCAATATATGGTTTGGTCGGTAATATTAATATTCGCTAGACTGACTTATATTTTTAGTGTATTATAAACGTAAGCATTTTTTGCGTAAATATAGGTAAACCATAGAAAGGTGGGAAATCTAATGACAAAAAACGATAATAAAAAAGGATTTACAATCATCGAGGTTGTTCTAGTCTTGGCTATTGCTGGACTTATCTTTGCGATGGTATTTATCGCATTGCCAGCTTTGCAACGTAGCCAGCGTGACCAGTCAAGGAAGAACGACGCTTCAACGGTTGCTGCAGCTATTACTAATTGGAACGCAGCTAACCGCAACGGCGGCACGTTTAACGAAGAATCTCTGCGCAAGTATGTCGATAAGCTTGACCAATACGACAAATCTTCAGAATTAAAAGTTGCTACACCTGGCGCTTCAATGTCAGTCGCTGGCAATGAAGTCAAGGTTATGCGTGGCAAGAAATGTCCTGCCAGTATGCCAGCTCCATCTGCTGACGATCCAGCAAACATAACTTTGCAAAACGGGTCTTCACGCAACGCAGCAGTTGTAGTTCTGCTGGAGAATAACGGTTCTCAAAAGCAACTATATTGCCAAGACGTATAGTCTTATAGATAAATTACGAATCAGCCTCGGTATGGGGCTGATTTTTTTATGGTTTTTTGTTACCATAAGAAGTATGATTAAGTTTGTACTAGTGGGATTTTTAGGGGCTATTTTAGGCAGTTTCGCCGGAGCGCAAATTTGGCGCTTGCGAGCTCGTCAATTGATGGAAGATAAAAAAGCTGGAGAAAAAGTCAATCAAAAGGAATTAAAGAAATTGTCTCCATTGATAAAAAAAATTTCCAAAGATAGATCTCGCTGTTTATCTTGCGGACATGAGCTTAAATGGTACGATTTGATTCCTGTGGTAAGTTGGGTCGCTGGATTAGGGCGGTGCAGATATTGCAAAGCATTTATCGGTTGGACGGAAATCTTGCTAGAACTAGTGATGGCTGGATTATTCGTTGCATCCGTGGCTTTTTGGTCTGGATCATTGACGGATATCTGGCAAGTCGCGTTGCTGGTCTTGTGGTTGGCAAGTTTGGTACTGCTGGCGATTTTATTTGTCTATGACCTCAGATGGCTACTTCTTCCAGATGTAATTAATATTCCGTTTATCATTCTTGGCGCTATTTTTGCGGGAATAAAAGTATGTTTATCTGGTGATTTCTCAAAAAGCTTGATGACGTTATTTGGGTCGATTGCGATTCTGAGCGGAATATATATGGTGCTATATTTATTCTCGAAATATCGTTACGGGGAAGATAAAACTTGGATTGGTTTTGGTGATGTTAAGCTCGGACTTGGATTGGGTTTGTTCTTAGGAAACTGGCTTTTGGCGTTTGCAGCTTTATTTATCGCAAATCTTATCGGTACGCTTCTTGTCTTGCCATCAATGATGCGAGGAAAATTGCAAGCAACTTCACGGATATGCTTCGGCCCATTGCTTATCGTAGGGTTTTTACTCGCTTGGTTCTTTAGCCGACAAATTTTAGAGTGGGGCTTTCTTATTGTCTAAGTAAAAAGCGCTTATGTTATAATGGAGAAGTGATGGGCAATAAACAAAAAGGTTTTACTATAATTGAAGTGATTTTGTTTGTGGCTATTTCTGGCTTGCTGACCTCTATGCTGATGGTTGGCGTAAGTATGTCAATTAATCGTCAGCAATATCGCGATTCTGTGCAGTCTTATGCTGGTTTTTTGCGAAATGAGTACTCGAAGGTGGTCAATGTTGAGAATGAGCGGTCCAAGGGTACTTGTCCAATTGAAGGTTCTGATGGTCGAGCTGAAACTCTACGTGGACAATCTGATTGTGTGATTGTCGGTCGCTATATTACAACTGAAGGTTCTCTGGGCTCAACGGACGGCAATCTGTACAAAACTTATCCAGTTTATGCCTATAGATCAGATAAGAGTAGCGCGTGGACTTATAAGCGTGGCGCTGAGTCTGACAAATATATTGTTAATTGGCAAGCAAAAACTAGGTTTTCTAACCAAGCCAAAGATAGTGCGTATATTTCTATTTTGATGTACCGCCATCCAGAGACGGGGCAGTTGGATATTAGAACTGACACGAGCCGATTCGGTGATAGTTTAACTGATTTTGTCAATAATAAAAATAGTGCTGGAGTTGTGCAATCTGCTGGCGAGCAGAGTCAACAGAGGGAAATTTGTGTTTATGATGACGGCTGGATGCCGGGAGAGAGGTTATCTATTTTTCTACGATCGCATGCAGGCTCTGCTGATGCTGTAGTTATGGGTAATGCGACGGGAGGTTGTGCTGATGCGTAAGTTTAACAGAGGCGACACGCTTGTCGAAGTGTTACTTGGAGTAACCATTTTTAGCCTAGTCGCCGTTATTGCATTAGAAACCATGAACCGCGGGATGGCTATCGCTCAGTATTCTTTAGAGACGACGTTGGTTCGTCAACAGGTTGACGCTCAGGCTGAAATGCTAAGATATGCGCATGATATGAAAAATGATACTTGGAAGAAATTGGTAGACAATAATTCGGTGAACGTTTCTGCTGTTAACGACAATGAAGGAAACTTGGGTGCTGAAAAATGTCCTGATGATTTTTCTACGAAAGAGTTTGCTTTGGCTGCGACGCCTTCGCTCGCTTCGAAGATTAGTATATTGAACAATCCTGGAGATTATAAAGCGGCAGAAACATACGCGCGGGTTGATAGCGATACTAAAAAAACGTATGGAATATCAGTTAGGTTGGTTAAGCCGAGTACGGCTACTGGAAGCAGGGATAGCAATAAATATGATGCGTACATAAAAGCGTGCTGGATGCCTGTTGGTAGCAAAATGCCAGCAACCATTGGTACGATTGTGAGGTTGTATGATTCGGGGATATAAAAAAGGATTTACACTTATTGAATTGATGCTCGCCATGAGTTTTATCTCTGTTCTTTTGTTGTCGATTGCGATGGTGGGTATTCAAGCGGGAAAAATGTATAGCAGAGGTATTGTGCTTCGTGATGTTAATCAAGCGGGGCGAGATATTTCAGATACGATTCGACGCGATTTTCTTCAAGCGAATGCCGAAAAGATTGACACTACTGGCTTGAGGGTGCCGAATAATAGCAATTGGTCAACTGGTCGACTTTGTCTTGGCTCTCATTCTTATGTGTGGAATAATCCGAAGTATTTGGACGATCCTAGCCTGTTGGGCGGAAATAGTCTGTTTAAGGTTGATGGTAATCCAGTGAATTTGGTGCGTGTAGTTGATGCGGATAGCGGATTATGTAAAAAAGATGCTTCTGGCAAATATCCGGAAACCGTCGATCTTGCAAAATCATCCAATTTACTCAGGTCTATCGACAGCGGCGATGGCTCAATTGGCGTGCACGAAGTTACGTTAGAAAAGGTTACCTCAGATAATTCAAGAGAGGCGCTGTATAAATTGACTTTTACGCTGGGGACGAGCAAGATGAGTGAAATAAGGGATTCTTCCTGTAAAGCTCCGACTGAAGATGATAGCAATTTTGAGTTCTGTGCTATAAATAAATTTGAGATGATTGTGAGGACAAATGGGTAAAAATGCGCGACAATCAGGTGCTGTATCTCTTTTTGCGGTCATATTTGGCGCGATGTTGCTGACTATTGTTACTATTGGGTTTATCAAGTTGATGGTTATGGATCAGCGACAGTCCTCGAATAATGATCTGTCGCAGAGTGCTTATGATGCAGCTTTGGCTGGGGTTGAGGATGCTAAGCGTGTAGTACGTGCCGCCCAGACGGGGAATATTCAGGCGGCAGGAGTGCTGAATGGTCCAATTAATTGTAATATGGTTGCGGCATCTGGTGTTGTTGGAGGCAGTTCTTCTGGTGAAACTATTATTAAAACTGGTACAGATGCGGGTAAAAAATTTGACCAAGCGTATACTTGTGTAAAAATCACTATGAAATCTCAAGATTTTATATATAAGTCTATTGAGGAAAAATCTCAAATTGTGCCACTACGCGCAACTGGTTCATTCAATAAGATATCTATTGAATGGTATAGGCGCGATGATGAGAGTAATTTGAATGGCGCTAACGCCGCTAACACTGAAATATCCACTTCTGGGGATTTGCCGACGAAAAACAACTGGAATGCTAATTCGCCGCAATTGATGCGCGTGCAGCTTATTAATCCAGGAGCCACCTTTAATTTAGCGGCGTTAGATTCAACTGGCGTAACTTCTTTCTTGCGGCCGAACGTTTTAAGGTCAGACATAGCAGGTCAGAATGGTACTGCTGTTTCTGGTAAGATTTCTGACCATCCACGCGCAACTGACGGGAATGAACATAATAATGGAACAAGTGTGGTTTCTTGCAGTAAGACATTCAAGTTTTCTGGCGAATATTCGTGCAAAGCGGTGATTGATGTTGATGAGATTCCAGCTGGTAGCGAAACAGCACTCTTAAGGTTATTGCCTATATATAAAGGTGGTAGTGTGAAGATTTCTCTTCAAAAAACCGACGGAACGATTGTCAATTTTGACGGAGTTCAGCCGATTGTCGATTCTACAGGGCGGGCAAGTGATTTATTTAGAAGAGTTGAAGCTCGATTGCAAATAGGAGATGATTTCGCATATCCTAATAATGCGGTTGAATTAAAGAATAGTCTATGCAAAGATTTCTCTGTATCTGGCGGCGGATCTGCTACCGCAGGTCGATGTAAGCCATAAGCTAAGCTTCTGTATCACTATGGAATCGGTCGTGAATGTCTTTCAGGTGTTGGTCGGTAACATGCGTATATACCTGTGTTGTTGATATATTGCTATGTCCCAGCATTGATTGGACTGAGCGCAAGTCTGCACCGTTCATAAGCAGGTCGGTGGCAAAGCTATGGCGCATAGTATGTGGGCTTACATGTTTTGTGATACCAGCTAATCTAGCATATTGACCAACCATTCTCTGAATGCTGCGCGCGCTTAACCTACGGTAGTCTCCGGAGGTGTTGGGAGTTGCGTGGCGTTTGCTATAGCTTAAAAATAGAGCGGGTAGATTATCTGTTCTAGCTTCCAGGTATGCCGATATGTGTTCGGCAGCACTTTTTGAAATAAAAACAGGGCGATCCTTTTGTCCTTTTCCTCGCACCATAAATTCGCGCCTCTTTAGGTTTATATGATCTCGGTTTAAATTGACCAATTCTGAAACACGCAGTCCGCTGGAAAATAGTAACTCAACAATTGCTCGATCTCTCAGTCCAGATTCTGTATCGGTTGGTATTTGATCGATCATACGTAAAATCTCGTCATATTGTAAAAAAGTCACTTGTTTACGGACTACTTTGGGCAATATAATTCTATCGGCAGCCAGGCTTTTGATATTACGACGAGAAAGGTAGGTTAATAGACCTCGCAGTGCAATAAGATGATAACTTTGGGTGATTAAGGATAATTCTTCGCCAGTGTTGTCATTTTTATAACGGTTTAACCAGAGGCGATATTGGCGTATTAGTTCTGATGTAATTTTCTCAACAGCTATATCGCCAGCAAAATCAATGAATCTCTCCAGGTATAGTTGATAATTTATGATGGTTTTTTGACTACGCCCACCTTCAACCTCTAGGTGTTCTAAGAAATCAGTTAAAGCTTCTGATATAAACATAATATTTATTCTATCGCTAATGAATATGTTTATCAAATTATTTATTTCTGTTACTATATTAGAAAATAATAAGCAGAGGAGTATCTATGGCAGAAAGCGAAAAAAACTACTGTGGCGTTGAAAGGACATTGATTGTCTTTAAGCCTGACGCAGTTCAACGAGGTATAGTTGGGGAAATTTTACAACGTTTTGAGCGAGTTGGCCTAAAAATAGTTGGTGTAAAAATGACATCACCATCCAGAGACCATTACTATGCTCATTATGAAGACATTGGTAAATTGGCTACTCGTCGAGGTGAGGTAACTTTGAATATAACATTAGATATGATGAGGGATGGTCCGGTCATAGCAATGGTACTAGAGGGTGTCGAAGCTGTTGCTGTTGTTAGGAAGATTGTTGGTCCAACAGAGCCTAAGTCGGCTGACATGGGAACAATTCGCGGTGATTACTCGCACATTAGTTTTGGCTATGCAGATGAGTGCCAAAAGGGAGTTCCAAATTTGATTCACGCATCCGGCGATTCAGATGAGGCTGTTCGTGAGATCGAGCACTGGTTCAAGCCGGAAGAATTGGTAAATTATCACACATTAAGTGAAAAGTTTACTCGTTAAGCTAGTCTTTCCTGAGAGCTACCGTGGTATAATGGTTATATGCCTCGGTAGCTCAACTGGATAGAGCAGATCCGTCCTAAGGATAAGGTTGTAGGTTCGACTCCTGCCCGGGGTACCAGATATATGACAGAACAAATTAAAGATAAGCAATTTGATGGGCAGCGTGACGGAGAGCAACTGTTGTTTGTGTTTCGTCGTCACATAATTGCTATGAGAAAAGGATTTTATCTGCTTCTAGGATCAATGACTCTTGGTTCATTGCCTTTTTTAATTTGGCAAGATAACTTGAACCTTTTATGGGTGTTTGTTGGCGGATTTATTTTTGGTCTAATGCTCTTTTTCTATCATTTTTTGATGTGGTTTTATACTTACTATATTGTTACCGATCAGAGGATTCGTCAGATTACTCAGCATGGATTTTTTGGTAAAGATGTCATTGAGCTGAAATTGTCAAAAATTCAGAATATTAGTTATAGTATCCCGGGGTTTAGCGGAGAAATGTTTAAGTTTGGTACAATAGTTATTCAAACTTTTGTTGGAGATCTTGTTATAAAGAACGTAGAACATCCAGATAAGATCTATAATAAACTGCAAGACGCAGTGGAAATTTCGACAAAGAAGGAGGATATCAATGAAGAATCTATTGAACCGTAAAGATAAAAAACAGCCAAAGGAGCTACCTAAGAGGATTACAAACGATACAGTAGCTCAGCACCGCGAGAAAGTCTTGGCGGCTGGTCGTAAGCATAAATATCCCATCCAATACACCAAACGTCGATTGGTATGGATAACGATGCTCGTTAGTGTTGTTATTCTGATTGTTTTCATTGCTCTTGGTTGGGCGCAGTTATATGTCTGGAAAGATACAAGCGATATCGCATATAGGATAACTAAAATTTTACCTCTTCCTGTGGCTAATATTGACGGAGAAAATGCTGAGTATAGTGATTATCTTCTGTATCATCGTAGTTCATTGGCGGTGTTGCAGTCTCAGGGGCAAGCAGATCAAAAGGACAAAGTTAAGTTCTATCAAAATCAGTCTATAAATAAGGCATTGGAGGTAGCATATGCCAAAAAACTTGCGAGAGAAAATAATATCACGGTAGATGATAAAAAGGTTCAAGATCTTATCAAAAAACAGCAGGAATCTAGCAAGCTATCGCAGTCCGCTTATGAGTCTGTAGTGAAAGACAATCTTCATTGGTCAATGGATGAGCTAAAAACTGCTATGAAATATACTTTGTTAAAGCAGGAAGTATCTTTTAAGATTGATAAAACAGCTAACAACCTAGTGTCTGACATTAAGAAGAGGCTGCAAGAGGGTAAATCCTTAAAGGATATTGCTACGGAAATGGGCGACAAAGTACAGTCGGTATTTGATCTATCCGTCTCTACGGATAATTCTGACGGAGGCCTAACGAAAGCGGCTATGTCATTAACAAAGGGCAAAATCTCAGGCCCTATAAAGACTCTTTCAGGTGACGGATATTATTTTGTGATGCTTAATAATATTGAAGGCAACACCGTAAATTACTCTTATGTAAAAGTTCCATTGACTGAATTTAATAACCAGTTTAACTACTTAAAAAATAACAATAAAGTAAAATATTTCATTTCTATCGATAAATAGTCGTTCTAGTTTGAAAAAACTCCTATTTTTGCTATAATTTCCTAAGGAGTTTGCCGTTGTAGCTCAGCTGGTAGAGCAGCTCATTCGTAACGAGCAGGTCGCTGGTTCAAGCCCAGTCAACGGCTCCATTTTATGAAAGACACTATAAAGAAATCGATAAAAATTGTTTTTAGCGACAGGACTGTGGCAACTCTTTTGATCGTTAACGTTGTTGTGGCTATTGTTATATCTATATTTTTAGGATCATCAATAAAACATAGCGAGGCTCAGGTTATTACGCGCTACACTACGTATGGTGATGCGAATTTTTATAGGAGCCACTGGTCTAGTCTATTTAGTTATTTTGCTTTGGCGTTTATGATAGTTTTTGGTCACTCTGCGCTAAGTGTCAAGTTAATTTCACTAGAGAAACGAAGCTTGGCTATATTTATTTTGTGGTTGACGTTGGGCATTTTAGCTATTTTAGCTATTTTAGCCTATTCTATAATTAAAATTGCATCGATAGGATAATACATGGACATTGAAATCCCACTTGGTAAACGAACAAAAAAATATCGTTTTTTTGAGATACTTCCTGGGTTGCTAAGTTATGGCGCTATTGTTCTTCTGGTTGTTTTGTCTATTTTAAGCCCTGTTCTGGCATCAATTTATTTACTGTCTATAATCCTAGCCGCGTTTGTGAAAGCCATAGCAATTAGCTATAGGGTAATTAGTGGTTATCGTAATATGGAAAAAGCGTCGAGAGTCGACTGGAATAGTCGATTGTCTGATTTGGAAGATCCGAAAGAAGCATACTCTAGACTGAGAGATAGTCGATCTAAGGAGTTGTTATATCAACAACACGTAGATAACCTAAGATTCATGTCTGCTGCGGAAGATGGGTACTATCCTAAACCTAGTAATATTTACAACGCTCTTATTATGCCTGCATACAACGAGAGTATAGAAGTGATTGAGCCTGCTCTTAAAGCGGTCTTAGATACGACATACAACAAGAAGCGTCTGATTGTGGTTTTTGCATACGAAGAACGTGGTGGTGTTGATATTGATACAACAGCTAAAATACTGAAAAAGAAATACGGCAAGCATTTTCATTCTTTCCACATTGTAAAACATCCGAAAGATCTGCCAAATGAAGTAGTTGGTAAAGGCGGAAACATTACGTATGCAGGCAAGTGGTTAGAGCAATATTTACAACAGGAAGAAATAGCTCTTTCTGATGTTATTGTTACAACAATGGACTGTGACAATAAGCCGCATAAGTATTATTTTGATTATGTGACATATGAGTATATTACTCATGAAGACAGAAAACATTTATCGTTCCAGCCTATATGTTTGTTTACTAATAATATATGGGATGTTCCCGCGCCAATGAGAGTAGTGGCAACAGGGAATTCATTTTGGAATATTATAAGCTCCATGCGTCCATATTCTTTGCGTAACTTTGCGTCACATTCGCAACCAATGAATGCTCTCGTTGAGATGAACTTTTGGAGTACGCGAACAATTGTTGAAGATGGCCACCAGTACTGGAGAAGCTATTTCTATTTTGATGGTAATTACGAAGTTGTACCAATTTTTGTACCGATTTATCAGGATGCGGTATTGTCTAATGGATATAAAAAGACACTGAAGGCTCAGTTTGTTCAGTTGCGTCGTTGGAGCTACGGGGCTTCAGATGTGGCATACGTTGGCAATAACGTATTCAATAAAAATAGAACAGTAAAATTTTGGCCTAGTCTAGCCAGGTTTATAAGGTTGTTAGATGGGCATGTAACACAGGCCTGTATTGCCCTAATTGTTGCTTTTGGCGGGTGGGCGCCGCTTGTGCTGAATGGTGAGGCTGCTCGTAGTGTTGCCGCACATCAACTGCCGGATACGGTTAGCTTAATACAGCAGATAGCTATGGTAGGCATTCTGGTTTCAATTTTCGTATCATTTAAACTTCTGCCTCCGCGCCCAGAAAGATATAAAAAGAGTAGGAATATATTAATGGTCCTGCAATGGACTCTGATGCCTGTAATTGCTATAGTATATAGCTCAATGGCCTCGTATAATGCCCAGACTCATCTTTTGCTTGGTAAATATCTTGATAAGTTTGACGTGACAGAGAAGACTACTGTAGAGATGAATGATCAGAGTCGTGCTCAGAATAAGAAAAAGAAGGACGACCGCGACGCCTCTTTCTCTGGGGAGTAATAAGATCATGTTGTGCTGCGTATTGCAGTGCGGCTATTTGGTCGAAATTCTGTAATGTTGAGTGGGTTATTTCGGCGATGTGTTGTGATGATATAGTGGGTTGATTTTGTAAAAGTATCAACTTATCTTGTATAGTATTGGCTAAGTCGTAGCTATATGAGCCTGCTAATTTTTCGTTATGATTAAAACTTCGTGCAATGCTAAGTATTAGTTTCCCTATAGAAAAATTATTTTTCTTGCCATCTTGTGATGTGACAACGAGGGAAATCACAGGCTTTTCGTAGGTTGTAAAAGAATAACCGCATTGGTCGCATATATGTCTACGCCAGGTTATTGGGTATTTTTTATTTTGACGAGAATTTGTTACGTGGGTTTTTTCGTGAAAACATTTTATGCATATCATATCAATATATTGACATACAACTATAAAAAAATCCAGTGGAAAAGTGCTGTGTAAAATAAAAATCGCCTCAGTATAGAGGCGATTACTTTGTAAATCTGGGAACTTAATTAAGTATAGATCTTTCTTCGTTGATTTTCTTGTTATATTCGTAGTGAATTTTTGCCTTGCTCAATAAAGAACAGTGTTGTGCTTTTTTTGTGCCTGAACGAGGCGAGTCATGCTTACTCATGCTTTAAATTCTAACATACTTATCAAATAAAGTCAAGGTATGTATAGTAAATAATAAAAAGCCCCGTCTACTATCGACGAGGCTCATGTATCGTATCTGGTGGGCAATAGAGGATTCGAACCTCTCACCTCTTCAACGTCAATGAAGCGCTCTAGCCAAATGAGCTAATCGCCCAGATATAATAATATTATCATAACAGATGCCTACTATCAAGGAGCGTGGTATAATATTGATATGAATGAAGAAGAACTAAAATCTATGAGACACAGCCTAGCGCACATTATGGCACAGGCTATTCAGCATTTATGGCCTCAGGCGAAGTTTGGTGTGGGGCCGGCTATCGATAATGGTTTTTATTATGATGTTTATCTTGACAACGGGACAATTTCTGAAGCTGACCTTCCGAAGATAGAAGAGGAGATGCGAAAGATCGTAGCGGCTAATTATCCGTTTGAGAGGCGCGATGTGTCGGTAGAAGAGGCCATTGATTGGGCTATAAGTGGAAATCAGTCATTTAAGGTGGAGCTACTGAACGACCTTAAACGATCCGGTACTACAGTTGCTGGTGAATTAGCTGGAGAAAAAATGGGATCTATGTCTGATGGCGATAGTAAAGTCGAGACTGTTTCTTTGTATTCTCAGGGTGATTACACTGATTTGTGTAGGGGTGGACATGTGGATAGTACTGGAAAAGTTGGCGCATTTAAGCTTACTAAGACGGCTGGAGCGTATTGGCGAGGCAATGAGAACAATCCACAAATGCAGCGAATATACGGTGTAGCGTTTGCTACGCAGGAAGAGCTGGTTGAATATATTAATAGGTTGAAAATTGCAAAACCACGAGATCA
>CAJPKE010000014.1 GCA_905370345.1 Candidatus Saccharibacteria bacterium UBA6209 | reverse complement strand
CCAGCACCGCAACCAAGTCCGACGCCTCAGCCAGCACCAAATCCTATCGAACAGGTTAACTCAATGCCTCCTACCCAAACACAACCTCAGGAGCAAATCATTCCACATCAACCGTCAGAAACTCCTCAGCCGACACAATTTCCACCGATAAATCCGCAACAATGACAAACCCAGACACAAAGCAAGAATCTTGGCGCCTCAACAAATTCGTGGCGCTGTGTTTGGGCGTTTCCAGGCGGAAGGCTGACGAATTGATAGAAAAAGGGAAGATTACTATTGACGGTCAGCCCGCCAGACTGGGTCAACAAATTTCTGACGCAAATAAAATTTCCTACAACGGCAAATTGCTAGAATTGAAGTCCAAACAACTCATTATCCTACACAAGCCAACTGGATATCTTTGTTCGCGCGCCTCTCAGGGCGGCGTTCCGACAATCTACAAATTGCTACCGAAGAATCTTCACCACTTAAAACCTGTTGGTCGCCTGGATAAAGACAGCTCCGGGCTGATTCTCATGACGAACGACGGCGATTTTGCGCACAGCATGACGCATCCGTCGTTTTATAAGATTAAGCGATATCTCGTCACGATCGACCAGCCATTGCAGCCTCTACATCGCCAGATGATCAATGATTTTGGCGTGCAGCTTCCTGACGGACGCAGTCAATTGACGCTAGAAAGACAACACGAAGGTGATGATTGTCGCTGGATAGTGGAAATGAGTGAAGGAAGGAATCGTCAAATTCGGCGAACTTTCGATGCGTTAGGCTACACTGTCAAAAAACTCCACAGAACAAACTTCGGCAATTATTCGCTCGGCGACCTCAAGAGAGGCGAATGGCGAGAAGAGAAATTCACGAATTCATAATTTACTTCGCGGCTCTTTACATTTTACGGTAAATATTGTAATATAGCTTTTGTGCTAAATTTGATAGAAAGTGTAATTGCAAAATGGAAACGCTAGGGCGCGAATCTGAACCTTTGCCCTCAGAAAAACTAAGAGCAATCATACGCAACCTTAAGGAAGAAAGATCGGATACCATAGAAAAACTGTTCTATGAGAAGGATAAGTCCGACATTTTACCAAAATTCCTAGAAAACCAAATCTACGCTTACATCGAACTTATTAAAGAGGTCGAGAAATACACTACGAAATTTGAATATCCTATATCTGTAGCGTTCAAAGATGACGACAATAACGTCTACTACTGCATAAATAACCCCGAAGAAAATTGCTACATAACACTTTACCAAAATCCAATTAACGAAGAATCTCCAAAGGTATACATCCATAATTACACCAGAGAATATAATAGCGACAGCAGAGAATGTACACTCGTCGTAGACGAGCCTGAGAAGTTCACAATAGAAAATAACCCGCATTATTTTACGGATTTCCTGAAAATAGTCCACCCGTGCGAGGCTTATATAAATAGTGTGCTCGCCAAAATGCCTTAAAACTGCTATAATATATAATCATGTCTAAATTACCAACAGTCGCCATCATCGGGCAAGCCAACGTCGGCAAAAGCTCACTATTTAATCGCTTGACGCGCTCTCGCACGGCCATAGTCGCCAGGGAAGCCGGAACAACTCGCGACAATGTTGTTGGTAAAGTCTCATACAAACGACGCAACGTCGACTCTACGCCGTCAGATGACTATTCGCAATTTTGGCTCATCGACACAGCCGGACTTAAGACTGCCGAGGACGAATTCGAGGCGACCATTCAGGACCAAATCGCTGACGCCTCCGCTGCTGCCGATGTAATCCTCGTAACCGTCGATTCCACTGTTTATCCTTCTGACGCTGATCGACAATTGGCCAAAAAAGCCCTAAAAAGCGGCAAGCCAGTCATTTTAATCGCCAATAAAGCAGACTTAAAAGGCTCTCTTTCTATCGACGAATTCAAACGACTCGGCATTAAAAACATCATAAAAACTTCCGCCGAGCACAGCATTGGCATTTCGGAGCTTCTTGACAGTATCGCCGAACTTATTCCACCAGCCACCGAAACCGCGCCGGACGACATCATTCGTGTTGCACTAATCGGCCGCCCGAATGTCGGAAAGAGTAATCTATTCAATACCTTAGCGGGCAAGCAGCAAGCCATCGTAGCCAACGTCGCCGGCACAACTCGCGACGTAAACCGCGTTCAAGTTCGTTATCACGGACAAACGATTGAACTGCTCGACACCGCTGGAATTCGCCGCCAAGGAAAGCAAGAAACGGGAATTGAAAAGTTCTCAGTTCTTCGCACAATGCAAGCCATCAACGAGGCCGACGTTTGTCTGCTTCTTATGGACGTCAATGAGCTTAACGTTCAATTGGACCAGCGCCTAGCCGGAATTATTGACGAGGCGGGCAAGGGGCTTGTTCTGGTCGTCAGCAAGTGGGACTCCGTCGAAGGTAAAGACGCCTATACTCATGATGAAATTGCCCCACAAATTAGCTATAATTTCAAGTTCACGCCGTACGCGCCGTTAATATTCACTTCTTCCGTCACTGGACAGAATATCGCTAAGTTATTCGACCTAGCGCTTGATATCTATAAGCGTCGTCGCCAAGAATGTAAAACTCGTGCCTTAAACGACATTTTACAGAAAGCCATCGCTGCACATCCGCCAGCTGGTCTAAAAAATTCACACCCGAAGCTGCGCTACATTGTCCAGACGGACGTTGCTCCGCCGTGGTTTGTTATTTACGGTAGTAATCTGAAATTTGTCCACTGGAGCTACAAGCGTTATTTGGAGCGAACTTTACGTGAAGCTTTCAATTTTGCAGGAACGCCAATTAAAATGTCTCTCCGCGATGAAAAGCAATTAAAAGCCAACCGTGAACGCGTTGCGCGCGGTCTGGCGCCAGTCACCAAAGCCTACAAGCAGGCCAAGAACGCCGAAAAGCTCGCTTAATCCTATTTTTACGCCAATCTCTCTTGACTTAAACACTATTGCGTGATATAAATAACATTGGCTTTTGTTGACAAGTTGAGATTTATGCCTTGTCCGAAAGCGCACTTTGACAAGTAGAACTTTGAAAGAGGTGATGATAGATGTACCCTCCAGATCTTATAATGGTGCATCGCCCCCAAAAAGGGGTTATGGCTTGGCTCTTCAGGAGAGCCATGCCACAAGATCCTAAACCAGTATTTGTCTGGCCCAGACTCGTCACTGAGATTGAGAATGCTGGATACTTCAGCAGACGAAAGTTCAGTATTCTTGCGGTAGGGCTGATTATAGTGACAATTGCCACGATAAAGATGCTCCTATTCGTACCTGGACTGAATCAGTCCGTAGTTGGTCTTCTAACTCGCGGTCTTGAGACGTTCCTCCCCGCGGGGTGGGCAACAGGGGCTGCCTGGACTGTTGGTATGGCAGGAGTTTTCCTCATGGGAAGCTTCACGAACTACACACCATCACAGAGGCTCCTTCACAAAACCAAAGCTACCAGATGCGAGGCGTATAATATCATATTACTCTTAGCATTATGGGAAGAGCAAGCTTTTCGCTCTGGAAGCGAGAAGTGGAACTGGCGCGAACGAGTGCGCGCTAGCGTGTGTTTTGGACTCCTGCACATCACAAATATCTGGTACAGTTTCGCAGCAGGGATAGCCCTATCCGTGACTGGCTTCGGTTTTTTGCTGGTGTATTTGTGGTGCTACCGCAAATACCGTAGCCAGATTATAGCTACGGCGGCAGCTGCGACGGTGCATGCATTGTATAATGCCATAGCCCTCAGTCTCATTGCTGTTGTATTGGCGATCGATATTGCCAAGCTGCTGTAGTCTCCTGCGAACCTCTGTCAAAGTCTCTGCTTGTCATGTTCGCTCCATAGATGTGTATCTATGCTGATGAGTCGGAAACGACGAAAGCGAACTTTTATTCAAACATCATCAATTGCGCAGACAAAACTTCACGCGTAATTTCGTCCGCACGTTCACCAATTAGCACAATTTTTGCTGGCTCTTCCGCCGCAGAATTAGCTATTTGAATCTGATTTTCTGTTGCCTCCAAATGATGCCGCACGCCATTATCATCAATAAAGCAACCCTTCATTCGCCTGAGTTCATAAGCGTCAAAAAGTTCCAGCCAAATTTTTTCCAGAGTCGCCGCAGCAATTTTCATACCAGAAACATCCAGCACCGCATACGTCGGATTATCCGGTACGACCAACTCGCCATCGTATGTATCAAAAAACGCCAACAAACCAGACGGCGTCGACAGTTTATTGATATCAAATTTACCTCGTGGCGCGCTCAATATTTTTCCGTAAGGCAGGGAGCTCAGCTTGGATTCATACTGCAATCGCTCGTCGTCACTTAGCAAATCTTCTTTGGCCACTAAAATCATATCCGCCGCTTGCAACTCAATTTCATGCGCCGGCTCAATTCCACGCAAAATCTCATGTGCGTCAATAACATAAAAACTCTGCGCCAACTCGTACTTATTGAATATTTGTGCATTAATCAACTTCTCGACCAAATTCATCGTTCGCGCCACGCCAGTCGCTTCGATAAACACCGGAGCGGGGGAATTGCGACAAAAGTCAAGTAACATCCGCGTCAATGCATGCTTCGACGAACAGCAAACGCAATCGCCAGCCAAAGTCGTCACAATATCCGCCAGCTTTTCTAATCGATAACCGTCAACGTTTTCATTAGCATATTCATTCTCAATCACCCGAGAACCCTTATAGTCGCTTTGTTGCAATAAGAATTCAAGGACACTAGTTTTCCCAGCGCCCAACGAGCCATTCACCAAATACAACGGAACTTTATCGACAATCGCTCGCCCATCATCAAACGGCGCATTAATGCTAAATTCTAAATCATCGTCGCGTTTTGCCATATGCTTATTATACGTCATTTTCACAAGGTGATATACTAAGTCTATGAAAGTCATCTTAGCATTGGGAAATCCAGGCGAAAAATACACAAACACGCGGCATAATGCTGGGTTTTTGGCTATTGATAAATTTGCGTCAGAGAATAATGCAGTTTTTTGCAATAAGCCAAAATTTTCCGCCGATATTGCCGAGCTGAATATTTCTGGGGAAAAAATCCTGCTGGTTAAGCCAACTACTTTTTACAATGAGGTCGGAATTTCCGCCCGAGCAATCTTAGATTTTTACAAATTGACATTGGACGATTTACTAATTATTCACGACGACACGGCGCTAGACTTCGGTAAAATTCGAACTCGCAAAGGCGGACGAGACGCGGGCAGCAACGGATTAAAATCCCTTCACGCTCACGTTGGATCAGATTTTTGGCATATTCGTATTGGCACAGATAATTTGCTCAGACGCCAAGTCGGTGACGTAGATTTTGTCCTAGGCAAGTTCAACTCAGACGAGCAGAAAATTCTCCAAAGCTGGATATTGCCCGAATCAATTAATTTGATCGAGAAGTTTATTAACGGAACTATCGAGCCGTTCAGTATAAAATATTAAACCAGATTCTAGCGTCGTTTTCGCGGCACAATTTTTGACGCGCCGTTCTTCAATTGCTCTTCGGCTTGATGTAACTTCGCAGCCGCAGCTTCTTGCAAATTGATAGATCTGGCTTCCAATATGCTGCTGCCGACCGCCAAACTCACAAACAATAAGCCCAAGCCGCCCGTCGCCCATTCTGGCAATTCCAAGTGGAATAATTTGGCAATCATCATCACGCCGAGCGCCATAATTGCCCAGTGAGCGCCATTTTCCAAATATTTATATTTGCTAAGCGCGCCTGTTCGCAACAAATATACGGTTAGCGATCGAACCCAAATCGCTCCAGCGCCCAGCCCAGCCACGATCAGTAGCACGCTGTTGGTAATGGCGAACGCACCAATCACACCGTCAAAACTAAAGCTGGCGTCCAGAATTTCCAAATATAGCAAACTAGCGAACGCCGCCCAACCAGTTTTAATCTTAACGGATTTTGCGTCATCTTCATGAAAAAATGACCCAAATAGTTCCAGTCCAATATGTAGCACAATTCCAAGAACTGCCGAAATCAGCACCAAAGATTTATGCGGTGCCTCGACCGTAAAATACAAAACAGCCGCCACGCTAAGCATTATGCACACCTTAAAATTCTCAAATCGCCCAGCCTTCGCCAAGATCGGCTCAACGTGCCGCATCCAGTGAACACGCTTGTTGTAATCGATGAAATAGCTAAGCCCAATCATAATCAAAAACGCACCACCGAACGCGTCAATCATCGGCGACGCCTCGTGCAGGATCTTGCCGTACTCGACAGGTTTATGTAGCGCCAGATTGACAACATCCATAAACCCGTGACCGCTCGCAATCATCACGATAGCAATTGGCAATATAAATCGAACGACAAACACCGCCACAAATATGCCAGCCGTCAGGAAGACCTTCTGCCAGACTTGACTCATTCCCGCCAAAACCTTACTATTTATCACCGCGTTGTCGAAGCTAAACGTAACTTCCAAAACCACCAAAATAGTAAATAACCAAAGACCGCTAACACCCATATGACTAAAAATCAAACTACCCAAACCTAAGGTTAATAGGACCGAAAACCAGAAAATCCGAAACGGATGATGTGAATGTAAAAGATGCTTCATATTGATTTAGTATAACATAAGCATGGAGTATAATTTTATATATGGCACAAAAATCGCCAGATGGTCGCATAAAAAAGTTTTTATCAGCCAACAGCGAATTGATCGGTTGGGTGTTTTTTGGCGTCCTTATAATTTCTATTTATCAATTCAGCTCACGATTTGGCGTTATG
The DNA here is from genome assembly GCA_905370345.1 of Candidatus Saccharibacteria bacterium UBA6209. Lineage (GTDB taxonomy): Bacteria > Patescibacteriota > Saccharimonadia > Saccharimonadales > Saccharimonadaceae > Nanosynbacter. The sequence continues at coordinate 12,987 of CAJPKE010000014.1, read as the reverse complement.
TTATTAAACGGAGAATTTGCAGAATGGTGCAATAAATTACTTCCGTCATTACAAGATTTCATCACGCTGACGCTAAGCGTAATTGTCGAGGCGGTCCCATTCTTAATTTTAGGAATTATCATATCCGCGCTTATCAGGTACTTTTTATCATCAAAAGACGTCTTCAAAATATTGCCAAAAAACGCCTTTCTCCGACGAATTGCGCTATCTATGATCGGGCTAATTTTACCCGTGTGCGAATGTGGCAACGTACCAATTGCACGTAGCTTAATAGCAAACGGGCTGAAACCCGCCGACGTTATTAGCTTTCTTTTCGCCGCGCCAATCTTAAACCCGATAACCATAATTTCAACCATGACCGCCTTCAGTTTTGACACCCGAATGGTTTGGTGGCGAATTATTTTTGCGCTAATTATCGTACAAATAACCGCTTTTATCGTCAGCTTTTTTAAGGAAGATTCCGTCATTAATCCAGAGTTTGAAAAACTTTGCGACTCTCATAATCACGATTCAAAATTGTCAAACGTATTCAGCTCATCACGCAATGAATTCTGGCAATTATTTACTATGTTGGTCTTAGGCGCTAGCATCGCAGCCGCCACACAAATCTTCGTTCCGCGATTCATTATAAATGCCGTCGGCGGCGACATTTTCCTATCAGTCATATCCATGATCACACTAAGCTTCATCATCTCGATATGCTCCAGCATCGATGCATTCTTCGCACTGGCTTACGTGCGAAATTTCACAACAGGCTCAATTTTATCTTTCTTGCTATTCGGACCGATGATAGACATTAAAATGATTACGCTATTAAAAACAACTTTTCGCTGGAAATTTATTGCAACAATTACCTTAACTGTGTTCATCTTATCTCTAATTGTCGGGCTGGGGGTTAACTTATATGTACGCTAATCTCACCAAATCAATTGGCGGAATTGTCGTTTGCGCATATATTTTGTTATTAGCTTGGCGCGACCAACTCGGCTTTTACGTTCATCCACGCTATCACACATTCGCGGTCATAATTAGCGTAATCGGCGTTATACTTTTGCTTATTGATATAATGTTGCAATTAAAAAATAAACCCGCAAAAGATAAATCTAGAATTGGCTTGAAAAAAATTACCCCAATATCTTATTTTGCAATAATTATATTATCAGTTGGATATATGTTACCACCAAAGCCACTCTCTCCAAGCAGCCTCGCGCAAAAAGAAAGCCCTGTGATTATTGAGCCCGAAAGTCGTTGCGAAACACCTCAGCCGAAAGAGAACTCTTCTACAATCTCAATAAATCGCTGGAAAACCGCTATAAATTCTTGCAAAGAGGCTGCTTATTTTAACGGCAAAGATATCACCATTACTGGCTTCGTTTCAAATGATCTGTTAAAAAACTACGGCTATAATTACTTCAATATCGCCAGATATGTTATAAGTTGCTGCACTGTTGACAGCGTGCCTATGAAAATCCTGGTCGAGAAAAACTTTTCGACAGACTACCCAGATGGAACATGGCTAATCGTCAAGGGTAAATTGTCGCAAAAAATCGTTAATAGCCAAGCTGAATACGTCATAACCGACGCGCACATCACAAAAATCAGCCAGCCCAAATATCCTTATGAATTGCTCGGACTGTAAGTCTATTGCACGCTTGTTGCAATAAGTTATAAACTATTGATAGCACTATGCTAAATGAAATATTTGAACGCCACAATCTTCGCCTGACAAAACCTCGCCAGCAAGTATTTGACATCCTGCGAAATTCAGATGTGCCTCTTACGGTTGGTGATATTGCAAAAAACTGCAAAAACATTAACCGCGCCAGCATTTACCGCACGCTACTGATGTTCGATAATCTGAACATTATAAACACCATAACTATTGGCTGGAAGAATTATTACGAGTTAGCAGAACCTTTTATACCACATCATCACCACCTATACTGCATCAATTGTCAAAATGCCGAACCTGTACAATCACAAGAGCTCGAAAAACTCATAGATCTCATTGGTAAAAAACATAATTTCATAGTCACAAAACACCACTTTGAGCTGGAAGGTATTTGCGAAAAGTGCCGACACATTATAGAAAATAAATAATTTTTCCCAACAAAAAAGCGCCAGGTAAGGGTGGGCATCACCTGACGCTTTTTTACCCTTCAACCCACCCGAGCTACCGTATCAGTGAAGCGTCGCGACTAAAACTCCAAAAGTCCGCGCCTGATGACTATCAATACAATTTCGTACTCACATTAACAGAGGTCGCCTTTGAAAAAGGGCAGTTAAAGGGGTTAGTATGCGCGTAACGTTGAACCGCAAAAAGTGGAGGGTAAGAATACTTAATGCCATTGCGCGCAACCTAACATATAGTTAGAATAGGGGGTATAAGGTGCGTTTGGTTAATGATTACTTAACCAATCGTCCTTGATTATAGCAAACATTTGACAAAGTGTCAATACTTTTTACCACATTTTTTATGGAAATCAATAGAATTACACCAGATGAGCATATTTTCTCCCAGAGATTAGCACATATTGCCAATCCACCAAAAAGCTTATGTTATATGGGAAAGTTGCCAGAAACAAATGCGCCAGTCGTATCAATCGTCGGGTCCCGTAAGCCGTCTGCCTACGGAAAAGAAGTGACCGAGCGATTAGCAACAGATCTGGCAAAAGCCGGATGTGTAATCGTGAGTGGGCTGGCGCTAGGTGTGGATTGTATTGCCCAAAAAGCTGCGATTGAAGCTGGCGGAACAGTCGTGGCGGTCGTCCCAAATGAACTTCCGGATATTTCGCCGCGGACCAATTATCAACTAGCCATGAGCATCATAGAGCGGGGCGGAGCGGTCGTTTCAGAATGGATGAAGGGCGATAATAAAATAGTTAATCGTTGGAGTTTTTTGGAGCGCAATCGTTTAGTTAGTGGGCTAGCCGATGGAATTATTATCACCGAAGCTGCCGAACGAAGCGGCACATTAAACACCGCCTCTCACGCACTAAATCAGGGAAGAGATTTGTTTGTAGTTCCCGGAAACATAACCAGCCCACTGTCGGCGGGTTGTAATACTTTATTAAAACAAGGGGCGTATTTGGTGACAGACGCCGACGATGTTTTATCAATCATCGCGCCAGAGAAATTACAAAAAGACAACGGTCAAGAATTAGCAGCCAGCGCAACAATTGAAGAAGCTATTATCATAAAACTCATCTCAGAAGGGCTTCGTGACGGCGATGAAATCCAACAAAAATCAGGATTATCCGCGTCAGACTTCGCCACGGCGCTCACAATGCTGGAAATCAACGGCGCGATTAAGCCGCTCGGAGCTAACAACTGGACATTACGATAATATTGCTATTTTGACAAATTGATGTTATTATGCGGACTATGAAAAAAGCCCGAGAAGCATCTCCTGTCGCCCATAAAATCGCTAAGGACATCTTTACTATCCCTAATTTGATAAGCGTGACTGGCGCCGCTTTAGCGATACACGGATCTGAGAAAATCGATACAGCCGAAGGGTTGACGGAATGCGCAGTCGGGCGATTAGCTGACGTTCTGGATGGCAAAGTAGCGCGCATGACAGGACAGACTAGCAATACCGGGGCGGCATTAGACGCCACAACAGATAAAATAGTTATGGCAAAAATTCTCTATGAAATGTATAAAAAGGGGTTGGCTCCAAAGCATGTTCTTGGCATTGTTGCGCTACTAAACTCGATAAACGCTGGGGTTACAGGAATTACCAATTTACGTAGTGACAAGAAAGCTGAAACTCGACCGACCAAATCAGGAAAACTAGCCATGGCAGGAGAAACAGTTACTTTGATATCTTATATTGCCGCCCATGTTGCCGAGCAGGATAAAAATCCAAAACTCGCCAAACTTCTACGCAAACTAGGAGCTGGAGCATTCGCCGCCTCGCTTCCGCTCGCTGTACACGCAACACGCATCTACATAGAACGAGCGATTAACGGCAACGCGGAAAAAGAAAATCCAGAAGAGCCACGCCAAATAACAGATGTCAATCGTACCCTCGGATCAATGGCAATGCTCGGTCGCCTCAGTGGTCGCTCGTAATAATTCACTTTGCGGTTGTAGCCAGATAGTGATTTGTTATAATATAAAGTTATGAAAAATCTCGTTATCGTCGAGTCACCAGCCAAAGCTAAAACCATCGAGAAATATCTCGGCAAGGATTTTCACGTCCTGTCCAGCGTGGGGCATATTCGCTCGATTGTTAAAAAGACGAAGGATGGAACGCCGCCGATTGACGTGGCTAACGATTTTTTCGCAATCTATGAAGTTGATCCTGAAAAAAAGAAAGTTATCACCGAGCTAAAGAAAAATGTCAAGGCAGTCGGTAAGGAAAATGTTTGGCTCGCAACCGATGAAGACCGCGAAGGAGAGGCTATTGCTTGGCACTTATGTAAGGTGCTGGATCTTCCAATTGAAACAACCAAGCGAATTGTTTTTCATGAGATTACCAAAGATGCCATAACCAACGCAATTAAGAATCCGCGAACCGTGGATATGAATTTGGTTCAGGCACAACAAGCCAGGCAGATTCTTGACCGACTGGTTGGTTTTGAACTCAGTCCAGTCGTCTGGCAAAAAGTTCCGGGCGGAAAATCGGCTGGTCGCGTTCAGAGTCCAGCGGTGCGATTACTCGTTGAGCGCGAACGAGAAATTATGAAGTTTGAGGGCAATTCTCAGTTCAAAGTTACCGCCATTTTCATTCACGACAATCAAGAATTCAAGGCCGAACTTAATCAAAAATTCGATACGGAAGAAGCGGCGAACGAGTTCTTGAATAGTTTGAAACCCGCCGAATTTATTGTTAGCGATATCTCAAAAACTCCTGGGACTAGAAATCCAGCGGCGCCATTTACTACGTCAACCTTGCAGCAGGAAGCCAACTCTAAACTTGGCTTCAGCTCCAAAGCAACCATGGCTTCGGCGCAAAAATTATACCAAGACGGAAAGATCACCTATATGCGTACCGACTCGGTGAATTTGAGCGGTCAAGCCATCGCTGCAGCCACCGATTTTATCAAGCGTCTTTACGGTCCAGATTACTCAACGGTTCGTAAATTTAAGACCAAATCCGCATCCGCCCAAGAGGCTCACGAAGCCATTCGCCCGACGGACATCACTCTGGAAACCGCATCTAATAATAGCTATGATCAGAAATTATACGACCTAATTCGACGCCGAACTTTAGCGTCGCAAATGTCGCCAGCGAAACTAGAAAAGACAACTATTACAATTGACATCAAAGGTGAAAAATTACCAAAAAGCAAAAAGCCAGCTCAATTTGAAGCAAAAGGTGAAGTTATTACATTTGATGGATTTTTGCGCGTTTACGGCGGCAATAAAGATGAGCTTCTACCGAAGTTACAGTCTGGCGATGAAGTCAATTCTCACGACATTACGGCTCGTCAAACATTTACACGACCGCCAGCTCGCTACACTGAAGGTTCGCTAGTCAAGAAACTGGAAGATCTCGGTATCGGTCGTCCGTCAACTTACGCTACGATTATTGACACTATTCAAACTCGCGGCTATGTTGAAAAGGGTGACAGCGAAGGTCAACCGCGTGATGTAATTGTCCTGAACTATAACGGCGAGGAAGTCAGTCGAAGTATTGTCCAGGAAAAAACTGGCTCGACACGCGGCAAGCTTATTCCAACGCCAAGCGGCGAACTGATTGCCGATTTCCTGACGGACCATTTTACGCAAATTGTCGATTACGATTTTACCGCCAATGTTGAAACGGAATTTGACAAAATTGCTGGTGCCAATCTGGAAAAAAGCACAATGTTGCACGGATTTTACATGCCTTTCCATAAATTAATCGAGCAATCTGGCGGAATTGACCGAAGTAAAGTCGGCGCTAATCGCGAAGTGGGGATTGACCCGAAGACGAATAAACCGATTATTGCGCGATTTGGGCGATTTGGTCCAATGTTGCAACTTGGTGAAACTGATGACGACGAAAAGCCGCGTTTTGCGCCGCTGCCAAAAGGCGCGAAGATTGAAACGGTAACCTTAGAGCAAGCGCTGGAAATGTTCAAATTGCCACGCATCGTCGGACAAACAGAGGACGGGCAAGATATTAAGGCGAATATTGGGCGGTTCGGTCCGTATATTCAAGTTGGCAAATTGTTTGTCTCCATTAAGCCAGAAGATCCACATAGCATTACTTTAGAAAAGGCACGTGAACTTTACGCCGCCAAGCTAGAAGCCGAAGCCGCTAAGAATATTGCCGAGTTTCCAGATGGAGTTAAGGTTCTCAATGGACGATTCGGTCCATACATCACCAACGGCACCAAAAACGTCAAAATACCTAAAGCCACAGATCCGAAAACTATTACTCACGAAAAAGCTCTGGAGCTATTAAACGCCACAACAGCGAAGCCAACTCGCAAACGCGTAGTTAAAAAAGCCACCAAAACATCCACTAAAAAGAAATAGCGTTTTCATACTATCCAATAATTCCGAATAATAAAAACTCTTCATATAATCTATTGCAAAAAACGTAAAATAAATGCTATAATTTATATCAGCAATTATGGCATTTATCTATTGACTTTTGTCAAATGCAATTGTATAATTAAAAACATATTTTCAATCAATATAACCTGTGGTGAGGCAGAGAGGATGTTTCTAGCAACATGAGCGAGACAGCAAAAACCGAGCAAAGCGCCAAATTAAATTCTGTCGTCGATACTATTATTTCTAAGATTCCGCAAGAGCGCGAAAAGGAAATTATTTCTCGACGATTTGGTTTGTACGACCGAAAAGAAACGTTAGAGTTAATTGGCGATATGTTCGGCATTACTCGCGAGCGCGTTCGTCAGCTAGAAAAAGCAATCTTAACGCGTCTACGTGCAGCTGTCGCCGAGGGAGAACTTCCTTCGGTTATTGCTATGGAAAAAGAAATCACTTCGAGTTTGTCTGAGATGGGACGAGTTGCGCGCATGCAGGATTTGGCGTCGCACTTCCTCGGTAAAGAAGCTACTGCAATTGACCGCGCTCGTGTGGCGTTTATTTCTGAGCTGGCAGAAAATATCACGATTGTTACAGAGAATGACGATTATTACCAAGCGGCAGCAATTGACACTCTCGGCAATGAAAAGCAAATTAGAGCACGAGTCGAAGAAGTTGTAAAGACTATCAAAAAGCACGGCGAGCCTGTTACTGCGGAAGAATTGCACAAAAAATTGGACTATGAACATCCTTCAAACATTGCAGCCTTGGCTACTGTTAGTAAAAAATTGGCCAGCTTAAACGATCAGTGGGGACTAGCCAAATGGCCAGCTGTTAACCCAAAGAACATCCGCGATAAAATCTACGTTGTTCTAGACACTAACGGCTCACCAATGCATTTTTCCGACATCGCCAAGGGAATTCGAGACAGCGAATTTAACCGCCGAAGCGTCACGACGCAGGCAATTCACAATGAACTTATTAAAGACAAGCGCTTTGTTCTAATCGGCCGCGGGATTTACGCGCTTGCCAGCTGGGGCTACAGCCGCGGAACTGTAGCGGATATCATTACTGATATTTTGAAGAATTCCGAAACTCCGCTTCACCGCGATGAAATCGTTCGTCAAGTCCTCGACAAACGACAAGTCAAGGAAACCACCATTCTATTAAACCTTCAATCAAAGCCACAATTCAAACGCGTCGCTAAAGCCACATACGTTTTTGAAGAAGCCGCTTAAGCTAAGTTGCAAACTTCTTTCAGAGGTGAGATAATTTACACATAATGCAGATTATTTCTTGGATCATCGGTACATTATTACAATGGTATGTTTGGATGCCAATTGTGGCAGTCCTGATGTTTTTGACGTGGCGGAATTATCGGAAAATAGAAGATTTCACCCCAGTTGAGAGTGTACTTTTGGTCCTGGAAATCCCACGCACCAACGACAAGCAAGAACTTGCCGCCGAGCAGTTATTCGCTTCACTGCACGGAATTCTTCGCGACAATAAAGAATTGCGATTATCTGGCGGACACCAAGAGCACATCAGCTTTGAAATCGCCTCAGTTAATGGACAAATTCGCTTTTACGTTTGGGTGCCAAAAACCCTGCAAAGTTTTGTCGAAGGACAGATTTATTCTCAATATCCAACCGTTCAAATTCACCAAGCCGACGAAGATTACACTGAGCACGAGCGCGACCATGAAGTTGCTTACTCGACAGAACTAACATTAACCACAGATGAATTTCTCCCGATTCGCACTTTCCAAAACTTCGAAGTCGACCCGCTGGCTGGCATTACGGGCACGTTGGCAAAATTGGAAACCACCGGTGAAGAATTGTGGATTCAGGTGCTAGTCAGACCAATCCCAGACGACTGGCAAAACGCCGCAGATCGATATATCAATAGCATAAAAAACGGACGAATGTTCTCCTTGCCAGGATTCGGCGGCAGTATGCAGTGGCTAATCGGCGTACTTGGCGCGTTATGGCAGCCACCAGAGCAGGGAGCAAATCAATCAACAGCCGTTGAGCTATCAGACCGCGATAAAACTCGCATTTCTGAAGCAGAGAAAAAGGCCACAAAGCTCGGCTATGAAGTAAAAATTCGCTTAGTTTATATGGGCGAAAGTCAGACAAATGCTAAGCTTCGCATGCAGGCGCTTGTCGGTACGTTTAAGCAGTTCAATTCGACAAATCTCAACGGATTCCATGCCGTCAAGGGCGCGTTTGGTAAAGAATTTATTGATAAATATCGCAAGCGTTCGTTCATCGGCGATGGTTTTATCTTAAATATAGAAGAATTGGCGTCAGTTTTTCACTTGCCACACACCAACGTGGAAACGCCAAATATAGTCTGGGCGAGCTCCAAAACCGCAGAACCGCCGTCCAAATTGCCAGTGCTAACCGGCGAAGATGTCAACGACGACCAAATTTCTGCCTTTGGCGTCACCAACTTCCGCGGCATCAGCCACCAATTCGGCATGTTACGCTATGACCGCTCACGCCACGTTTACATAATCGGGCAAACGGGCGCCGGAAAAAGTGGACTATTAGAGCTCTTCGCCTTAAGCGATATTTTCCATAATCAAGGATACGCCATCATCGACCCGCACGGCGACTTCGCAATCAACAACATGAAATTTATCCCTGGCAGCCGATTGAACGACGTGATCTATTTCAATCCAGCCGACACCGCGTATCCTCTGGGATTCAACCCGCTGGAAGTCACGAACCCGAACCAAAAAACCAACATCTCATCAGAAATCATCGGCGTTTTGAAGCGTATTTTCGGCGATTCGTGGGGACCACGGCTTGAGTATATTTTGCGGTATACAATTCTGGCTTTACTGGACCGACCAGAAGCGACAATGCTTGACATTACTCGCATGCTAACAGATAAGGAATTCCGAAAAGAAACGCTGGCTTATTGCCAAGACACCGTGGTTTTGCAATTCTGGAATGTTGAATTTGCCAGCTGGAATGACAAGTTTGTCGCCGAGGCGATTGCGCCAGTCTTAAATAAAGTCGGGGCTTTCACCGCCAATCCAATCATTCGCAATATCATCGGACAACCAAAATCCACGTTCAATATTCGTCAGATTATGGACAAAGGAAAGATTCTAATTGTCAATCTGTCCAAAGGTCTTATCGGTGAAGATAATGCCGCCATCCTCGGTTCGTTTTTGGTCACAAAAATCCAGCTTGCCGCCATGTCTCGAAGCGACATTCCTGACGTCCGTGACCGCCGCCCATTCTATCTTTACGTCGACGAGTTCCAGAACTTCGCCACTGATTCGTTCGCGACTATTCTGTCTGAGGCTCGAAAATATGGACTTAACTTGACCGTTGCCAACCAGTACATTTCCCAGATGAGCGACACGGTTCGCGATGCGGTTTTCGGCAACGTCGGCACTATGATTTCTTTCCGAGTTTCTGCTGACGACGCACCGATTCTTGCCAATCAATTCGAGCCGAACTTTGAGTCAATCGATCTACTCCAGATGCACAATCGTAATTTTGTTGTCAATATGGTTATCGGCGGCGAAAAAACTCCGGCGTTTTCTGCCCGCACATTGGAACTTCCACCAAGCCAAGCCGACAACACACCGCACATTATTGAACATTCACGTCGCATGTATTCGCGAAACAGGGAAGATGTCGAGAAGGAAATTGATGCCGCAATAAAGCCTGTTCGCAACCAAAAAAAGCAACCAGCCAAACCTCAGCCGCAGCCTGCAAACAACGCTCCAGCGGTCAATAGCCAACCGGAAAAGCAGCAACCCGCAGCAAACGACGGCGAAGTTGTTTTGCAAATTCGTGGCAATGATAACACACCTACAGAAACCGCAATTAGTACAGTTACACCGCTAGATTCAGCAACGCCAAAAAGACGACGTCGCCGCCGAAAAAAGAGCACTACTGCCGCTTAAAAACTATTCGTATCGCCACTGACGCATATCAGAGTTGTAAACGTCGGTGATTCGCGGAGAAACCAACGTAGAAGTCGGTCCAGATGGCACTGATATGGCGTTTTGCTTAGTCAGGAAGGTGAGCAATTTCTGGTTTTGATATCGTAGGTTTTTCGGCAATGGCTGGCTAGCTACAACCTCAGCTTGCGGCGTAGACATCACAAAACCCCACTCGCCAAATGACGGCACATTGACCGAAAACGCCGTCACATATCGCTCTGGATGAGATGATTTGACGGTATTTGCCACCATATAAAAAGCATGCGGAGAGAAAAATGATGACGTCGCCTGCGTCACCATAACCCCACGCTCCGTTAAAATATTGCCAATTTGACGATATAATTGCTCAGAATACAACTTGGCTAATTTTTCATTCGACGGATCCACCAGATCAATCAACACAACATCATATTTATCTGAGGTAGAAAAAGCAAATTGGAAAGCATCTTGATTGACAATGGAAACGCGCGGATCATGCAGAGAACGCTGATTTATATCGGTGAGAAGATGATTAGTTTTTGCCAGATTAGTCATCACCTCATCGATATCGACCAACGTAATATGCTCAACGCTGGGATATTTCAAAACGTCCCGAGCCAGCAAACCATCGCCGCCGCCCATAATCAGCACGCGCTTCGGACTGGCGACTGAAGACAGAGCGGAAGTAGACAATGTTTCGTGATAACGCGCTTCGTCAAGGCTGGAAAACTGTAAATTGCGATTCAAAAACAACCTCGTGTCATTTTTATATCTCGTCAGGACAATTTTCTGATACGGCGTCTGCTGCTGCCACATCACCGGATCTTTATATGTTCGCTTGTCAATTCCGTGCTCAATTTCTGTCGCAAAAATGAAAAATCCCAAAAGCAACATTGTTGCAATAACGCTAATTGTCATAATAATTTTCGAAGCCTTCATTTGCTTAAGAATCAGAACCGCAACGCCAATATTCAAAGCTGACACCAGATACGCGCTGCGCATTAAGCCAAGATATGGAAGCATAACGAGCGGGAATAATAGCGATGCAATTAACGCCCCAAAATAATCGAGCGCTAAGATCTTGCTAAATAATTTCACCGAAGACTTGCGCCCGAACTCCTGAAACATCTTCATTAAAAGCGGAATTTCCAGCCCGATACAAATGCCGATCGCCAGACTTATGACGGCAAAAATTAGCCAATGCGAGCGCGTAAAAACGAATCCCAAATACATCAGCATCACCGAATTTCCGCCAATTAGCCCTAAAATAATTTCGTTCGTTGCGAAGCTGGTCGCTGGATGAAGCTTGATGTAATTGACCAGCAGCGAGCCAATTCCCATACCGAACAGCGTCACGCCAGTTGCCAGACTAAAACTCAAAATCGAATCGCCCACCAGATATGACGCAGCTGCACCTAGGATTAATTCATAAATAATTCCACCGATTGCTACCAAAATTGCCGCCGCAAATAAAGCAACTTGCTCCCGTTTTTTCGTACTTGATCGTGACATTATAACTCCTTTTATTTGCCAAGCCCGCCACTACTGCCGCCGTAAACACTGCGCGATCCGCCGTGACCTCCGCCATTACTATTGTCGGAATTGTTGTCAAAGATGAATGCAAACAAAATAATAGCGATAAATATGACAATGAATATAATCGTCGTCCAGTCAATCGGTTTAATGGTTCTGCCGAACATTTCCTTCTGTTCTTTGTCGCTTAATTGAATCTTACGATAAGCGTCGTACTCGCGATTATCATACTTCTCAATTGTTATCAGCTGACGGTTTTTCGGCGCGCCAGTATCCCTCAAAGTAGCATATGCCATCAGTTCTTTCGGGAAAACTTGATACGTGTTTTTGCCCTTGATGTTCATAATTTCACCAATACCAACCTCGTCAACCACCACAACGTGATCCTTGCCGTCCTGCTCAGAAACGGTGAATGATTGACCCTTTTCCAATTGCGTTGGATCAATTGCCTGAGTAAAACGAATTGGCTCATACAGAGAAACGGTTTGATCGCTGTGATCATATTCCACCCAGCTATCATAATCAGCCAGCCCTGTAATCTCCCACTCTTCCCAGTAGTAAAATCGCTTATCTTTCTTATCCCACTCACGAAAAAGCAAACAGCCAACAACTCGTAAATTAGTTTTCTTTCCAGTCAATATTTGGTTGATTTTAAGTCGCGCCTTGGTTCGTTTCATATTACAATGCCATTTCTTTCATAATTATGTTTTTTGCACCCAGCAGCCGTGCAGTCAGCTCTTTTATTTGTTGCAATTTATCATCATCTAGCATTTTGCAAGTTGTCATCGCTATATACGCCACGCCGCTTTCTGGCCACGTATGAATCGCGATATGCGACTCCGACAACAGCAGGGCGGCGCTGATTCCTTGCGGGGAAAATTGATGCATCACTGATTCCAAAGAATGCAAGTCCGCCAATTCCGTAACATTTCTTAACAATTTCTGCAGCTCATCCGCGTCATTAAGCAAAGCAGAGTCAACTTCACTCACTTTTATGGTTATAGATTGAACCGCGG
>CAJPKE010000013.1 GCA_905370345.1 Candidatus Saccharibacteria bacterium UBA6209 | reverse complement strand
GACCGTAATCGATGTGTTCGCGCACGGAGCGGTTGAATAGCAATGGTGCTTGCGGTACGTAAGCGATTTTGGCGCGCAAACTTGCCTGGGTGACTTCGGAAATATCTTGTCCATCGATGGTAATTTTTCCTGAGTCAATATCAGCAAAACGTAATAGCAATTTAGTGAGTGTCGTTTTTCCGGAACCGCTCGCTCCGACTAAACCTATTTTTTCGCCCGATTTAATATCCAGAGAGAAGTCGTGGAATAGAGTGTCGCCTTGACCCTCGTCGTGCGTGAAAGTTATTTTATCCATAGAAATTTCGCCGTTTGTAACTTTTAGCTTTGAATTGCTTTTATCAATCAATGTCGTTGGCGTTTGTAAGATTTCTACCATGTCATTTGCGTTGCCAACAATTCGGTTGTAATTGCGCATAATTCCGTTCATGTTCCACAATTCATGCGCGACACTTCCAGTGTAGGTGATGATAAGATAGACAGACGCCACTGACACCAAATTATTCTGAGCTGCGTACACTGCGAAGGTGATTGCTCCAATTTTAATAACCATGTTGATTGATGAATATATGGTGCTGACTTTTAAAAATCCGCGCATTACGTCGAGACTTGAATCTCGCCAAGAGTTGACGGTTTTTGCGAAAAATTTCTGTTCCGTAGCTTCGGCGCCAGATGACTTGACCGCTAGAACGTTTGAGATTACGTCGGCTAATTGTCCGTTCAATTTATTGCTGGCTTTGGCTTCTTTTTTTGTCAATTTCGCCATTGGCTTGGATCCGTAATAAACGACGATACTGAAAACAATTGAGAAGATGAGTAAGAATAACGCGTATTGCCAAAGAAGAGTTGACAGGACAATTATTGAACCGACCAGTGAAACAACTAGCGGCAAAACTGACCAAATTATCGTGTCCCAAAAACTTTCTACCGCACCGACTAATTTATTTGTTTGACTAACGAGCGACCCGCCGAATTTATTTGAGTGGAAGAATAGTGTTTGGTTAGTCAGTTTGCTGAAGCATCGAGCGTATAAATCTCGCTGCATGGCGGTTTCGAATGTCCAGGCGAGATATAAAACTAATCGCCAGCCGATGACGCTAGACCATAATCCACTGACGCTATATAAAGCAATTAGTGTCCATAGATTTTTTGCGTCGTGCAGTTGATTGTGTTGGATAATACTAAGAAGCTTAGCAATTATGAGCGGCCCGACAAAAATGGTAACCACGAGAGTCAGCATTGCAAAAAATATTGCCAAGTTTCGGCGGTGTTTGTATGGCTCTGACGTCTTCCAAAATAGACGAAATATTTCTTTGCTGTTTGGTTTGTTTTTCAAATCAATTCCTTTCGATGATAAATTAATATTTATAAGCTGCGCAGAAAACTGAGCGTTCTTAATTATTCAAAAATGTATATTAGAGGAACTCGTCATCGGGAGTTCATAGACTTTGATTATTATAGGGAATATATAGATATAAGTCAATTTGTGGAATAAAGTCCTTGTTTATTTATTGTAAATACTTTACAATAGGAACATGACGCAAATTGTTAGGCGATCAACAAAATACACGAATGACGTGATGGCGATTTTAAAGAGCAAACATCATGCGACGAATGCGGAAATTGCTCAGGAATTGCGGAACATTCATCCTGAAGTCAGCGACACGACGGTGCATCGAATAACTCAACGCCTGTGTGGCGACGGGATGATTGGTTTGGCGCCATCGACTAAAAAGGGTTGCTTGCGATATGATATTCGTAAGGACGATCACGATCATTTTGTGTGTAGTGGCTGCGATGGCTTGATGGATATTAAAATTGCCGATGAGATGAGAAAACAGATTGCGCATGAAATTAGCGATTGTTATATTGACGGCCCGTTGGTTGTGACGGGAGTTTGTAAAAAATGCCAGAAAAGGAGGAAATAATGGCTTTATATGAAATTACAACGAAGCAAGAATTTGAAGATAAGGTGCTAAAAAGCGACGGTCCTGTACTAGTTGATTTTTGGGCGCCGTGGTGTCCGCCATGCCGCGCAATGGCCCCGCTTTTGCATCAAATTGCTGAAGAAACAGAGTTTGATATTGTTAAGGTTGACACTGAAGCGAGTCAGGAAAATGCGCAATTGGCTATGGAATATCGCGTGCAGGGAATTCCAAACATGAAGATTTTTGTTGGCGGCGAGGAAGTTGCTGAAATGATCGGCATGAAGCCAAAGCAGACGTTGATTGACGCTTTGGAAAAAGCTGCGAAATAAAAAAATAGAAGGGGGATTTATGAAGGGTTTTAGTGGAAATATCGAAGAGCTTACATTGGCAAATAATAATTTTCGTCAAGTTTTATATACGGCAAAACATTGTCAGTTGGTACTGATGAGTTTGCCGGTTGGTGGGGAGATTGGCGCGGAAGTTCACGAAGAAAATGATCAATTTTTCAGATTTGAATCTGGTAAAGGTAAGGTTTTGATTGACGACAATGAGTATGCTGTGTCTGACGGTAGTGCGATTATTGTGCCGGCGGGCGCTGAGCATAATGTGATAAATACTGGCGAAGAGCCGCTTAAGCTCTATACGATATATAGTCCAGCACATCACAAAGACGGCATTGTTCGGGCGACACGGGAAGAGGCAGAAGCTAACGAAGAAGATTTTGACGGTGTAACCACAGAATAAACTGTCGCCAAAAGAGAAAGTTTTTACTAATTATGTCTCGCAAAGGATCAATAGTTGGCGAGATGTTCAGCTCATTTGGGCGGGCAATTTTTCGTGGGGTTGCCTACGTAATGTCGCTAGTTTTTAGGATTGTGCCGAAGAAGGACCGCGTGCGGGTGATTGTCTATCGTGATGATGGTAAGATTTTATTAGTCAGAAGCCGCTTTAGTCGTCAAGAATGGGCTTTGCCAGGAGGCGGAGTAAATCGTAATGAGAGTTATGAACAGGCTGCCGTTAGAGAAACCTTGGAAGAGATTGGATTAAAGATACATAATCTGCGGTATCTCGGAAAAGCTAATTCTCATGAATCGTATGCCAAATTTTCAGTTCGAGTTTTTGCGGCGCACGCGTCTAATTATGACATAAAATGCAACTTTGAAATAATGGAAGCCCGGTGGCTTAATATAAATTATCTTCCTGAAGAATATTACGCTTTGTATGCTAATAAGCGTCAGTAGGCGATGCTGCTTTTATGTTATAGTATGAGTATGAACGATCGACAAATTTCCCAGCTTGAAATAGTAAAGACTAAAGTTCGGCAGTTATTGGGCGGCGACACTTCGGGGCATGCTGATGATCATGTCGAGCGAGTAGCGTTGTTGGCGGAGCGTTTTGCTAACGAATACAGCGAATCAGTGAACCTGCAAGAAGTGCTATTGACGGCTTGGCTGCATGATGTTGATGATTATAAATTAGTCGGTAAAACGCAGGCGGAAAAATTGACGAACGCGGTAAATATTATGGCGCAGGCAGAGGTGGCTGATGATTTAAGTCGGGTTGTGCTGGAAAATATTGCGGCGATTGGTTATAGCAAACGGCTGAACGGTAAGCAGCCGCAGCGGCTGGCGGGGAAATTGGCGTCTGACGCTGACATGTGTGATGCTATTGGTGCAGTCGGTATTGAGCGGGCGTTGACTTATGCTTGTCATCACGGCGGTCGGATTTTTGACCCTAAGGTTTGGCCGAATGTCAATCTGGCGGCACACGAATATAACACTGATGGCAATACGCATGATACTGACGGATTTATCAATCACTTCTTTGAGAAACTGCTGAAATTGAAAGGTTTGATGTTGACTGAACCAGGACGAATAGAAGCAGAAAATCGTCATCAAATTATGGTTGATTTTCTTCGTGCCTATTTCCGTGAGAAGAATGCGCCCGAGTGGAGTGAGTTTTTGGAGGAATATTTACGTAGCATCGAATAAGTATTGAAGAATGGCTAGCTTTCGCTTTTTATTGATCTGATCAATGATTTGTAGTTATATGAAATTATGACAAAGTATAAAATTGAACGGATTTATGGGTCGACCGCGTCAGACGATAGCTATCGTGTGCTGGTCGATCGATTGTGGCCACGCGGAATTAGCAAAGAGCGAGCTGCATTGGACGAGTGGAATAAAGAAATTGCCCCGACCGATGAATTACGCAAATGGTTTAATCACGATCCAGAAAAATTCCCGGAATTTTCTCGCCGTTATATGAAGGAGCTGGATAATAATCCTGCGGCAGCCGAGGCGAAGAATAATTGGAACGAACAATCTGCAGTTACACTGCTATATGGCGCCAAAGATACGGAACATAATCAGGCGATAGTTCTCAAAAAGTGGTTGGAAGATTAGTCAATCGTTAGAAGAATACTTGCATAATTGCCGTATTTAGATTGTAATATATTTAATGAATCAAGCATTGCAAGCTAAGCTGAAAACTTTGCCGCGAACGCCCGGTGTTTATTTTCATAAGTCGGCGAGCGGCGAGGTAATTTATGTTGGCAAGGCGGCGGTTCTTAAAAATCGCGTACGTCAGTATTTTCAAGATTCGCGCGGGCGAGATAATAAAACTATGGCGCTGGTGGCAGAGATTTTTGATACTGATTGGATTGAAACTGAGAGTGAGGTTGATGCGCTGTTTTTGGAAAGCGAAATGATCAAGCGATATATGCCGCGATACAACGTTCTGTTGCGCGACAATAAGTCTCAGATGTATGTTCGGATTGATATGAAAAGCGATTGGCCGACGGTCAGTTTTACGCGGAATCCTGCCGATGATGGTGCGGATTATTTTGGTCCATTTTACAATGGTTTTGCGTTAAAAAAGGCATTGCGCTATTTGAGGCGAATTTTTCCATATCTCACTCACCAAAGACGCCCCGGGCAATCAAAGTTGGATGAGGATTTGGGTTTAAGTCCGAAAATAAGTGATGGTCCGGACGCGTATAAAGCTAGTTTGCGTAAATTGATAAGTTATATTAAGGGAAATCGCAAGGCTATTGCTGTGGAGCTAGAGCGTGATATGAAAACGGCTGCAGGGCTTCACGATTTTGAGCGGGCGGCAAGTCTGAGGAATAAGTTGCGCGCCATGCAAGAGCTTCAGCGACGCGTTATGTTTGGCGATAAGGAGTTTTTGGATATTTCAAAAGACAAGGCACTGACTGATTTAGCAAAACTACTTGGCTTGAAAAATATTCCAGTGCGAATTGAGGGTTATGATATTTCTCATATGAGCGGACGCCAAGTTGTGGCGAGTATGGTAGTTTTTACAAATGGTGCGAGCGATCGTGCGGAATATCGCAAATTTAAGGTGGGTGAAAAAAACGACGACACTGGAAATATGTACGAGGTGATTTTTAGGCGACTTGGCGAGCGAAATATCAAAAGCTGGGGTCGTCCGGATCTGTTGTTGATTGACGGCGGAAAGGGTCAACTTTCGGCGGCGATTAAGGCAAGGGATGAGCGCGGAATAAAATTGCCGATTATTAGCATCGCTAAGCGCGAGGAAGAAATTATTATTCATAAAACTGGCTCGCAAATTGACGTAACGCGCATTGAAGAGTTGCAAAAATCTATTCATCAGGACATCGCTATTTACGAAGACAATGATGTGTATGTGGTAAATTTGCATCCCGCTCAGCGCAACGCTGGCTCGCATTCAAAGAACTTACGAGGCTCTGCTATTGATGACGGTTCCAGCCGGGACAATTTTGCAAAAAGTTCTATTGCGACGACAGATATTGTCAAGCTTTTCCAGCGGATTCGTGACGAGTCGCACCGATTTGCTGTGAGTTATCATACAGCGCTGAAGCGTCAAAATCAGACGAAAAACCAACTGGAAGAAATTCCGGGGATTGGCCCAAAGACACGCGCGAAATTGTTGAGGAAGTTTGGTAGTGTGAAAAAAATTATCGAGGCGGATTATACGGAATTGCAGGCGGAAGTTGGCGCGAAAAAGGCGAATTTGATTAAGCGCTTATCTTAAAATCAAGCATTCAATCGACAATAAAGCATAAATTATATATAATAAGACTAATGAAAAGACAATTTGCAACGTTTTTGATTCGGCTGATTCTTAACTCGGTAGGTATTTGGGTTGCAGTGCGGCTGCTTGGAAATGAAACTCCGGGCGCAACTTCTGCGTGGACGTTTATGATGGCTGGGCTGATATTTTCGGTAGTGAATAGCGTATTGAAGCCAATCGTTACAATTCTAGCCCTGCCAGCAATTCTATTGACCTTAGGACTGTTTACCTTAATTGTGAACGGCTTTATGGTTTACATCTCGCTCGCTTTGGCGCCAGGGATTTCTATGACTTTTGCGCATTCAATTATTGCCGGGATTATACTGAGTTTGGTAAACTATATTATAAGTAGCGCGCTGGTTTTGCAGCGGGAAGAAAAGGAGTAATATGTCAATTGATACAATTTTACCGTACGTGACGCTTGGATCTGCCGTACTGATGATTATCGCAATTTTGTTGCAACAACGAGGCGCAAGTTTGGGTGCAGGATTCGGCTCGTCTGGGGAATTATTCACTACTCGTCGCGGATTTGATAAAAACTTGTTTGACGTAACTATTGTTTTTGCGGTGATTTTTGTGCTATCGATTTTGGCAAGTATGATTTTGCCGGGATTGCAAAAATAGGAGAATAGATTTGAGCTCGGATAATTCGTCATGGAATCGTTTTGCGCGGCTAAAAGTTTCCAGTAAAGATGTCAATAAGCGTCTGCGCAAGATTGAAAAGGGAAGCTTGCGTCATGCGCATAAATTCGTGACATCCAGGTTAGACCGTTTGTCTAATGTGCGACGTCGGGTTTCTGTTTGGATTATTCTAGTATTGGTAATGATTGGCGCCAGTGCGGTGCAGTGGCATATTTCTCGCAATTCTTTCACGACAATGGCGTACACTTCTGGCGGATCGTATTCTGAGGGTGTGCTGGGTCCTTTGGAAAACTTAAATCCGATTTTCGCAAAAACCAATGCTGAAAAATCCGCCGCGAAATTGCTATTTTCAAGTTTGTATCGATATGACTCAACGGGCAATATAAAGGCTGACATGGCGGATAACATCAGCGTAAACGATAAAGAAACTGAATATACGGTTAAGCTGAAGAAGGGCTTGAAGTGGTCAGACGGGCAAGATTTAACGGCGGACGACGTAATCTTTACGTTGAAGTTATTGGCGAATCCAGAAGTTGGAGCTGAGATATCTGGCTGGAAATCTATAAAATTCGAGAAAGCGTCTGACGATTCGGTGAAGTTTATCTTGCCGTCGTCATATTCGCCGTTTGTCCACGCTTTGACATTCCCGATTATTCCTAAACATATATTAAAAGATGTTAAACCGTCGAATTTACGTGAGCATGATTTTAATAAGTCGCCTATATCCAGCGGTCCATTCGCCTTTAGGTTGTTGCAGAATGCAACTAGTGATGGCAGTAAAAAGGTGCTATATTTGCAGTCGAATAACAATTATTATGGCAGCACTCCTAAGTTAGAGCGATTCCAGCTGTACGCGTATCCGACGCAGGATGATATTGCGAAAAGTTTGCGTACGCGAGAAATTACAGGAACTCCAGAATTGATTTATAACGATCAATCCGCCGAGGTAAAATCTATGTATGCCGCAGAAGCGCATTCTTTGAATAACGGAGTTTACGCGCTGTTTAATAACAACAGTCAGTTCTTGCAATCAAAAGCTGTTCGTCAAGCTTTGTCGCTCAGTGTTGATACGTCCAAATTACGTCAATCCTTGTCATTGTCTACAGAGGAATTATCTGGCCCAACGCTTAACAAATTCCTAGGAAAGAATTCGAATTCGTCTAGTTATGATGTCAAGAAAGCGAAATCTCTACTGGACGCTGAGGGCTGGAAGAGTGTGAATAATGTTCGTCAGAAGGGAAATGATAAGTTAAAACTCAACGTAGTTGTTTTGAGGAATAGCAATTACGAAAAGGTCGCCAGGTATTTGGCTCAAGTTTGGTATGACGAGCTGAATATAGAATCGGATATTAAAGTTGTTGATCCAAATGATGCCACTCAAAATATCCTTCAGACAGTTTTGCAACCGCGCAATTTTGATGTGTTGGTTTATGAGCTCTCCTTGGGCGGCGACCCTGATGTTTACGCCTATTGGCATTCTTCACAGGCAACCAACAATGGTTTGAATTTCTCCAATTACAATAATGCGATAGCGGACGATGCTCTGGAAAGTGGTCGATCTAAAATCTCAGCGAAGCAACGCGCTGATCGCTATGCGAAGTTCACTGCTGTTTGGCAAGCAGACGCCCCGGCAATTGCCTTGTATCAGCCGAAGTTTGATTATATCCATATTCGGAACGTTAAAGCTCTCGACGCAAGTACCGAAGTTGTCAATCCCGTCGATCGCTATGTCGATGTTCAATATTGGGCGACGGAGAAAAAGTCCGTTTACAAAACCCCGTAATCGGGTATAATGGTAAGTGGTTATGCGGGCGTGGCGGAATTGGTAGACGCGCTAGCTTGAGGGGCTAGTGAGCATTGCGCTCGTGGAAGTTCAAGTCTTCTCGCTCGCACCAAACATATTGCAACTATTAGACGATCTGTTCGTGATATGTTTTGCAAAATCTGATATAATAAAAGTGGTGGCGCGTTGGCGGAGCGGTTACGCAGAGGTCTGCAAAACCTTTTAGACGAGTTCGACTCTCGTACGTGCCTCCAATTTTTGATAAATAGTCCTGAGTATTGGGCTATTTTTTATTTTGCGAAATTGTACAATTTACTTAGCGAATATAGTATAATATAAGCAGTCTGGCGCGTAGGTGTCTGGATTGCATATAAATAAGCGCGAGTGGCGGAATTGGTAGACGCGAGGGACTTAAAATCCCTTGACCAAAAGTCGTGCGGGTTCGATTCCCGCCTTGCGCACCAAAGTTGTAAAGAAAATAATATTGAATAGGAAAGGGACAAAGGTAAGAAATGAGTCCATTGGTAATTGTACTTATTGTTGTAGCAGTAGTTCTATTAGCACTCGTAGGAGTTGTAATCGGTGCGTACAACAGCTTAGTGGTACTGCGCAACCGCGTAGAAGAGGCGTGGAGCGATATTACTGTTCAGCTAAAGCGCCGAACTGACTTGATCCCAAATTTGGTCAACTCGGTAAAAGGTTACGCTACACACGAAAAAGAAGTGTTTGAGAAGGTCGCAGAAGCTCGTTCAGCAATCATGAATGCTGGCAGCGTGGCTGAAACCGCTAAGGCTGAAAATGCTTTGGAAGGCGCGTTGAAGAGTTTATTTGCTGTATCTGAGGCTTATCCAGAATTGAAAGCAAACCAAAACTTCTTGCAATTACAACAAGAATTGGTTGATACTGAGGATAAAATCCAAGCAGCTCGCCGATTCTACAATGGTGGCGTTCGCGACTTAAACACGAAGATTCAGACTTTCCCAACAAACATCATCGCGGGAATGTTTAGCTTCCAGGCTAAGGAATTCTTCGACGTTGAGGACCGTGCAAGCGTCGAAAATCCAGTTGAAGTAAAGTTCTAATTGAACCCTGAAATGAAAATCGCTCGCCTATTTTTAGCGGGCGATTTTTGATATAATTAACATATGTACAATGCAGTTTCTCAAAACAAAC
Organism: Candidatus Saccharibacteria bacterium UBA6209; assembly: GCA_905370345.1. GTDB lineage: Bacteria > Patescibacteriota > Saccharimonadia > Saccharimonadales > Saccharimonadaceae > Nanosynbacter. The sequence goes on along the minus strand of CAJPKE010000013.1, from coordinate 12,677 downwards.
GCAACACAATATTAATTATGTCTGTGTTTGTGATAATTATTGGAATTATCGGCTTATTTGTCGGCGCGGCAACGGATAGCTATTCATTGGCGCTCATCATTTTTATATGTGCAATGTTATATGCTTGGCTGCAATATTTTATAGCCGGTAAGTTGGCTATGATGATGACTGGCGCTCAGGAAATTAGTAAAAATGACGCTCCTGAACTTTGGCGAGTGGTGGAAAATCTAGCGATTACCTCTGGTATGCCGATGCAGAAAGTCTATATTATCGATGATCCAGCTCCAAACGCTTTTGCGACTGGTCGCGACCCAAATCATGCAATTGTTGGTGCGACTACTGGGCTTTTGGATATTATGGACAAGCGTGAGCTGGAGGCAGTTATGGCGCATGAAATGAGTCACGTGCGAAATTACGATATTCGTGTGAGTATGATTGCTTTTGGTCTGGTTAGTGCGATTGGTCTATTTGCAGATTTGGCGCTGAGAATGATGTTTTATAGTGACGACCGTGATAGTGATGTTAATCCTATTGTCTATGCTCTCGGGCTGATCGTGGTTATATTGGCGCCGCTTTTGGCGACGATAACTCAATTGGCGGTTAGTCGACAGCGTGAATATCTGGCGGATGCTTCAGGGGTGCTATTGACACGAGATACTGAAGGGCTAGCAAGCGCGTTGGAAAAATTACGTCAATACGGCAGACCAATGCAAAAACAAAGCTCTTCCACTGCCAATTTGTTCATGAATAATCCTTTGAAACCCGGATTTTTCTCAAAACTATTTAGTACTCATCCACCGCTAGAAGACAGAATTGCAAGGCTGAGAAATAACGCAACAAAGATGTAATTATGACAACGAAAACCTCCAAAAAACGAGTAGTCAAGAATCCTAAGAAGCCAAATGCTGATCATAAAAAAAGTGCATGGTCTGGTATTAAACGTGACTTTAGTAAATTGAATCAGCAGCGGCGTAATTTTTTGGCGCGTCGCCCTCATCGTAGTTTTCGGTTAACGAAGCGACGAGATTACCAACGAGATCTTAAAATTCCAGGATATTGGTCGCTGACTAGCGAAGCTTGCCGTCTAGTGTGGCGCAATAAGAAAACTTTTCTGGCGTTAATTATCGTTATGTCGATATTGACGTTTGCCTTAGCCAGCGTCATGTCGCAAGATACATACCAACAACTTAAAGATGTGATGAATCAGGCTGAGTCAAATGGATTCGGCGGAATTTATACAACAATTAGCCTGTTCTCTGGCGTTGCGGTTAGTTATATTTCCGGTAGCGGAACGGCTGGTGGAAATGTTCAGCAAGCGGCGGGAATTTTTCTGGGACTATTAACTTGGTTGTCGTCTGTTTGGCTGACGCGAGCTATTTTAATTGGCAAAAAACCGAAAATGCGTGACGGTTTGTATAGCTCTGGGTCGCCCATAATTGCGCTGATAATTGTCATCGGGGTTTTCCTAATTCAAATGGTGCCGGCGGCAGTGGCGGTGATTATTTATAGCGCACTTAATGCTTCGGGAGTGTTAAATCAAACGCCGATTCTGATGGCGGCTGGCGGTGCGGCGATTCTGATAGTGGCGATGTCCGTCTATTGGGCGACTTCTACGGTTTTTGCGATGATCATCGTAACATTGCCGGGAATGTATCCGTTTCACGCGTTGCGTTTGTCGGGTGATATTGTGACGGGTCGAAGACTAAGGATTTTGCTGAGATTTGCGTGGGCTGTTGTTCTGTCTGTGCTTTTGTGGGCTGTTATTCTAATTCCGGTGATTCTGTTTGATGGAGCACTGAAGGGTTGGATTAGCGGTATTGATTGGTTGCCAATTGTCCCAACAGCTGGCTTGATTTTACTTTACGTAACGATAATTATGATTTCTGTATATGTCTATTTGTTCTACAGAAAGGTGGTTGAAAGTGACACCAAAAAAACCAAGAATTGACGAAATTAAAGACCTGCTAAATCGTTATAGCTACGAATATTACACCTTAGATAAGCCGAGTGTGAGCGATGCGGTTTATGACAGCCTGATGGATGAGCTGAAGAAAATTGAATCGGATCACCCGGAGCTGATTACTGTCGATAGTCCTACGCAGCGAGTTGGAAATAAGCTGCTCGACGGTTTTCAAAAAGTAAAGCACGCGCGCCGAATGGTTAGTTTGAATGACGTTTTCAATAAAAGTGAAGTTGAGGCGTGGATTGAGCGAACTGATAAATTGATACCGGGTCAGCGACATGAATTTTTTACGGATATAAAAATGGATGGCTTGGCGTGCGCGTTGATTTATGTCGACGGCGTATTGTCGCAAGCTGTGACACGTGGTGATAGTTTTGTTGGCGAAGATGTAACGAATAATGTTCGGACCATTAAAAACGTACCGCTTCGTCTGCGTGAAGCGGCGGGTTTTGAAAATTTTTTGCGTGGTCGGACAGAGATTCGCGGTGAAATTGTCATGCTGAAACGGGATTTTGAGGAGCTTAATAAAAAGCAGAAATCTCTAGGGCTGTCTACATTTGCTAATCCGCGCAATTTGGCTGCGGGAACAATTCGTCAATTAGATCCTGCGCTGGTGGCGGCGCGCCCGTTGCATTTTCGCGGATATGATGTGATTCGCGATGATAGTTCGGAAGTTCCGACGAATAGTTTTGCTTACGAGGCTTTGACGGCGCTGGGGATTTCTCGTAATCAGCAGGCTAGTGTTTTTGACAATTTGTCCGACGTGATGAAATTTGTCGATGAATGGAGCGACAAGCGTCATGACTTGCCGTTTAATACGGACGGGCTGGTTGTTAAGATTAACGATCGAGAGATATACGACAATCTCGGAATGGTGGGAAAAAATCCACGTGGGGCGGTGGCTTATAAGTATGCGGCTGAAGAAGCTACGACGATTGTTCGGGATATAGTGATTTCTATTGGGCGGACTGGCGCGGCAACTCCGGTGGCTGTGTTTGATCCAGTGGTGGTGGCTGGAACTACGGTGCAGCACGCCAGTTTGCATAACGCCGATGAAATTGAGCGTTTGGATATTCGGCGAGGCGACACTGTGGTGATTTTTAAGGCTGGCGATATTATTCCGCAAGTTGAGAATGTTTTGAAGGAATTGCGACCTGCATATTCTGAGCCAATTGATTATAAAGCAGAATTGAAACGGCAATATCCAGAGTTGGAATTTGTGCGACCGGAAGGTGAAGCTGTTTACCGAGTTAAGGGCTCTAGTGGTCCGCTGATTTTGAAGCGAGCTTTGGCGCATTTCGCGTCTAAGGGTGCGCTTGATATTGATACGCTTGGTGAAAAGAATGTGGAAGTTTTGATTGACAACGGTTTGGTCGGTGATTTGGCGGATATTTTCACACTCACTAAGGACGATTTGTTGAAGCTGGATCGGTTTGCTGATGTTTCTGCGCAAAAGTTAATCTCGGCGATTGCTGATAAAAAAAGTCCAGAGTTAGAGCGATTTTTATACGGTCTGGGAATCCGTCATATTGGCGCGCAAACGGCGATTGATTTGACGAATCATTTTGAGAGTATGGAAAATTTGGCGAAAGCGACGATTGATGATTTGCGACAAGTTGATGGTGTGGGTGAAATTGTTGCTGAATCTGTAGTGGCGTGGTTTGCTGATGAGGATAATGTAAAATTGCTCAATAAGTTCACCGAGCTAGGCGTCGTTCCTCGGTTCAATAAAAAGGCTGGCGGGTTGAGTGAAAAAAGTTTTGTCGTCACGGGTACTCTGAAATCTATGGGGCGCGACGCTGCTGCGGACAAAATTCGTAATCTCGGTGGGGTTTTTCAAACCGCAGTTTCTAAAGACACGACATATTTGGTGGCTGGCGGTAAGGTTGGTGCTAGCAAATTGAAAAAGGCTGAGCAATACGGCACGAAAATCATTGACGAAGAAGAACTATTGAAAATGATAAGCGACGCAGATCAATAGTCGCAGTGAGATATAAAGCTTGTGTTTTTTTGGGCGATAATGCATAATTAAACATGAGCTGGTACGCATAGGGGCATTCTCCTATGCTTGCCAATTGAAAGACAAACACACATTCAAATATGCCCCGGGTGGGCGCGTAGCAGCTCTTCTATAATGCTTATGGTATGATATAGTTATGGTTACTGTTTCAAAAAAAAGGGAAGAAAAACTAGCAAAATTAGTGCGAGAATTTTTTGCTGTTCATCCAGACGTGAAGCTTGTGGCGATAACTGGTAGCGCTGGAAAGGCTAGTGCGAAAATAGCTATCGGTACGGTTTTGGCGCAACAATTTGATATTCAGCTTCGCAATGAAGAGCCGAAGACAAAAGCTGACGTTTTCCTTCAGATGATGGGCGTGAAAATGCCTGAAAAAGGCTTGTTCAAATGGTGGAAAGTGATGCGCGCCGTAAAGAAGAGAATTAAGGCCGAAAAACCGGAAGTTCAAGTGATTGTTCAGGAATTTAATCCAAAGGAACTTGGCTATAACGATTGGTTTAAGGCTTACGTTGTGCCGGATATTACGGTTGTAACTTCTGTGACAAATGGTCGAATGCAGGTTGAATATTCCTTGGAGGAAGTGGCGAATGAGATGATTTCGCTGGCGAATTTCTCGCGAATGGCGATGATAAATCGTGATGACATTGACGGGCGTTTTGCTAGCTTTTTGACAAATCCTAATATCACTACGTACGGAAGTGATCCAGTGGCGGAGTATAATTTTGACGATCGTAATTTTTCCTTGAAAGATGGACATCACGGATTTATTATGTCGCCGGAAAATCCTAATGGGCTAGAAGTCAACGTTAAGCTAATTGGCGAGCATAATATTCGTCCAGCGATCGTGGCGGCAGCTATTGGATATGCGTTTGGTGAAACTGAGGAGAATATAAAAAAGGGTATAGAGAATTTACGCCCATTGCCTGGCAGGATGAATTTGCTGAAGGGTGCGGACAACACTTGGTTGATTGATGATAGCTATAGTTCGACGCCGTTGACCGCCTTAGCGGCTTTACAGTCTTTGTATCGAATTGAGACTCCGCAGCGAATTGCCGTACTTGGCAATATGAACGGCTTAAAGGGGATTTTCGAGCAAGCTCACGCTGAACTTGGTTCTCATTGTAGCCCAGATTTGTTGGATTGGGTTGTGACGGTTGGTGAGAAGGCTAATCAATATTTGGCGCCAGCTGCACGCCAAAAAGGTTGCCAGGTGAAGGAGTGCAAGAATGCCATCGAGGCTGGGTCTTTCGTGCGCGACAAATTGAAATCTGAAGGCGTTGCTCTGTTTAAGGGTTCAAGCGGCGGCGTATGGCTAGAGGAATCTATAAAAATCAACCTTCATAGCACTGAGGATGATAAATACTTAGTCAGGCAAACGCCGGAGTGGATTGCTAGGAAAAACCAATTTTTCTCACAATTTAAAGATTAATGTGATGTATTAAATTCAAGGTATATAAAACAAGGGGGAATGATGGATCAAGATAATCAACCTGCACCGCAGCCGCAATATAATGGCGTGCCGATGCAACCAAAAAAGAAGAAAACGGGATTGATAATTGGCATAGTGCTGGGAGTTATAGCTCTTATTGCTATTATTTCTGCTGTGCTAGTCTATTTTTTGTGGTGGCAGAATCCAGAAAAGATGGTTACGGACGCTGTGTCTAATGCTATTATGGCAAAGAAGATGACTGCCGACGGTAAGGTAGTCATTGACGTGCGCGACCAGGGGAAAATAGAGCTAAACGTAAAGGCTGCTACTGATTCGGGAAAATCAAAGGCAGATATAGACGCTAAGCTTGCTGTTAAGGGAGTTGAGAAAAATATCCCTCTTAAAGGTGATGTGGTTCTTGGTGATGACGGGACGATATATGTGAAGATAAATAACTTCAATGAGTTGTATGGCAGCCTTCTGGAAGTAGTTATGGAGTCTTCGTCTGGCGGTAAGATGTCAAGGACTCAAATGGAGGCTTATCGTGATCAGACTTTGAAAAAGTTAAATTCTGAAATCAATAAAATGAATGGCACGTGGATGAAGATTTCTCCAGATGAAATCGGTAGCGAATACAAGTGTGGAATTAACGCTCTGAAGAAAATCCAAAGTGACGAAAGTGCACGTAAGGAATTGGCTCAGATTTATCAAAAGAATAGCTTCTTCACTATAAAAGATTCAAAGATCAGCGACCGTAATGGTGGACGTGGTTTTGAATTGCAAGGTAATAATAAATCTAATTCGTCAAAATTTGAGGAAGAGTTTAAGAATTCATCAGTCGGTAAGGCGCTCGGTAAGTGTGGAAAATCTAATAGCTACAAGAGTAGTGGATCATCATCTATTGACACAGCTTCATTGAAGGTGTGGGTTGATAGATTATCTCATGAACTGAAGGCTGTAGAGCTTAAGGGTAATGATAAGAAGGCATCTGTAGAGATTTCATTTGACATTAACATGAACAAGTCTGAGGAAATAAAGGCGCCGTCGGATGCTGAGAGCTTGAAAGAGTTTATAGAAGGTTTTATGGAAGGGTATTCGAGCGGATTATCATCAACCTCGACTAGGTAAATAGCTTAAGTGTCTAATAATAATCCCGTTCGTAATGAGCGGGATTATTTGCTATAATTACAGATATGAGACGCTATAATCCGACAGAAATTGAACAAAAATGGCAAAACAAATGGGAAGCTGACGGCACTTACGCGGTTGATTTTAATGACACGACTCGGCCGAAATATTACAGTTTGAGTATGCTTCCGGGGATTACAGGGGCGGGAATTCACATTGGTCACGGTCGTACTTTTCAATTTGCCGACATCAAAGCACGATTCAAGCGTCAGCAGGGTTATAATGTTTATCATCCAATCGGCTGGGACAGCTTTGGCCTGCCGGTTGAAAATTACGCTATTAAAGTCGGAAAAACGCCGCGTGTGGCGCACGATGAGGCGAAAGTTCACTTTAAGGAGCAATTGAAGCGACTTGGGTTTAGTTATGATTGGACAAAAGAAATTTCTACAGCCGATCCAGAATATTACAAATGGACTCAGTGGATTTTTACGCAATTGTATAAGCACGATTTGGCATATCAAAAAGAGCAGCCGCAATGGTGGTGCGAAACTGATAATACAGTGCTTGCTAACGAACAGGTTGAAGGCGGCAAATGTTGGCGCTGCGGTAATCCTGTAACCAAGCGAAATCTCAAGCAGTGGTTTTTCCGAATTACGGCGTATGCAGATGAAATTTTAGAGGCAACCGATGCGCTTGATTGGACGGAAATGGTTAAAACCATGCAGAAGAATTGGATTGGTCGGTCAGTTGGTGCAGAAGTTGAGTTTGCGGTTAGTGGTCAAGATTCCAAGATTACAGTTTTCACAACTCGTCCTGACACGTTATTTGGCGCGACGTATGTAGCTTTGGCGCCGGAGCATCCTCTGATTTCTCAGTTGGTCAATTCTGATACGCGCGAAAAGGTTGAAGTGTATATCCAAGCTTCGCAACAAAAATCTGATGTTGAACGTCAAGAGAATAAAGAGAAAACAGGTGTATTTACTGGCAGTTATGTCATAAATCCAGTTAATGGTCAAAAATTGCCGATTTGGGTGGCGGATTATGTTTTGGGTGGTTATGGAACCGGCGCAGTTATGGCAGTGCCAGCGCACGACGAGCGCGATTTTGCGTTTGCTGAGAAGTTTGACTTGCCGATTATCCAGGTTATTGATAAGCCTGAGTATTCAGCTGATACTGGCTGTTATTCTGGTGAAGGCGAATTGATAAATTCCGGACAATTTAACGGCACCAGGAGTGAGGATGCTCGCGAGCAAATTGTTGCGTGGCTGGAGCAGCAGAATTCTGGGCGAAGTAAAACCACGTATAAAATGCGCGATTGGTTGATTTCTCGTCAGCGCTATTGGGGCGCTCCAATTCCAATTGTTCATGTTGACGGTCGTGCGCCAATTGCCGTGGCTGATGAATGCTTGCCGGTGATTTTGCCAGAGGTGGAGAACTTTAAGCCAACGGGCGGTAATACTTCCGTTTTGGCCCAGGTTGATGATTGGGTACGAGTCTGGGTGGATGTTGAAACTGGAAAAACTGTGCCGATTACGGAAAACAAGCCTGACGGCGATAATTGGGTAGAAGGTCGACGTGAGACTGACACTTTGGATGGCTATGCTTGTTCTAGCTGGTATTTCTTACGATATCTCGACCCGCACAATGATAATGAAGCGTGGAATCCTGAGAGAATTAACCATTGGATGCCGGTTGATTATTACAATGGTGCCGACCACGCCGTGGCTCACTTGTTATATAGTCGTTTTTGGATGCGATTTTTCTATAAGCTCGGCCTCGTTCCGACTCCAGAACCTTTCAAGCGAATGATGTACAATGCGTACATTATGGCTCCGGATGGTCAGAAAATGTCTAAATCTAAGGGTAATGTTATTGATCCAATGGAGATTATGGACAGTGGATATGGCGCTGATGCGCTGCGAGTTTACGAAATGTTCATCGCTCCTTATGACATGGATGCGCCATGGGATCCTCGTGGTGTTCCGGGAACTTACAGGTTCTTAAATCGAGCATGGAACTTGGTTCAGGAGTTCATTGATAAGAATCTAAACGACTCTCTTGACGCGAATGAAAAAACAGCTCAAGAATTATTGCGGTTAATTCATTTGACAATTAAAAAAGTTACTAGTGATATTGAAGATGAGAAGTTTAATACGGCCGTGGCTTCGATGATGGAAATGGTCAATGGTCTGTATAAGATAAAAGAATCGCAAGGAATTGACATGTCAGATGAATGGCGATTTGCATTAGAAAGCTTGATTCAGATTTTGGCGCCTTTTGCTCCGCATATCACAGAGGAATTGTGGCATGAAATGGGTCATGATGATACGGTTCACATTAGTCACTGGCCAAAGTGGGATGAAAAATATCTAAAGAGCAGCGTGATGACTATTATAGTTCAAGTGAATGGCAAGCTTCGTGCGAAACTTGAACTGCCGAGTGATATGGACAAGCAGGGTGTTGAAGCGGCAGCTCTGGCTGACGAAAATGTCCAGAAATTCATAAACAATAAACCACCTAAAAAGATGGTTTATGTTCCAGGCAAGCTGGTGAATATTGTAGTCTAGGAAACAGTCTACTTCGATTCGTTCTTTATTCCTGCTATGGCTATGCTTGGCTTTCCGTCACCGTTTATGTCGCCTATGGCGATGTTGACGGTAGTTCCTGGCTGAATCTCTGTATTGCCCGTCTCATCTTTGTAGAGTTCTTTCATACTAATGCTAGTTTCATATATGGAGCTTCTTGCCTCGTTGGGGTCTATCTTATTTTCAGGATTTTCTTCGTTGTATTCTTCCATGGTTGTTTCAGCCACCGAAGTCGGATTTTCTCCCTCTTCAAGAGTGACAGTGTGAATTTCTGTATCTTCTGGCAGCTCCGTGATGATTCCATTGCTATAATCCTCTACGACTTGAGCTACTTGATGGGCAGGGCTTGGTCCTTTTTCTGGTGATCTAGGGCTATAGAATAAGCCTAGGGCGTTTGCAACTCCAGCTACGCCTAGCGTGGCTAATGCTACTGCACCGATTTTAACTACAGATTTTGGTATTTCTATTACAGGTCTGTCGTCTTCATTGTTGTTTTGTGATGTAAATCGTTCCGTGTTCATGTTTGCTATATTACCATAAACGACATAAAAAGTCAATATTATTATCTAATTTGCAGACAAGCTCTTGAGATTGTCCAATAAAAAAGGTATAATGGTACGTAAGTTTTATGACAACCTAAAAGAGGAGAATAAATTATGGCACAACCTAAGAAACAGAGTAGCCCACGTAAAACTGGTCTTCGTCGCAGCCACTTGGTATTAAAATTGGCACGTCGCGTTAACGCAACTTCACCAGTTAAGGTGAAGACAACCAAGCGTGAAACTGGTAAAACAACAAAATAATAATTACGAACAGGACGCTTAGTAATGGCATCAAACCGTCATTTGGGACGAATTGTCGCACTGCAAACACTTTATGAACATGAATTTCGCAAAGAGGTTGGCGATAGCGATGTTGATTATAAGACTATTTTAAAGCGTAATTTGGCTGAATATAAATCATCGGTTGACGATATTGAATTTATTGATAATTTGATCAGCGGCATACTTTCGACACAGAGTCAATTGGATGAGAAATTGCAGCCATTGGCGCCAGAATGGCCAATTAGTCAGTTGCCGCGAATTGATCGGGCGGTACTTAGAATTGGTTTATATGAATTGCTATATTGTGCAGATACCGTTCCGCCGAAAGTGGTGATTAACGAAGCGGTAGAATTAGCAAAAGCGTTCGGTTCGGATAACTCGGGTAAGTTTGTGAATGGCGTGCTTGGCACGGCACTCCGTACTCTCGTGGAGGAGTCCGACAGTGAGAACAAGCAACTTTGATAAGATAAAAAAATATTTTAGTGGCAGCAAGAAGCCATTGATTCAGGAAATTGTACGCGAGCCAACTGCTGGTGGCGTGATTTTTCGTCGTAATAAAAAGGGCGAGGCAGAGTTTTTGCTATATCAGGACGCTCGCGACCGCTGGACAATTCCCAAAGGTCATATTGAGCCAGGTGAAACGGCTCAGGTGACGGCTCGTAGGGAAATTGGCGAGGAAACTGGATTGAAGAAAATTGAACTGCACGGCTGGCTGGGCAAGGTGAATTTTCGTTATCGTCGAATCGATAAATTGGTATTGATGACAACGCAAGTTTATCTAGTTAAGGCACTAGATCCTAATGAGAAACTCCAAAAGGAAGAGTGGATGAACGGTCTTAAATGGTTTAGTTTTCATGAGGCGCTGGATGAAGTTGAATATGAAGATATTGGCAAGCTGATTCTTTTGGCAATGAAACGAATTAGACAGGAGAATTTATAAATGAACGGAATGAACACTGCACCATATCAAGATTTTGCGCGCGAAAAATTAGGTTTTGAGTTTGAGAATTTGGATTTGCTAATCACGGCTTTGACTCACCGCAGTTATGTCAATGAGCATCGAAAATCCGTCCATCATCACAATGAGCGCTTGGAATTCTTAGGTGATGCGGTTTTGGAATTGGCAGTAACGGAATATTTGTTTACGCATTTTTCTGAGCCAGAGGGAATTTTGACTGCTTGGCGGGCAGCTTTGGTACGAACGGAAAGTATTGGTGACGCTGGCGATAAGTTGGGTTATGGTCCGCTGATTCGTATGTCAAAGGGCGAGAAGAACGGCTCAGAGCGAGCGCATTTACAGATTTTAGCTAATGCGTTTGAGGCGGTAATCGGCGCTATTTATTTGGAGCGTGGCTTTGATGATGCTCGCGATTTTATTCACAAGCATATAATTGTTAAGCTGGACGGAATTTTGGAGTCTGGCAGTTGGCGTGATCCGAAGTCGTATTTGCAGGAAATTTCTCAGCGGGTTGACAATCAAACGCCGGTATATAAAGTCCTGAGCGAAGAAGGCCCAGATCATGATAAAGTCTTTACCCTTGGGGTTTTTGTTGGTGATAATATGATGGGGCGAGGCATTGGTCCGTCAAAGCAAGTTGCTCAACAGCAAGCTGCTCGTGCTGCAATTGCTAAATATAAAGAATCTGGCGAGAAATAATTAAAGTTTGCACGGCGTAAACTGCTCGTGTATAATGAAAATACAGTTTAATTCCAGGAGGAGGGGCAGAATGTCAACAATAGATCAGCAGTTTGTAGAATATACTGTAAAGGCGTTGGTTGGACGTCCAGAAGACGTCGTAGTAGACCGAACCATTGATGAAAAGGGCGTTTTACTAACATTGACAGTTAATCCAGCAGATTTGGGTCGAGTTATTGGTAAGCGCGGCAGTACAGCACAGAGTTTGCGTACACTTCTGCGAGCTTTGGGCGCAAAGAATGATGCTCGATATAACTTGAAGATCGTTAACAATGATGGTTTTTCTGGTGAGCGTGAGAGCAATAGCTATAATGATCATGCTTCTGTGGATAACTCAACAGATGAAACTGTGGAAAATGGATCATCTTACGCAGAAAACACCAGAAAAGAGCTTGCAGAACTCGACGATCTTGATATATAATTAAAACCAGTTCAAGCACAGACATTATGCGAGAACAGCTCTATGCGAGACAATGGGTAACCATTGAGAGCCTTATTTGTGCTAAAAAACCGTCCTTATTGGGGCGGTTTTTTGGTGGGGAATATGACTGTTTTATTGCCGTCGCGTTGCAGTTTCGCCAAGTTTTCTTTCTATCGATTTTGATTCTGTTGATTCCGTCTCTGTGCTTTTTGGCTCATCTTCCTTCAGTGCTTTCGAGTATTCTTCCATTGATTTTAGGAATTCTGAGATTCTGGTCAGTTTGTCTTTGTTTTCTTCCATCTCCTCTATCCAATTAATCATTTCTAATATTTCATCTCGTTTATCATCTTCCAGTAGCTCTAAATAGAGGGTTAATAGCTCCGAATAGATACCTAATAATTTCGAATCACTGAGATGAATACAACTTGCGGCTGTTTCTTGCAAGCGTTTATAAAAATCACTACTCCTAAGTGATTTTTTTTCTTGATCGTTCAGAGGGCGTCCGTGGATAGCTTCTTCTGCTTTGATCATATATTCAGCGATAGGATTTTCTTCATTGCGCTCATGCATGAGTACAATAGTCCATAGGTGTTCTATGCGTTTCTTTCTAAGAT
>CAJPKE010000012.1 GCA_905370345.1 Candidatus Saccharibacteria bacterium UBA6209 | reverse complement strand
AGCATATGATACCTTGCAATACCTGAGCCGCCCCCGCCACCAAAGAACCCTACGTATGCCAACATAGTGCTCCTATATTCGTCTCCGTCTTTTAGGCCCTTTTGAATGTTCTCTATTTTAGCAAGATAATCAATATTGTGATTCTTGCCTGTAAGGCTATAGACCTTATACATCAGCATAGTTGTTAACGCCTTGACGTTCACCGATTGAGCTCGCACTCCACTTAATGCATCAACGTGATAAACTTGCCTGCCTAGTCTCATGCCGTAATTACCGGTAAGATCTCCAGAATTAATATGATTCGTTGAATTATACTTATATCCATTATTCCATATCTCAATGTCCCAAGTGTTTTGACCTATACCAACACCGTTAAAGGTTACTGACTTTGCCCCTATATCGCCACTTTCCATATCAGAAGTTACGTATGTCATATACTGAGCCAACCCGCCGCCTAGCGAGTGTCCAGTAAAGCTAACATTGCTATTCTGGTTGAGAGCCTTGAACATAGCATCTTCAGTCTCGTAACATACTGGACCGTGTTCATTTAAAGTGTTAAACACAAAGTCTTTTGCTTGTTGAAATTGGCGAATAAATGCCTGTGGAACGAAAGACGCTATTTGTATGTCCGTGCCCCAATCTTCTATATTATTAGTACCACGAAAGGCAAATACTATCTCACCTGTTTCGGGATTTTGAAAAGCAGTACAAGAAAAGGGGATAGAGCGAGTAACAACTTCCTTTCGTTTATACCCGCGATAATTTACAACTTTTACTTCACTGACGCTAGACGGGGATTGGGCTATAAGTTTCCAGGAGCGAAGTGGATTAGAAGAATTTTGGAGGGCAGAGAGTTCAGGATTATTGATATTGAAATCTTTGCGTGATTTCTTTTTCTGCTCATCTCTAATAATCTCGTCCAGAGTTAATCCAGCATCAGATTCTTTAAAGTCAACATAAGCTAATGCCGACAAACTTAAGTACTCAATGGTTTTTACCATCTATCGCCCTCCTCTACTGGCATATTTTTTGACGTATCAATACAACCTTTTATCTCATTAATTGATGACAACTTATCTCTATTACAATATTCTCTTGAAATAAGCTTGCCATTCTTCGATAAGTATATATTTACAGATATATCTTTAGGGCTCACTCCCATGTTTTTCACATGCTCCATCATCTCGTGTATGCCACCAGCAAAACGACTCTCGTCTTCAATGTCACCATCATACTTAAAATCTAATCCATAAGCTAAATTGCCACGCTGCCCGACTTTATTTTCAGCCAAAAACACCTCCTCAAAAGTTGGCTTTTTCAGAGTGAAGGTACTCTCTACGTCTGAATCTATTACACCTAGTCTAACTTTAACGTCAACGGGCATGTCTTTAAATATTTCTCTGACTTTGGGCTGAATTTTGGCAGTTTGTTCTTTTTGCCAAGTTCTTACAACATAGTCATCGCTATATTTTGTCTGATTATCTACCCGAGAAATATGTATCTTTATGCTTTTATCTGATTCAGGATAAGCATCAGCAGACCATACACAAGAAATACCAAAAGCACCGCCATTGCAACTAGGTTTTTCTACTTCAAAATCTTGGTCATATTTGTTTTTTAGATAGCTAGTCATATTAGCTTGTTCAGTCTTATCACTAACCGAACGTTTATTAATTTCTCTATCTATTATAATTCCACCTACAATGTACACTACAGTCATTATCACGACTATTGACGACAGAATAATCAAGATAGCTTGCCAGATTTTTTTATTATTTACATGCGATTTGCTCGTTCTTTTGCTCTTACTATTCGCCATACAACATAGCCCTCTATTGCTTAGTTATTTATCATTTTACCTTAAGAATAAGCACGATGCAACGGACTGATAATTTTATAATTTATTTCTATGCTAAACTTTTACCTCACTGACACTAGACGGGGACTGGGCTATAAGTTTCCAGGAGCGGAGAGAATTAGAAGAATTTTGGAGAGCAGAGAGTTCTGGACTATTAAGGTCTTTTTCTGAAACAGCCTTACGCTCGATAAGATCCTTAATAGTTAAACCTGTAAGGGATTTATTAAAATCTATATACGCCAACGCGCTTAAATTTAGATAGGCTCTTGTATCTAATGTCATTTTACTCCCTCCCAGTCTTAACGATACATTCTTCTATATTATCTTTACTGCCCAATTTATTTTTATTAAAAAATATTTCGCATCTTATTTTCGAATTATCATTCCTGTTTACATCTATATCTACCTTATATACGCCCTCTTCTCGCAGCTTCTCTACAATTTTAAATATGTAAGAAGCCTTTCGGCTGTCGTTTGGAGCGTCTATTATTAATCTATAAAGGAAGCCTTCGTCTTTTGTTTTATTATCTTCATATTTAGATTGTTTATTTACAGAGTCTACCAAATCTCCAGATAGAATAATCTCTGCCCGTGCACTATCCGCTTTATAGCCATTGCCGCTACTGGCATTAACTTCTTTTACTATAGCTTCTAGCTCCTTGCTGGCTTGGACTGACCAGATGGCAGCGATGTATTGGTCGCTACAGTCAGAGGGATTCAAATAGCTGCAATCGATATCAAATTTTAGTTTTGGGTTTGATACTAGGTATGCTTGCGACATCCATATACCGTTGACCCCAAAACCTCCGTGTTTATGCTCGGGTCTTTTGACCTTAAAGTCTTCTTTATATTTATTTTTCAGATACTCAGACATCCCATTCTGAGCATTAGATATTTTATTTTCATTTTTGACATGTAAGACAATCGCTATAACAACAATCAATATAACCAGACTACAGAAGACCATCAATAATTTATCCACCTTACATCTCTTCGTCTTACTGACTTTTTTTACCATCGCCCCCTCCGGTTATTTGCTAGATATTCTTATTCTAGTTTAAGCATAACTTATATACAAGAAGACCTTGTTATATAACGCCTAACCTTCTAATGGAAAAGAGAGTTTGAAGATATTTTGACAAATGTACGTCCAAAATACTTCTGGCATAGCCATAAAACACAGCATTTAATATCAGATATTGCTCATTAGTTATGTTCACTCCACCTCCTCTTTATATATTTATCTACGTCACTTGAAGATTCTATATTGCCAATGTCCCGATCCTCCAGCCATAGCTCATGTGGTGAATCATGATAGTATTTTTGGCAGAAAAACAGCTTCAGTCTTTCCATAGTAAGTCACCGTCAACAAGATAAGGCCGATCTGCGCGCTTAAACATAGGCCTATTTCAACGACCAGTTAAGTTCTTCCCAGTCCTTCTTTTTGAGAGTATACACCTTCCACTCTACCGGAGCGCCATTTACATCACCTCTTTCAATCCCTTCGTAATGATATCCTAGCTTTTCAAGAGCACTCCAACTTCGGATGTTCTGTACATATGCCTTTGCCTCAATCATCTCGAATCCTCCTTCGGAAAATGCCCAATTTGATGCAGCTTTCTTTGCGGAGCTACCAAGACCCTGCCCCCAATTACTAGGGTCCCCAATCAATGTACAGAACGCACCAGTCTTTACACCGTATTTTTGACTAAGATCTTTGATTTCATTAATCTCTATATTTCCAACTATTTCACCGTCTAACTCAATCATCCAACTATAACGGTCATCGTCATCAACCATATTTTCGAGGTGCTTAACTTCGTCTTCTACTGTCATTTTTGAAAAATCAGCTCCAAGATACTTCGTAACTTCATCTTTGCTAATCCATTGTATAGTTACAGGAGCATATTTTGGATCGGGTTTTATGAGACGAAGTTTTTTAGTTATATCGTAAAACGGTATATCAATATCTCTAGCATACATAATACACTTACTTTACCACATGTTAGATCTTAAGATTAGAGCTAAGCACTCAGACTATATGTGAGTCTGGCCAGGTGTGGTAGTATTTTAATTGTCAACACTACGCCAAATATATCTTGAAACACCTGCTCGAACTACTACTTGACCTCTGTAATACACTGCGAAAAGCCGCCTTTTTCGATGCCATCTTCAATAAAATTCCAACTTACGATGAAATAAAGTTTGGAACTCACAAAAACAGCCCGCTACCAGATGTAAACGAGCTGTTTCGTGTCCAGATGGATAATAATTCCTTTGATGGTGACCTTACCGGGAATCGAACCCGGATTGCCAGGATGAAAACCTGGTGTCCTAACCGTTAGACGATAAGGCCACGACTTCAGATATCATAACAAATTATTGTCGAATTGTCTATAGCAAATCAGCCACTTCTCCGCCGTTATCCATTAATGTATAATATTTCCATGACAAAGCAGAAGAAAAAGCGCAATAAAAAATATTCTGGAGTGGACGCGACATCTCGGCGACCAAAGGTAACAAGGATTACAGCAACGAATCGCTCCAAATTATCTCAATGGTTTTTTGATCGAAAAAAACTCATTCGCACCATTGGCATGGCGGGACTCGTTGTAATTGCCTTAATTATCGTTATTTCTGGAATACTGAGTTTATTTCGTTAACGAACTGGCAACTTAAACCCAAAAGTACTACCTTTTCCTTCTTCTGACTCAAAGATCATTTCGCCGTCGTGCGACAAGATAACTTTCCTCGCCAAAAACAGGCCAACGCCAGTGCCGTCTGGTCGCTTTTTTCTGGCATTTGTGCCGCGGAAGAATTTGCCAAACAGATTTGCTTGCTCTGATTTTGGTACGCCAATTCCCGAATCTTTCACTGTAAATTCAATCGCACCATTACTATTTTTCAGAGAAATTATTACCTTTTTATGTGGATTTGAATAGTAAATAGCGTTGTCGATCATATTCAGCATAACTTGACGAATCTTCTCAGAGTCGGCCGTAATCAACGGAACTTTTTGATCAATCTTTAGATCCATTTCGACAGACCTCTGATCAGCCACAACCTTAAGCAAAGCAACTTCATCCCGAAGAATTTGAGCAACGTCTGTCTTCTGCTTATCAATGTTAAATTTACCAGTCTGAAGCCTAGAAACATTGAGAAAGTCGTTTATTAGCCTCACCATACGCTCACTCGAAGAAAACGCCTCTCTAAGAACTGCGCGCTGCGTTGGCGTAATCTTCCCCAAATCGCCCTCCAGCACCATATCCAGATAGCCTTTAATACTAGTCAACGGCGTTCTTAATTGATGTGAAGCCATAGAAATAAATTCGTTCTTCGCCTCGTCCAGTCGCTGAAGCTGTCGATTACTAAACCTCAATTCTTTCGTCGCCTCGTCAATTTTACGCTGCAAACTTTTATTCAACTCATTAATTTCTTCCAATGACAAAGAATTTCGAATCGACACCGCCAGTTCCCCAGCAATCGATTCCAGCATTTCAATATCGCGAGAACTATATCCCAAACTTTTATGCTCGCCCAGAAATAGAATTCCCGTTTCTTGATTTTGATGCAGTAGCGGCATAACAATTTTCGTGCGATGAATATCCAAAAGCTTCTTCAGTTCTGGGTCTTTTACTTGATTTGCCAAAATAACTTCCGGAAAACTACAATTCTTATAATAGTAATCCATAATCTTGTGAACATCTTCCTCGACAACAGATATTCGTCGCCGACCCGCTCGACCGTATATTCCTTTTTCCGGAATACAAAACGCCACTTTTTCCGCCTTAAGAGAAGTCGCTATATAATTGCCAACACGTCGAGTTAGTAATTGCAGATCCGCCGTATAGGTTAATATTTTACTAATTTCACGCGTAAACGTATCAGCATCATATTCTCCGTAGTAAAAAACCCTATCAGTAAATTTATCAAAGATTTTCTTCACTGGTTGATATACGACCGCCAAAACCATAGTCAAAATCATATTCATGAGATTTACGTGACTATCAACCGTCAGACTGCGTTGGAAAACCAAAATTGAAATGACATATGCAGAAATCACGTAAACGACAGCTAGTGCGATTAATAGCAACATATACGAAACGCTTCGAGCCACCGCCATTTTTACGTCCATCAATCGGTACCTGACGATGCTATACATAATTGCAAATAAGAAAATAATCGTAGCAATTGGACCAATCCATATATATCGATAATCACCAAGCGCCGGAAGAAACAAATCCACTACAAAGCCAGGAATGCTACATATCAACAGACCAATCATGTAAATCGCGACTTGCTTGCGTCGAACAGGATCCGATTTGCGCCACGCTATATAACCAAAACACATAGAAATTAAGAAGAATACCGAGAAAAAAGTTGCAAAAATAACATAATTGGCTGCATGAATCGGAATTCGAGAAAAATCTACAGGCGTGACGATTTCTGATGTATTGATAATAAACTCAGGAACCAAAATAATATATAGCGAAAAAATCGTTATCAATATACTAGATGCGCAGATAAAGCTCTTCGTTGATTTTGTCGATGGAAGAAACGATTTCGTAGTAAAAATAGCCAACGCAGGACAAAAAACAGTCGAAGCTACATAAAACCACCTGGACGCAGTGTCCAATGTTACTTCCTTGTCCGTCAGAGAAAACACTTCAAGTCCAGCCGACCACACAGCCAAACATAAACAAACCAGAAAAAACCAATACTTTGCATCATGACGATGCTTCGATTTTTTAAGTACAAGCACGCCCAAAATTAGCGCCATCAACGCAACCAATCCTAGCACTAACGCTCGTATCATCATACTAATGCTTATTATAGCATTTTATTCTACGTTTCAATCGCAAAAACTGTGTAAACGCCGCTCGCGGTAACTGTAGCTTCAATAGATTCTTTTGGTATGCCAGATTTTTGGAGCAACTTAAAGCCTTCTTTAATTGAACGCATCCTAACCTTTGGAACCCACCCCATTAGTCCATGCAAAAATTCTTTTTGTGGGCGATTTACGTTCATGTTGCCAGTGATCATCAACCCGCCAGTTCGCAAGAACTTCAGCGATTCTCGTGTCAATTGCTTATAAACGCCATCCGGCAAATATTCTCGCAAGCCAGAATCTTCCGCAATATCCAGCTTACGATTGCCCAAAACTCCCTCCAAACTCAAAGGTTTGCCAAGCTTACTGAATAATCGCTCGCAATGAACTTCAATCTTATCTTCCAAATTCCATTTCTTAGCCAAGCTCTGCGCCGCTGCTAAAGACAACGGATCTTGATCCAGCAGAATAACCGTTGGCGCCTCACCCGTTTCGTCCTTAAGTTTTTTCAGCATCTTCAAAGTCGCCAATCCCGTTCCGCAACCAAAACTCATCACCAGCATATCGTCAATCGAACGATTCTCTTTTTCTGCCACTTTCTTCAAATGATCAATCGATAGACCGTTCACTGTTTCCACTCGCTCACGAATACCAAGCGAATCCGCACAATGCCGAATGACGTTAGAAAACTTCTCCGTCACCGGCGCCTGGATAAACTCTCTGACTTCACTAATTCTCTTCTCTACTTCTTCAATAGCCGTCGCTTTATCCACACCATTGTTGATTTTATCTTGAATCATAACTTCTGTCAGCGGCAAGCCATTAATCTTCTCATCAAATACCGGCTCATCCAGCGGACCACTCATAGTTGGATATTTACCTTCTGACAATATTTCGCCAGTTTCATCAAAAACACTCAAATCCTCAGCTTCAGAAATTGTCAAAAATGTCAAAGCAGACCCTCGCTGATTATGCCACGGCCGCGAATCAGTCTGATCCTTGCCATACAATAACTTATCACGAAAAATCTCCAGATATGAATCTATATCATTACCCCATTTATTTTCTCTTACAAAAGGAATCTTTTCCAGGACACTCGCAAGTGCTACCGTTGCCAAATTTATATGAATAATATCTTCACGGGCATCCTTTAATTTCTCTCCACCTTGCTCCAGATAGTTGTATATGTCCTGAATTTTATCTGGATTATTATATGCAGGATCGGTCTTTTCCCCGACCTTAACCTTACATCCCTCACTTCTAAGATCCGCAATTTCCTTACTTAATTTTTCATTAGCTTCATGATCAACTCCATTAAGAAAATCACCTGCTTCTGCAATATACTGTTCGCCTCTAAATTTTTCCATGCCAAAAATTATAACATAATTTATGTGATATACTTAAAGCATGATAAAAATCGCTATCATTGAAGACGACCCAACCATCAGCCAGATGTACCGAATGAAGTTCGAGTCGGACGGGTTTGACGTTCGCTTGGCCGCCAACGGACAAATCGGCATAGAAGTAGTCGAAAAGTTTCAGCCAGACATTATTTTGCTAGATTTACAAATGCCGGAAATGGACGGTGCGGAGGCTTTGAAGCGAATTAGGTCTAAAGATTGGGGAAAAACTATTCCCGTTATCGTCCTCACTAATCTCGGCGAAGAAGAAGCTCCGCACGATTTGAAGAAATTAGGAATTCATAGCTACATCGTAAAAGCGAACCTCACGCCGCGCCAAGTTGTCGAGCAGGTCAAAACCGCCATAAAAGCTGCTTAATTTTTTGATTGATTCGCAATTTTTAGACAAGCCGTAATTACATTATCAAACAGCGCAGAAACCGTTAATGGACCAACTCCGCCTTTTTTTGGTGTAATAATTACATCATTACGCTGACGCACTTCTTCAGATACGTCGCCAACAATTTTTCCATTTTCCGAAGCAGTTCCCGCGTCAACAACGACCGTCTTAGTCTTAATCATTTGGCTTTTAATCAGCCCCGGAACTCCAGTTGCCGACACGATAATATCGTAATTTATCAATTGAGATAAATCGTCACCTTTTTCAAAAACCGCCACATCAACGCCAGACTTCAGCCACATTTTCTCAAGAGGCGCACCAACCAAACGGCCTCGCCCAACAATTGCAACTTTTTTATTTTTCAAGTCAACGCCATATCCAGCCAGCAGCCAGCTAATAGCCGTTGGTGTAGCCGCCTGAAAAATCGCCTTTTTACGCAGACCGTCAACGTCTTTATCTTCTCGAATACTCTCGAGTAGCTCCTCAGTCTGATCAGAATTACTAATCGGCAATTGCAGAATTATTCCTTGAACGTCGTCTCGATTGTTCAATTCTTGAATCACCTCCAAAGCACCGCCCGCAGAGACTCGATGAATCTCCACATCAATCAAAATATCAGCGCCATACCTCTGTTTCAAACGCATGTACGTTTCAATGACTGGATTTTCGACATCAGTAACAATTGCCAAACGAGGATTAATATGCCAAGCCTGCCTTAAAGCTCGCACCTGTTTTGCCTGGCGCTCCTTGATAAATCCAGCTAGTTCTGAGCCATTTAGTTCTCTCATTGTCATTAAGTATAGCAATTTTACCATCTTGAGTACAGATATAGTGTGTGCTATAATTTGAAAAGCTTGGATCATGGCGGATGTAGCTCAGTTTGGTTAGAGCGCTGGATTGTGGCTCCGGAGGCCGTGGGTTCGAACCCCATCATTCGCCCCAAGTTTTACGACAATTTATTCACACCGATAAATTATTTTCAATAAAACGGTAGACATTTTTATTAATTGTTGTATAATGAAATTGTGGGCCAGTAGCTCAGCTGGTTAGAGCACCTGCCTCTTAAGCAGGGTGTCGAGGGTTCGAGCCCCTCCTGGCCCTCCAAAAAATAACCTCACACGAAGTGAGGATTTTTATTTATCCAAACGGATTATATCCGCGAGAAGGTGGTTCATGAAAAGTAGTTCGATTAGCGTTAAACGATTGACGAGAGTTATTCGCACCTGACGGAACACTGTTATTTTGTAGACCATTGACTCGTCGATTCCCGCCAGACAGACCAGCATCATCAGGATTGTTGTTGGCACCCCTCGACCGAGACGCTACACTTATTTCCGCACCAAATCGTCTTCGATTGTCATAATTATTGGCAGATATCGAAGATCCGTATCCTTTAATATATCGGCGCTCCGAATTCACACCACGATTAGCGGTTAGCATTCTGCCCGTATCTCCATACGCTTTAAAACCATCAATTGATCTTCTTAAGGAGCCAGATAATCTAATCATCATTTCCCGCGTCATTTGCGGCTTTTTGTTCGCATCCATATATCCCCCATTAGTTATATGAAATGGCGCCCCGAGTAGGATTCGAACCTACGACCTTAGGCTTAGAAGTCCTCTGCTCTATCCAACTGAGCTATCAGGGCGTATTCACATTATAACATCTTTCTGCTACAATAGTAAAAGCTTGCGGGTGTAGTACAGCGGTTAGTATGCAAGTTTTCCAAACTTGAGATGGGAGTTCGATTCTCCCCACCCGCACCAAGTTTGACAATTTCAATCCATAAAGGGCATCGATGGATCCATATATTTATACAGAAAAGCCAAAATACCAGCCGCATGATATTGAAGATGCGTCCGAGTTTTATGATGTAATTGAACGAAGCAGCTTAACGCATCAATTGTCTGAAAACCGACCATATGTCTATTGGACGATGGAAATTTATGATAAGTCCAACGGCATTAAAGGCGGCGGCGGACTTGGAGTTTTAGCAGCGGACACGCGACGTGTAGCTGAAAAACTAGAAGTTCCATTCGTAGTGGTAACGCCGTTTTATCGTAGCGAATCACACCAGAAAATCACCGACCTCGCGCAAGAAGAGTTTTCAGAATCCGTTTCACCTCAAGATTACGGATTTGAATATATTGACGAAGTTTTCGTAAGTTCAAACGGATTCCCAGATGCAAGCTTAAGCATTTTCAAGAAGACACTCGGCTCAACGCAATTTGTTACAATTTCAGAACCGAACTTTGGGCAATTGTACGAAGGCGACGGATCTGGCGATCATAGACTATACCAAGAAGTAGCGCTGGGATTTGGTGGTTATAAAGCATTAAAACTCCTCGGTATTAAGCCGGCTGTTATTCAACTTAATGAGACCGCAACGATTTTTGCCGCATTGGCACGACTAGACGAGCTGTGCGCTAACGGAATGAATTTATACGAAGCCATCGTTTACGTTCGCAAGCACACACTTTACACAAACCACACGCTTCTTCAAGCCGCCGAACCGGAATTTCATCGTTCGCAATTTGAAAAATTAGTTCTGCCAAATATAAAGAGCAACGCCGTACGTTGCTGGCTAATGGAACAATTCCGTAATGACAGACTGAGACCGAATCTTTTGGCAATTGAACTTACTGAAGCGAAGAATGGCGTTAGTAAATTACACGCCCGTGTAGCAAATTTCCGCGATCGCAACAACGACAAAGTTAAATTTCAAGCCATTACTAATGGGATAGATCTTGAAACGTGGGTGCTACCTGAAACGCTGCAAACATATCGCGATCACGGCATTATCGATAAATTTGGGCTGCCCACAAATGATTTTTCTGAAAAATTAGGCTCGCTGAGTAGCGCGGATTTGAGATATTTGAAAAAACTCGGTCGAAAAGAATTGAATCAAGTCCTATTGAGTCGCCAAGACCAGTACGGAAAATCCATACAAATCCCAGAAAATGCAATATTATTCGACTTCAAGCGAAGATTCGCCAATTACAAACGACCTTATATGCCGTTTGAAAACCCAGATTCATTGCGCCAAATTCTCATTAGCCACAACGCGCATTATATTCTGACAGGAAAAGTTCACCAAGGCGACGTGACGATGTATCAGAAATTGCTCGAAGTATTAAAATTGATTGATAACGATCCAGTCCTCAAGGAGCGTGTTCATTACATACAAGATTACGATGAAGAGTTGGGGCGAGCGTTAGCAATCGGCTCAGATGCCTCGATAAATATTCCTATTGTCGGATTAGAAGCGTGCGGCACTTCGTGGGAGAAAGACATCGCCAATTTGAAACTCCTCATCTCCACTAGCGACGGCGGTGTTGCCGACGTTCAGCCAATCGCCTGCCTGGAGGTTACCGGGAGAAACTACGAAGCCGAAGTTTCATCTCTATACGTCAACATGCATAAAGCTGCCGCTATTTTGAAAAATGATCAATTATTGGAAAAACATGTTCGCCACCAATTAAGCAACTATTTGCCAATTATCTCTGGCGCTCGAATGATGAAAGATTATCTCAAATTTATTTTTCCAAAACCGCAAATCCAGCCTAAAAAAGAACCACAGATCAAGCGAATTCCTATTCAATAATCACTTCAATCTCAGCACCTAGCGAATTTAAGCGCGCCGCCAATTCCTCGTATCCGCGATTAATCGAATATACGTCGCGAAGAATCGATACACCCGGAGCAGCAAGCATTGCCAAAAGTATCACAACGGACGGACGAAGCGCTGGCGGAGCAACAACGTCGGCCGGCTTCCATCTTGTTGGACCAGTGATATAAACACGGTGTGGATCAACCAGCTCAATTTGTGCATTTAGTTTACTGAGCTCTGTAAAGTAAATTGCTCGGTTTTCGTAGCTCCAGTCGTGAACCAACGTACGCCCCTCCGCCACCGTCGCGATAAGTCCCAAGAATGGCAAATTGTCCATATTAATTCCAGGAAACGGCAAGGCGTGAAGTTTATCCTTTGCTGCCTGGAGTTTGGAGCGCTGCAATTTAATATCAACCAAACGAGTCTGCCCATTATTAGCAAAATACTCCTTGCTGAGTTCAAATTTAAGACCCATTTCCGCCAATGTCGCTAATTCAATCTCCAAGAATTCAATCGGTGCACGACGAACAGTAATTTCCGAATCCGTCACTGCAGCCGCCGCAATAAAACTCATCGCTTCAATCGGATCTTCGCTCGGATAATAGTCCAGATTTTTACTAATTCGTTTACGACCCGTGATTTTCAAGGTTGTCGTACCAATTCCCTCAATTTTCACGCCCAACTTCTTCAAGAAGAAGCAGACGTCTTGAACCATGTAGTTTGGGCTAGCGTTGCGGATGATGGTAGTGTTTGGTGACAACGCTGCAGCCATAATTATATTTTCCGTCACCGTATCGCCACGCTCCGTCAATAAAATCGTTCGATCACCAGAATTGACATCAGTTTTTGCGTGATAATAATCAGTCTCCGCCGTGACATTCATTCCAAAATGTCTCAAACCACTAAGGTGCGGCTCAACCGTGCGCTTCCCCAAATTACAGCCACCAGCAAACGGCAATTTGAAATCGTCATATTGATGCAGTAGCGGGCCAAGGAACATAATTACCGTCCTAGTTCTCTTCGCCGCAGCAATATCCATATCTTCAAGCCTCAAGCGCGCTGGCGGCACGATCTCAAGATCACTACCGTCCAACCAGCGAGTTTTAACGCCAATCGAGTTCAGAACCTCGATAATTCGGTTAACCTCTTCAATTCGCGCCACTTTCCTAAGCGTCGTTTTCCCCTTATTCAACAAACTCGCACAGAGAAGTCCCACTGCGGCGTTTTTACTAGTCTTAACTTGTATCTCACCAGACAATTTTTTGCCACCAGTTACCTTAAAATTCATTTTTCCAGAATGATTTACGGTCACGATATTGTTATTAAGCACCTCGCTAATTCGAGCAATCATATCAATACTAATATTCTGACCCCCGTTTTCAATGCGATTAATAGCGCTTTGCGACGTGCCAATCGCTTCAGCCAACTGAGTCTGAGTTAGTCCCTGTTTTTGACGATTTTCAGCGATTAGATTGCCGATTTTTTGAAGATACTTGTCTTTTATCATGCGTAAATTATATCACTAATGATATATATAAGCAATGATATAATAAGTATTAACGGAGGTTTAGTCATGAAAGACAAGCAAATTGAAGAACTTATAAAAGCAGAAAAAAAGCGCCAAACGGACGGACTGGAGCTAATTCCTAGTGAGAATTACGTTTCATCAGATGTGCTTCAGGCGCTCGGTAGCGTTTTCACTAATAAATATTCAGAAGGCTACCCTGGTCGACGTTATTACGGCGGACAAGAAAACACTGATCAAGTCGAGCAGCTGGCAATTGACCGCGCTAAGAAACTTTTCAAAGCAGATCACGCTAACGTCCAGCCACACTCTGGAGCGCAAGCTAATGAGGCGGTTTATTACGCTTGGTGCGAGCCTGGTGACACTATTCTGGCTATGGATTTAGCTCACGGCGGACATCTTACACACGGCGCTCCAGTTACTCGTAGCGCCAGAGAGTACAACTTCATTCGCTACGGCATAAAAAACATTGAAACTGGCGAAATTGATTATGAAGAAATTCGTCAATTGGCCCTAAAGCACAAACCAAAGATCATTTTGGCGGGATTTTCGGCATATCCACGAGAGCTAGATTACGAAAAATTTGCTGAAATTGGCAATGAAGTCGGCGCTATGCTAATGGCGGATATGAGCCACATTGCGGGACTAATCGTTAGTGGTGTTGCCAAAAACCCGTTCGACTATGGCTTTCATGTAATTACCACAACAACTCATAAAACTCTGCGTGGACCACGAGGCGGACTGATTCTTAGTCGAGGAATAGTTGGCAATCCACTGAAAAAACCAGAGAAAACTCTCGAAAATTTACCTACGTTGATTGATCGAGCGGTATTCCCTGGCACGCAAGGCGGACCGCACATGCACACCATCGCTGCAAAAGCCGTAGCATTTGGTGAAGCTTTACAGCCAGAGTTCAAAGATTACGCCGAGCAAATCGTTAAAAATGCAAAAAGGCTGGCGGAAGAATTACAAAAGCGCGGTTTTAAATTAGTAACTGGCGACACCAGCAACCATTTAATTCTGGCAGATATTCACAACAGTTTTGGCATTGATGGCAAGGAAGCGGAAATCGCCATGGATAAAATTGGTCTGACACTGAATGCTAATGCGATTCCAGATGACCCCCTACCAAGATTCAGACCAAGCGGTATTCGCCTAGGCACGCCAGCCGTCACGACACGAGGCGCCAAAGAAGACGACATGGAAAAAATCGCGGAATGGATGAGGCGGTCAATAGATAATCGCGACAATGACGACGAGTTGGCTGAACTCCGTAAAGAAGTCGTAGAATTCTGCCATACTCTACGCGATATTTAATGTAAACCCGCACATAAAAAAACTCTGACATTAAGCCAGAGTTTTTTATTACCTATACCGAATTACGGAGCAGGAGTAGGACAGGTACCAATCTGTCGCTTTTCTTTTATGTTCTTGGAGAAGTTAAAGTAACTAACGTCCGCACCCGTACGGTTGCCTGTATCACCACATGGCTTATACTCAATAGTATTAGCCTCTTTAGGAGCACTATCTACGCTGCCAGAGTTTACAGTACTTGCATCCAAGTAGTATGGCTGGCCAGTCTGTGATTCAGAAGAAGTGCCGACTGTTTTATCTGTCAAATCCGACAGCTTTTCTGGATATTTACTATTAGCTGTATTGTATAGCTCAGCTTTCTTAGCAACAGCGTCAGCAGCGGATTTGGCAGCAGATGTCTTTGCCTGGTTCTGCAAACCGTTGTATGCAACCAAAGAAACAACTGTCAAAATTGCGATGATCACGATAACGATCAAAAGCTCAACTAGTGTAAAACCTTGATTTTTGATATTCTTTGTAGTCACGATAATGTGCCCCCTAAATTGTTAGTTTGATTTGTAACTTGATAATACTACAACGTTTTTAAAAGCGCAAGCGTTTTTAATATATATATCTACTCTGCACTGGACGCAAGAATAAAGATTCCGTTGGGCTGAACCTATTATTTTCACTACCTGAAGTTCCGTCACCAATCTGTCCATTATCATTCAATCCCCAACAGTAAGAGCGCTTGTCCGACATAATTGCACAGCCACGGTTTGCCCCAGCAGACAAACTCACTACACGCTCTGAAGCAGGAAGTCCATTTGGACCAACATTAACTGGCTGAGGAGTAAATGAATATTGAATGTCCGTCCTATTTGCTCCAAGTTGACCCAATCTGTTATCGCCCCAACAATAGACTTTCTTAGTACCAGCATCGTTTACCAAGGCGCAAGAATGAGCAATACCAACCTCAACCTGCAGCGCCACCCCAGGCAAACCACCAACTAACCTCGGCTCAATATGCTTTTTAGGAGTGCCACTCCCCGGAGATCCAGCCTGTCCGCGCCCAGCGCCGCCCCAGCAGTACACTCTACCCGCAGCAATAGCGCAGGTGTGAGTTACATAATCAGGAGAGCCCGACCAAGTGTATCCATCTTGAGATATATCAGTCACATCCTCCAAGTCCTTAACTCTGGTAGCATTACCATAGCCGCTATAATGCGGCACACCAATACCCAACTGCCCAAACCTAGCCTGCCCCCAACAGTAAGCTCTTTTTTCGGTGGTTATAACGCACATAGTTTCTGAACGAGATCCGCCAGTTGATAACTTAGTAGCATAATAATTATTAGGAAGCCTGTTGTAGCCGCCCGAATTAATACGCACTGGCGTTGCGCTGGACTTAGGACTGCCGGGGCTCCCGTAACCCAATTGACCTATATTATTACTACCCCAACAATACACCTTTCCTGCAGCAATGGCACACGAAACATCGCCGGTTCCTCCAATTGCACTGATATTATTTCCAGCAAAATCTGCAGCTAGCGCGCCAGTAGGCGGTTTAACCTCGACTGGAACACTAGAATATTTGCCGTCGCCAAAATCTCCATTACCTAGTTGTCCAAATTTATTATTACCCCAACAATATATCTTCCTGACAGAACTAAATTCAGTCAATACACAGCTATGAAATTGTGCCGCAAATATATCAATAATTTTCCCATTTCTCATATCACCCACAGAACGCACTTTCACGGGGACATTAGAACTAACAGTAGTTCCGTCACCCAATTGACCCATAGTATATTCATTACTTTCATACTTGTCATTATTGCCCCAACACCAAACATTATTCGACAATATAGCGCACGTACGATAAGTGCCGCTTACTGTGCGCGTTGCGTCAATATCAGCTGGCCAAGTAACTGATTTTTTTACAACAGCAGTATAAGTTTTTAAGACTGTGCCACTACCATTTGTTATTTCAACGCGACCCGTTGACGAAATTTGAGCGGTAGCGGCCGACAAGGCTGCACTTTTAGTTGACGCTTCCAAATTGCCAACTTCAAAAGTCGTTCTTAACTTGCTATTCTCAAATACATATCTATTACCAGGAAAAGCTACAGCCCCCTTGCAATTGGTTTCCGGGCGAAGCGGACCAATTCCACCAGGAACCGAACCCCATGATTGCTCAGCTCCATTAGAATCCAAGCAAGCGTTAGCGTACGCCGTACCTGCCTCACCAGCCTCTTGGGCCAACTTATAATAATACTCTTCCTGAGAGTAAATATATGATTGAGTCACAACCCTCATAGCACCAGCCAAAAGCGCCAATATGAAAGTACTCATAAGCACAATTAACACCAAAGAATAGCCGTTTTTTTGTCGAATCATAAGTTATTTATCTTTCGTATCATTAATGTTTGAGAATCGGAAACTTGTTTACTTGGCGATTGTATTGTTAAAGTAACCTCTACATTATCCGCGCCATCAAGAGCTTTATTATCGCTATCTGGAGCGTCACTATTTTTGCTTATCAGCGTTTTTCCGTCATAGTAATTAATCTTAAATTCCGAAACTCCAGTTGCCAAAATCGAATCTTCACGAAGCTTCATAGCTCGATCTTTAAACTTATCAGCATCCGTAACATTCATACAAAAGTAACCCGCGGCAGACCCTGAATATGGTGCTGGAGGATAACTGGAGAAATCAACCAAATCATTATAGATAGTCCGTCGATGCAACTCGCCATTCTTCAAAAAATATATGACTATTTTTTTATACTTCGGTTGCTGAGTCTTATTTACATTACAGTCAAACTTTGGAGTTCTTAGATACACAATCTCCCTAGAATCAGCACCTCTGCCCATATTTGTAGCATATTGGAGTAGTATAAGTGAGTTCTTTTCGGGATCAGTGATGGCGCTACTTGAATATGGATTACTTCTATATCCCCATTCCCTGGGCGTCGCACTAGGGAAATTTTTATCGGTAGCAAACGTATCCTCTCCATCATAACTACTCACCTTAAAGCGCGAAGCTTGACGTACGTCAGTTTCAATTGCATCCATGGAATTGTGCATATTTCGACTAATCTCAACCTTCGCCTTGCTGATAGACGCGCTTTGGTTTGCTGAAATTAACATCTGGCTAAATACGCCGACAACCATTGCAATGATAACCATCACCAGGGCTAGTTCTACTACAGTAAAACCATTCTCATTAGAACGCCACATACGTCGCATGTACCACCTTCTTTCCGCTACCCACGCCAGAGATTGGCAGTCCATATTCTACGATAGACTCCACTTTAATCGGCATCCCCAAGCTAATTGTTCCATTCTTACATCCGTATGGCGCTGATGCATATACTTGTTGACTGACCACCCCAGGCAGCCCATCGACATTACCAGTAGTTCTTGTAACTTCATACCTAGTATTCGACGACGCCGTATTACACTTAAACCACGACGGGGCGGAATCATTCGCGTAACGACGCATATTATTATATGCCAGAAGACTTGCCTTGTTGTGCTGAGCATTCATGACTGATATTTGACTGACTTGTGCTTGCATGCTTAAAATAACAATCAGAAAAATACCAATTACAACCAAAGTTACCGCAACTTCGACAATAGTAAATCCATCGCTTTTTCCCACTAGTCGCGCCATATACTATTCACCCTTTTTTCCGACCCCGTCGAAAATTCCTTATATATAATGTTATATTTCGCACAAGTTGCCGCCGCCACGTCAGTTATAGGGCCAGAAGTCGGCTTCGTGCAATCTCCATCGTCTATATTTGCCGCCTCGTATAACAATTCGCCGTTACTACCGCCAGACCAATCACTACGATTACACTTGATCATCTCCTTTTTCAGAGAATCGCCTCCTACAATTGACGAAAAATTCCTAATTAAATCAGCACAAGAAGGATACTCGTGTCCAATAGAGCTTACGTTTTTATATTTGTAATATCGTTCCAACCTCAAAGACAACTCAGATACATCGGCTTTTTGCTCCTGATCTTTGGTTAAGTTCAAAAATCTTCCGCCACCAACAAAGGCTATACTAGCCAAAATCGCCACAACCACAATAACTACTGCCACTTCAACTATCGTATAGCCACCCGTCCCACGATTCATATCAATATTGTAGCGCAAATCCACAAAAAAGCATATGCTTATTATCGGGAAAGTTCTAGCGGCTCTTGCTCAATTTTTATACCAAACTTGTCAAAGACAATTTGCACAATTTCCTCACGAATCGCCGCCAAGTCATCATATCCCGTTGCCGAATCATTCACAAGCACCAACGCGTTCTTTTCGTAAACCCGCATGCCGTGACTGCGATAACCCCTTAAGCCAGCCTTATCTATCAACCAACCTGTCGGGATTTTATATCTTCCGTCAGACATTGCATAATTTGGAATGTCGCTATATTCTTTTTGCAATTCTTCCAATTTCCATTTTTCAACCAGCGCATTTTTGAAGAAAGAACCTGCACTTGGCAATTCCGCTGGGTCTGGTAATTTATCCGAACGAATGTTAAGAACCGCCACACGAATCACCGACAAGTTAACCTCACGAACATCATTTTCATCAATATATTTCTGCAAAGAAGCGTAGTATGGCGGTTTCGGCTCTGATTTATTTAGTCGCAAAGTAATATTCAGAATGCAATATCGCCCTTTTTCCTTATCGCGAAAAATGCTATTTCGATAAGAAAAGTCACATTCATCGGCAGAAATAGTTACGATTGTGTCGGTTTTTGAATCGTAAGCCTCCAGACTAATCAACGTATCGGCAATTTCTTGACCGTACGCCCCAACGTTCTGAACCGGCGCAGCTCCAGCCGTTCCAGGAATTCCCGACATAGCCTCAACTCCCTGAAGCCCAAGCCCAATAGCCTTCTCGACAACCTCGTCCCAGACTTCGCCCGCACCAATTTTCACATCAGTTGTTTCATCAGTTTCAGAGATAACCTCAAAGCCTTTGATCTTATTCAACAGTACGATTCCTTCAAAAATCTCATCGTGCGTAATCACATTACTGCCACCGCCCAACACAAAAATCGGCAAATTTTCCTTTCGGGCATTACGATATAGCGACACAACATCACCAGCAGAATCCGCCGTCGCCATATAGCGAGTCTCACCTCCCAATTTCATAGTTGTGTATTGTTTCAGTGATATATTAGTCATAACGTCCATGCATATAGTATATCATTTTACTCGGCCGTCATCTATGATATAATAACTTCATACGCACCCGTAGCTCAGCGGATTAGAGTACTTGGCTTCGAACCAAGGGGTCGCAAGTTCGAATCTTGCCGGGTGTACCAAAATAGCTCGTCATTATGACGGGTTTTATTTATGACTACACCATAAAAACACCAGTCGAGCAGCTTAGCTAACTATTCAATGGCGGATTCTGAGTCCCTAGCGATATTTGCGCGGATTGTGAACCTAAAATTTGGCGAATTTGATCAGCAGTGATAATTGTAGTCGAACCGGGCGCGACAGTTCCCGCCAGCATTTGCTTGGCGACGGTATTCTCGACCGCACGCTGGACGACGCGGCGCATCGGGCGAGCTCCCAATCTTGGATCATAGCCAGCCTCGACCAACAATTTCTTACCTTCTTCCTCGACCGCAACTTGAATTTTTTGCGGCGCCAAAGTCTTATTGACTCCCGCCAAAATCAAATCAACAACCTGCAGCAGCTCCTCTTTTCCTAGCGGGCGGAACAAAACAATTTCATCAAAACGGTTCAAAAATTCTGGGCGGAATAAATTGGCATTAATCAACTCGTTAATAAATGTCTGCTCGAATTGTTCCAATTGATAGCCCCGCTCAATATATTCACGAATTCTATCCGCGCCAGCATTTGACGTCGCAATCACAATCGTATCGCGAAAACTAATCTCTCGGTTGTTTTCATCGCGAAGTATTCCTTCATCCAAAAGCTGCAAAAGCGTCGTCAAAACCTGAGGGTGAGCCTTTTCAATTTCATCCAAAAGCACGACAGAGAACGGGCGCTTCTGAACCTGAGCAGTCAAACTCCCTGGATCTCGCGCTCCATCCGCAATTAACCTAGCCACGTCATCCGGCCTGACAAATTCGTTCAAATCCAAGCGAATCATATTGCCTTCACCGCCAAAATAAACATCCGCCAAAGCTTTCGAAAGCTCCGTTTTACCAACACCAGTCGGACCAAGAAATAGGAATGCGCCAATCGGTCGATTCTGATTTCTAACACCTGTGCGCGCGCGGCGAATAGCGTCAGAAACAACTGTCACGGCTCGCGTTTGATTGATCATTCTCTGATGAATTAATGACTCCAAGTTTAACAATTTTTCCTTTTCGTCACTCAAAGATGCTACCGAAATTTTTATACCAAGAGTCTTTTCAATCGCGTCGTCCACGGATTGCGCGGTCACTAGCCCGCCACTCGCATAACTTGCCGCCGCTTCTAAAATTTTCAACGCCTTACCTGGCATCACCAAATCTTGAACATAACGATCGCCAACACGATACGCCTCCGCCAGCGCCTGATACATATATGTCACTTTGTGCTGCGCCTCAAATAAAACCAATTGATCGCGCATAATTTTCATAGTTTCGGGTTCATTTGACGGCTGAATTGCAATTGTGTTCAAAGCGTGAGCAAGCTGTGGCTTAGTCTGGGAGATTTGCAAAAATCGCTGATCGTCCATCGTTAAAATCGTCCTAAGTCTGCCTGCCTCCAGAATTGGCAATAACACATTACTAAGATCAACCGAACCAACGCCTTCTTCGAAGAATAATTGCGCATTATCCAGACATAAAATCACGTTTTTCGACAGAAACGCCTCGTTCAAAATCATCGTGACTAGATTTTCCAATTCCCCGCGACCCGACGCCACACTAATCAACGACGACGCATCAAGCATAAAAACTTGCTGATACATCAGTGAGCTAGGAACGCCTCGATGTCCGTCAATCAGCATTTCCGCAAACGCCGACACAACAGTACTTTTTCCTGCACCGTCAGCACCAACCAGCGTAATATTCTGCCGCCCGCCAGAACTAAACGTTTTAAGCATCTGCCCCAGCGCCTCCTCGTGTGCAGCCAACTTAGTTGTAAACGCACCGCCAGATACACTGACGCTAATATTCTGAGCAAATCGACTCAACAGTGGCGTATAGCCAAAAGACCAATCCCTAGCAATTCCGCCCGTATTTAACGGCTTCTCTTTATATTGGTCAATCAGCGCCTTTATTCGCTCGTACCATCGAATAGCCTCCTCGATATCATGAAAATCGATCTTCATATTCGCCAGCAAAGAATCGTGCTGTGGCAATTGCTTTACTATCGCCGCCGCCAAAACCGCGCTAGTAATCTTCGGACTTTCCGTGCTCTGCCAAATTTCAATTGCTGCTTTCCAAATCTGCTCCGTTCGATTCGGATCGTCGACGGAAATATTGCGCAAGAAATTCGGCGTCAAACCCAGCCGCACTGCCAAAAATTGCTCGGCTCGCGTGCCTGTAATCGCCTCAGCAATATCAATCGGCGTCGGTCTGCGCGGCAATTTGCCCAAAACGTCCGCCGCCATCACATCGTCAATTGTCTTAGGATTTTTACTAATTTCTGCAGTCTTTAAGTCTTTTTCCCACCAAATCGACACCATAATCATTGGACCACTCAGACCAAATAATAGCCAGCCGATAGATCCATGTTCAATCAACGACCACAAACCAAGTAGCACCATCATAACGCCGACGGCTATCGCCACGATATGCCAAGCATTGCCAAACCTTACAGAAAATCGCGCTTTCTGAGATCGTAAACTGTTGTAATTAAATCTCGGCTCTATTTCCATACAGAAACTCCCATTTGCCATAAAATAATTCCGATAAACGGCATCAGCGGCAGCGCCAGCCACATAATAATTTCTACAATCATCCACAAAAATCGTAGCAATATCATCAATATTCCAATAATTACCACCATAGAGCGCACCACCGCGCCAATTACTCGCGAGAACATCTTGTCAAAAAACGCAGATAGCTGCACGGATAAGTCGCCACCAACCGGAGCGGCTGAAATCTGACGGAACGGATTGAATAAGGTTTTCAAAAGTAGTCCGACTGAGAAAAAATCCGCGGTTCGTAAAACTCCCAGAAAACTTTGTCGGATATATTGCAACAAGCCATTGCCATACCACCACTGAAAGATACCCACCAAAAACATATTGATATTGTAGCACATCGACCCGGCAGAGTCTGTCTCTTCAACACATCTCCGAGCCCACGAGACTAAGGCGAACCTCGTATG
>CAJPKE010000011.1 GCA_905370345.1 Candidatus Saccharibacteria bacterium UBA6209 | reverse complement strand
ACCTCAAACCCTTCTCCCTACTATTCCTCAATCTGTTATAATAACTCCATGCAATTATTCAAACATCTCTTAGAAACAATTCTCGGTTCTTATGTAAAAAAATATCTTAAATCTCATCCTGACACCAAACTAATTGTCGTAGTTGGCAGCGTTGGTAAAACTAGCGTAAAATCAGCAACCGCCACTGTTCTATCAGAAAAATTCACCGTGCGCCATAGTCGCGGCAATTTGAACACAACCTTAAGTGCGCCGCTGGAAATCTTAGGTGTAGACGGACCAAAAAACGCCAAATCTCCCCTAGCCTGGCTAAAAGTCTTCTCCGCGGCACACGCCAGCATAAAAAACCCCGAATCGCCAGATATAATCATTCAAGAATGCGGTATTGATTGCCCTGGTGAAATGGCTACTTTTATGCGTTATATTCAGCCCGACATTGCCATAATTACCTCTGTTGCACCTGAACATATGGAGTTTTTCAAAAATATGGATACAGTAGCTCATGAAGAACTATCTATTAGTCAAGTCGCTAAAAAAACCATCTTCAACCTTCACGATATCGATGAAAAATATCATAATCTCATAGTTGGAAATCGCATAAGTTACGGCGATGAATCCGCTGATGTTTTCCTGGAAATTAAAAAGACTACAGACACCGGTTGTATTGTCAATCTAAAACACTCCGAGGGAATTTCTCAGGACATCAATATTTCTGTATTAGGCAAGCACAACATCCGTTCAATCACTGGCGCGGCGGCGGCGGGGTTAGCTTGCGGAATGACTATTGAAGAAGTTGTGGCGGCTTTAACAAAGATCAAGCCAGTTTCAGGAAGAATGAATATTTTACGCGGCATACGCGGCTGCACATTACTGGACGACACCTATAACGCCAGCCCTATTGCCATGGAAAATTCGCTAAAAACGCTCTATTCCATCTCTGCCAATCATAAAATTGCCGTATTGGGCGATATGAATGAACTGGGCGAAACATCCGAATTAGAGCATAAAAAAATCGGTGAAATTTGCAGCCCAAGCCAATTAGAATTGCTTATCACCGTCGGTAAAATGGCTAAGAAACACCTCGCACCAATTGCTGAGAAAAATGGCTGTAAAGTAATCTCTTTTGACACGGCGCTTGAGGCTGGAAATTTCCTGAAAAATAGTGACATTAAAGATACGACAATTCTATTCAAAGGCTCGCAGGGCGGCATTTACCTTGAAGACGCCGTGAAAGAATTACTACTCGACCCAAGCGATACAGAAAAATTAGTTCGCCAATCACAAAGCTGGAAACAGATTAAAGCGAAATTTTACGACTCTTTTTCTCAATCTCAGAAATAATTTCCTGAACGACCTTCTTGTCGTTCCACGGAATTCGCTTGCCATTCACAATTCGGTACTGCTCATGACCCATACCCGTAATCAGAACCGTATCGCCACGAACAGCCGACCTCAAAGCCTGGTAAATCGCCTGTTTTCGATCAGCAATTTCCGTCATCTTATGAGTCTTCTTCGTTCGCTCAATTCCCTGACGAATCATTGCCCGAATTTCATCTGGATTTTCGTTATAGCTTTCCTCGTCAGTTAGGAAAATCCTATCTGCCAAATTAGCCG
Organism: Candidatus Saccharibacteria bacterium UBA6209; assembly: GCA_905370345.1. Classification (GTDB taxonomy): domain Bacteria; phylum Patescibacteriota; class Saccharimonadia; order Saccharimonadales; family Saccharimonadaceae; genus Nanosynbacter. Next base: position 22,176 of record CAJPKE010000011.1, on the reverse strand, counting down.
CCAGCTCGCCCATAATCGGTCGTTTTGTCTTATCTCTATCGCCGCACGCACCAAATACCAAAGTTAATCGCCCCTTGGTAATTTTATGAGTGGTTTTTAGCAATTTTTCCAGCGCGTCTGGCGTGTGGGCATAATCCACAATAATATCAATTCCAAGCTTATTTTCTACTCGCTCAAATCGTCCAGGAATCGCTTCCAAATTCGCTACGCCCTCTTGGATATCTTCCAATTTTATTCCCAACAAATATGCCAACGATACCGCAGCCGACATATTCATCACGTTAAATTCGCCAGGCAAATTAGTCGCCAACTCCAAATGAGTTTGATGGTCAATCAGTAAACTCGCCTCTGTTCCCTTTTTATACAACTTAACGTGCGTCAAGTGAGCTTCAGCTTCCGGATTCGTTCCGTAAGTCATTTTCTCGCCAGAAGCCGTAAACTTATCAAAATATTCAAACCACTCGTCATCGCGATTCAGCACGATATATTTCGGCTTTTTCTCAAATAATTTAGCCTTAGCTGCTGCGTAAGCTTCCATCGTTTTATGATAGTCCAAATGGTCTTGAGTCAAATTAGTCATCACCGCCGCCTCAATTGGTACGCCGTCAAATTTGTGTTGCGATAAAGCGTGACTTGTTGCCTCTAAAATCACATATTCCACACCTTCACGCTGAGCCGTCTGGAAAAAGCTAAACAGTCTTGCCACGGTCGGCACCGTCGCATTCAAATCGTTTATCTTTTCCTTGCCAGCAATTTCAATCACCGCCGTCGTAAATAACGCAGTCTTAAAGCCAGCCTCTTTCAAGATCTCATTGATATAACAAGCGGTCGTAGTTTTCCCGTTCGTCCCTGTTACTGCAATAATTCTCAAGCCACGAGCTGGATTGCCATATCTTAGGCTAATCATCTTCGTGCGCGCAACTCTATAGGCGTTTTCGGTTTTTTCCAAAGCTCCTTGAGGTAGCGTTTTTCTAGCAATTTTTACCAACTCGTTTTTCATAATACCCATTTTACCACTTATATTTGCTATAATAAAAACAAATGAGGATTTTGGGAATTGAATCCAGTTGCGACGAAACAGCGGCGTCAATCGTTGAAGATGGCGAACGCTTGCTTTCAAATGTCGTCAATTCTCAAATCGATATTCATGCAGAATACGGCGGAGTTATTCCAGAAATTGCCGCTCGTAGTCACTTGGAAGTTGTAAATCCCGTCATTAAAAAAGCTTTGTCTGACGCAAATTGCACTTGGGATGATATCGACGCCATCGCCGTTACTTACGCGCCGGGGCTTATTGGCTCGCTATTAATCGGCACTCTCGCCGCTAGAACTCTCGCTATTATCCATAATAAGCCGCTCTTTAAGATTCATCATGTAGAAGCTCACGTGTACGCCAATTTTATCAACAAGCAATCCGACAATCTATCTCTAACATTGCCGAAACAACAGCCGTCATTCCCTATGCTTTCGTTGATCGTTTCAGGCGGGCATTCACAACTTGTCCTATTTAAAAATCACGGCGATTATCAGCTTATTGGACAAACCCAAGACGACGCGGTTGGCGAAGCGTTTGATAAAGTTGCTAAAATCATCGGTTTGCCATATCCTGGCGGCCCAGCTATCGCTAAAGCTGCTGAGCTTGGCAATCCGCACGCATTCCACTTACCTATTGCCAAATTATCCGGCGAATACGATTTTTCCTTCTCTGGGCTTAAGACAGCCGTTTTGAGAGCCGTTCAGCACGAAGTCGGTAAAGACTTCACTTTTCCCTCTCATGAGCTTCCAGCGCTCGTAGATGACGAATTACGACGTAATATGGCAGCGAGTTTCCAGTACACAGCCATAAAAACTCTCGTAAATAAGACCAAGAAGGCATTTGACAATTTCCAGCCAGCCTCCGTTGTGATTGCTGGCGGAGTTGCGGCTAACCAAGAGTTGCGCCGTCAATTACGCGAAGCTTTGCCAATTGACATCGAATACGCCCCTATTCAACTCTGTACAGATAACGCCGCGATGATTGCTACCCTCGGTTATTTCAGATCTCAAATTGACGAGCCTACAGATCCATACGATCTGGAAGTTCAGCCAAGTTTATCAATGACAGCAATATAACGTTGTGAGGATTACAACATGAATCAACATTTTCTACAATCATCAGCATGGGAAAAATTCCAACAATCGCTCGGTCGAAAAGTCTTTCACAACAGAGGTGAAGGATGGGAATATTTCGCAATATTAGAGCACGGCACGGGCAATTCTCGCTTATATTGCCCTTTTGGTCCAACCGCTATTAACGAAGAAGCATTACGATTGGCGCTAAAAGACTTAGCAGAGCTCGGCAAAAAACTTGGTGTGACTTTCCTCAGAGTCGGACCAATTAAACCTACCTTTTCTAAGGTATTATCTGATGAGAATTGGAAGAAAGCCACTTACGTCCATTTGCAGCCAGAACATACGCATATTATCAATCTCCAGCAACCAGAGGAAGAGATTATAGCAAGCATGGCGCAACCTGTAAGAAATTGTTATAGGAATTATCGCAAAAAAGGCGTAACGGTTCATCAATCTCAAAACCCAGACGATATTAAATATTTCTTAGAATTGATACACGAAGTCGCCAAACGGACTGGTATGTCGCCGCATCCAGATTCATATTTTCATAAGCAAGCTGGTTCCCTGCTACCATCAAAGGATGCTTCATTTTGGTACGCAACATATGACAATAAAGTAATTGCTACTGCCCTATTTTTCGACTCAAAAACAACTCGAATTTACGCGCATGCAGCAGCAAATTCTACACCAGAATATCGCAAACTTAACGCTGGAACTGCCCTGCTCACCGAAGCGATAATCGATGCAAAACATCGTCAAATGGAGAAAGTCGATTTATATGGAATTGCTCCTGAAAACGCACCAAAAAATCACCCATGGGCTGGCTTTACAAAGTTTAAGCGATCGTTCGGCGGCGAAGATATCCATTCTGGGTCAACCTGGGAACTTCCTCTAAAGCCACTTCAATATTGGCTATATCGAGCGTATCAAACGATCAGAAAATAACCCCTTTTTTCCTCATCGCACCACATAAATTTGTGGTATAATTAAGATGTAATATAAATATGTGGAGAAATTAGAGGATTACGCAAATAAGAGCTTTTGCACGTGAAAAGCTACTTTGTTTTCTTTTGTCTTTTTTCACATGAAAAAACCATGGAATAACTTATGCAGCTAGCTAAACAATACATACCAAACGATTACGAACCGAATATTTATGCCCTATGGGAAACCAGCGGCGCATTAGAGCCAACAGGGGTAGGCAAGCCATATTCAATCATTATGCCACCGCCTAACGCTAACGGTAATCTTCACATTGGGCACGCACTCGATATGAATCTGAAGGATATTCTGATTCGCTATCACCGAATGAAGGGCGACGACGCCGTATTTATTCCAGGTGCCGACCACGCTGGGTTTGAAACTTGGGTTGTGTATGAAAGAGAATTAACGAAGCAGGGGAAGAGTCGCTTCGATTTTTCACGTGACCAACTTTATAGTCAAGTTTGGAATTTTGTACAAGAAAAACGCGGCAATATGGAGCTGCAATTGCGCGCGTTAGGTGTTAGTGCGTCATGGAAGCATTTGACATTCACTCTGGACGATAAAGTTATCGACACCGTATACGATACATTTAAGAAAATGTGGGATGACAATTTGGTTTACAGAGGTGAGCGAATTGTCAATTACTGTACCAAACACCAAACCAGCTTTGCCGACATCGAAGTAGAACATAAGAACGAGAAAGGGAAGTTGTGGAAAATAGCTTACCCGACGCTAGATAAAATTGGCGAGATTATCGTAGCTACTACGCGCCCAGAAACTATGCTCGGCGACGTCGCTGTGGCGGTTCATCCAGATGATGAGCGATACAAAAAATTGGTTGGAACTCGCATTTTACTGCCGATTGTCGATAAGGAAATTCCTATCATCGCGGACGAATACGTCGACATGAGCTACGGCACTGGCGCAGTTAAAATTACGCCGGCGCACGACCCGAACGACTTTGAAATTGCAAAACGTCATGATTTACCTATAGAGTCAATTATCAGCCCAGAAGGGAAGATGATAAACGTGCCAGCACAGTTCCTAGGATTAACACCAGTAGAAGCTCGCGCTCGAGTTTTGGAAGCACTGGAAGCATTAGAGCTACGCCGCGGTGAGACTGAAATTGAACACGCCGTTGGACATTGTTATAGGTGTGGCAGCGTAATTGAGCCAATGATTAAAGAGCAGTGGTTTATTAAAACACAATCGCTCGCACAGCCGGCAATCGATGCACTCAAAAAAGAAGAAATCACTTTTTATCCAGCATCCAAGCGCAAAGAACTTATCGCATATCTTGAGCAATTGAAAGACTGGAATATTTCACGACAGATTCCATGGGGAATACCAATTCCTGCGTTTGTAAATGAAAACGACCCTAAGGATTGGATATTTGATACTCGCACCAACGAGCAGAGTATTGTTGTAAATGACACAACATATATTAGGGAAGAGGATACCTTTGATACTTGGTTCTCATCTGGTCAATGGCCATATATCGTAACGGATTATCTGACCGACGGCGATTTAGCCAATTATTTCCCGACAGACATGATGGAAACTGGCATGGATATTATGCGCGCATGGGTTTCACGAATGATTATGCTTAGTCTGTACCGAACAGGGAAGTTGCCATTCAAAGAAGTTTATCTGCACGGAATGGTTAATGACGAGCACAACCAAAAAATGTCCAAGTCTAAGGGTAATGTTATCAATCCTATGGAGTTGGTCGCAGAATTTGGATCTGACGCAACACGTATGGGACTTATTTCTGGGCGAGCGCCAGCTCAAAGTCAGGCCTTCAATCGCGGCTCTGTTATCGCTGCTCGCAACTTCTGCAATAAGCTATGGAATATTGCCCGATTTGTCGAGGCGCAAATTGGCGATAATCACCAAATTGTCGACTTAGAGCCACAAACTCCGGCCGATCACTGGATTATTCGCCAATTGAACGACGCCGCCAACAACATCGCTGTTCGATTAGAACAATATCGCTTCTCAGAGGCGTCAGAGACTGTTTACCACACTATTTGGGACGACGTGGCTGACTGGTATATTGAATCATCTAAAACCGCGATCAATCGTCCACTATTATCTTGGGTTTTGGCGACTTCTTTGAAAATCGCTCATCCATTTGCGCCGTTCGTTACGGAAACGATTTGGCAAACACTCAATTACACCGACGGCATTTTGATGCGTGAAGCTTGGCCAACTCCAGAAAAGTTCGATCCGATTGCTGCCGAACAATTCGAGCAACTTAAGCTCTTGGTTGCCGAAGGTCGTTGGGTGATTGCCGAGCTGCCAGGGAATAAGAAATATCGATTGTTATACGGCAACGACAGCCTTATCGCCGACAATCAAGATACAATTAAGCATCTGATGCGGCTTGAGGCAATTGAACACACTGACCAACCGCGCGGACTGAGATTAGCGGCGGCAAACAGGGAAGCGTGGCTAGATATTGATAGCGAAACTCTGTATCAACATCAGGAAAATCTGGAAATGCGCCTAGCCGAAGCACGTCAGAAATTGGCGGGATTAAAGAAGCGCCTGGAAAATCCGACTTACGTTGAGAAGGCTCCAGCCCACCTTGTCGAGGAAACTCGTGAGCAATTAGCCGAGCAAGAAAAAATTATTACTCGGCTTGTTTCGGAACTGGAAGTGATTAGCTTGAAATAGCCTAACTCATACCTTCAAAATCAAGGTGATATCCGTCAAAAGTATGTTGACCACGAGCGGCATATTTTTGGCGCAATCGCTTCTTATCGTTGTTACGAGGTGTAGTTCGCGGTCGTGCTGAACCTTCTTTTAACACATTTGATAATTGAGCGTGTTCTGGATGGGTATGAGGCTTTGTTTCTGGCATTTTTATTTCATCCTTAACGTCACTTTGAACGCTATATGTTTTCCAAGATGACAAAAACGCTTTATCGACGTTGGTATCGTGCAGCAGCACACCAAACGCTACATTCAAACTGACAAACATAGTTGTAACGGTGAAAAACTGTTGTACTAAATTCATTTTTATTCTTTCTTTTTGTATCTATTTTTAGAATACTAGTTATAATGTTAGCATAAGCTTTGTTTTTTGTCAAGTATATTTCCCAGCATAGAAATAGTCATCCTGAATTTTACAGAGAAAATGTTTAGTATAATGGAGTTTATGGGATATCTAATTTCCATTAAGGTCGCACTAATTCTTTTTCCAATTTTGGCGTTTCTTATCACATTGCCGTATATGATTGCGAACTATCGAAAATACGGCTCCGTCAATAAGCTGCGGACTTTGATTTTCTATTCCTTTATTCTGTATTTATTAACTGTATATTTCTTAGTTATTTTACCGTTACCAAATCCAGGATCCGTTCACACAACTTACGCAGAAAATCTGAATTTAATTCCGTTTTCATTCGTCGCAGATTTTATAAAGAACAATCCACTTGTATTAACAGACAAATCAACTTGGATCGCAGCAATGAAATATTCCACTTTCTACGTTCCTGCTTTCAATGTTTTAATGCTCATTCCGTTCGGAATTTACCTGCGCTACTATTTCAAATGTAATCTTAAAAAGACGTTGTTATTGACGGCTACTTTAAGTTTATTCTTTGAGCTAACTCAATTATCTGGACTTTATTTCATCTATTCAGGACCCTATCGATTAGCCGACGTCGATGATATCATCCAGAACACGATAGGCGGATGCGTCGGTTACTTTCTGGGCTGGTTTGCGACGTGGCTACTTCCGTCCAGGGAAGAAATAGATGAAAAATCCCTTGAGGCCGGCTCACGAGTTTCTGCAATCCGTGTTAGTTTATCTCTAATAATCGACGCTGTTATCATCCGTATTCCTTACACCTTATCAAAAACCCAACTTCCGTTTTCGCTATTTTTAGCCCTCTATTTTAGCCTAATTCCTCTACTGAATGGTAAAACTTTTGGTAGCGCATTATTAAAGTTTGGGCTAACATTTGAAAATAAAAAATGGATTCGCACAATTTTCAGAGGAATCTTACTCACGATATATTTTCGCATCATTCCCGCAGGCTTGTTTTACCTCGCGGATGAATTGAATAAGGAAGCGAATTCGCTATTGTTTCTCTGTCTATTCGCAATTACATTCTTGGCATTCATATTATTCGTATTAATTACAATTGTCGTAGCGTTATTTAACCGACGCTTTATGTTTGATCGTCTGTCTGGCACAAGTTACAAAAGTACAATTCAAGCCAAACAAGAGAAATAAAAATCTCCATCGTAACCAACAAAAATAGGAGACCCGTATGAATCTCCTATTTTTCAAATTCAATAGCACTATTTTGGCGGAAGGGGAGGGATTCGAACCCTCGGTACGTTTTACCGCACGCCGGTTTTCAAGACCGGTACCTTCAACCACTCGGTCACCCTTCCGTACTATTTCTGAATTTTGGCGGAGGAGGGGGGATTCGAACCCCCGCTACAGATCTCTCCATACTAACGATTTAGCAAACCGTCCCCTTCAGCCACTTGGGTACTCCTCCAAATTCACTATTTAGTGTATCATAGAAGTGTAATTATTAATAGCTTTATCGCAAATAGGGTATAATAGAATTATGGTAAAAGGATATATTTCTAAAATTATAATAGGATTACTTACAATCGGGTTCGGTGTAGCTTTGGTAACTGCTCCAGTTTCCGCGTTAGGTGAGGGCGGTGCGCCAGCTGGAATTAACGCAGCACGCGGTGACAATACACCATCCAACTTGGCTAATGGTGATTCATCAATCGTAAAGCGAGCTATCAATATTATGCTATTCGGCGTCGGCGTTTTAAGTGTCGTTATGCTAATCTTCGGTGGTTTCCGCTATGTAATCTCTGGTGGTAAAAAAGAATCCGTAACAAATGCCAAAAATACAATTTTATACGCGATTATCGGTCTATTGGTTGCGGTCTTTGCTTACGCGATTATTAACTTTATTCTTGGCGCAGCTTTAAGTGGCGGATCAACCACTAACGTTTAATTGTTCACTAATTCTCATCGTGATATACTAACGTCATGAATGATAGTTCAGAAAACCAAGACTTTGAAGCGCCAGCATCTGACAGGATTGATTTAACCGAGCCAATAGCTTGGAACGCACCAGAAGGCGTACAGGTTCAACGCGGTAAATTGTGGTACGTGTTTTTTGTCATTGTGTTGATAGGATTAATGGCTTTGGCAATTTTGGTGTTTAAGAACTGGACTTTCGCTGTTTTATTGCCAATTATGGCTGTAGCCTTGTTTGTATTATCAAACAAAACCCCACAAGTAATAAACTACGCGATTAGCCCCAAGGGTATTTACATCGCCGATGTTTTACACGATTTTAGCGAATTTCGCGCATTTGGATTAATTCACGAAAATAACCAACATTCAATTCTATTATTGCCAGTAAAGCGATTCTCACCAGGTTTGACTATTTATTTTTCCGAAGCAGAGGGCGAGAGAATTGTTGATATGCTCGGAGCGCGCCTACCAATGCAAGAAATTAAGCCGGACGCCTTAGAGAAGTTTATTCGGCTGATAAAGCTATAGCTTGATTGACTATATTTTATGTGGTAGAATACAAAAGTTCAGTGCTTTATAGCAATGAAGGTACCTTATATTTTTATTATAGCCTTTTCAAAAGGCTGTATGCACCCGTAGCTCAGCTGGATAGAGCGCTGGCTTGCGGAGCCAGAGGTCGTAAGTTCGAATCTTGCCGGGTGTACCACATTAGCTTTATGGAGAGGTGCAGGAGTGGTTGAACTGGCCGCTCTCGAAAAGCGGTATGGGGCAACTCATCGAGGGTTCGAATCCCTCTCTCTCCGCCATAGATATTATGAAGATCACCATTATAACAATCGGAAAAAAGCACGAAGCCTGGGTTCAGCCAGGCATTTTTCGTTTTTTAGAGCGTCTACGAGCACCATTTGCTGCGGAAATGATTATTCTACCGCATTCAAGCTTTGAAGGCGACAGAGCGCGCCAGGAAGAGTCTGAGCGTATTTTTTCACGCCTTAATTCAGATGACTTCGTTATTTTGCTCGATGAGCGCGGCAAGAACTTATCATCGCCAGAATTGTCGGACCTAATAACCGAACATATCGACAAGCACATTGTCTTCATCATCGGTGGTGCTTACGGAGTTACCAGCGACTTGCGCCAAAAATCCAACGTCGTCTGGTCATTATCAAACTTAGTGTTTCCACACCAATTAGTTCGTCTTATTTTAGCTGAGCAATTGTATCGCGCCCAAGAAATCCATCGCGGCAGTCATTATCATCACTCATAATTTCGGACGTCCGTGCCTGGCAATAACCGCAATTTCCACGTGTTTGGCGCCATTTTTCTTCAAACATTCCGCCGCCGCCAACACAGTTGAGCCAGTCGTAAAAATATCGTCAATAATGATATATCGCTTATTTTTATCAACTTTACCCGCAATTTCAAAAAACTCCTTTGCTTGACGTTTTCTCTGGGCGGAAGACTTCGTAAAGTGCTGGGTGACGTTATTTCTGCGCCGGAGCAGGGAACAACACTCTATTTTTCTACGTCGAGATAGTTTAACGGCAATTTTCTTTATATGATCAAATCCACGACGCCGAATATTCTTAGAAATTGTAGGAATTGGTACGATTACTGTATCTGGCGGCAATTCAGGCAGAGCTTCGTCTAAGAACTCACTTAGCAATCCAGCCGCTGCCTGAACGCGGTTAAATTTATAATCATCAATGATCTTTGCAACAACACCTGTACGTCGTGAAAAACACCAGATCATATCACAGGGAATCTTATGCTTTTTACATAAGTTGCCATTCTCCAATAAATCACCACATAATACACACATATCGTACTTCCGACTTGTGATGTATTTTTTACAATCTAAGCATAAAATACCACCCGTTTTACCGCACTTATAACAGTGGTGAGGAGCGATGATTGATAATAGCGTGTCAAACATTGTAATTTTTACGTTTTAAGCCTTTCTCTGTTGATTATAACGCACATTACAGTTATACTAATAAAGACTTTGTCAATGAGCCTATTATAAAAGTGGAGGAAATTATGGCCCGAAAGCAAGATGATACATTACTAACAGAACAGGAATTGGCTGCGGCGTTTATTGACGATGATAACGACGATCTGCTACCTGGTTTTGACGACGACAACAGTAGAAGCAACAGTACACCAACAACACGATCCGACGACAATTGGGAAGATGAAGCTGATGACGCAATGGGTCAATTGGCTGTTGATGTTTTTGAGACAGAAAACAACCTAGTTATCAAAGCTCGTACTGCCGGCGTAGATCGAAACGACCTAGACGTAAGCATTTCTGACGGTATCTTAACAATTAGCGGTACACTGTCTAGCGGTGACGAAGCAGATGTTCGCCAATGGCACATCCAAGAATGCTACTGGGGCGAATTCAGTCGTACATTAGCATTGCCAACCGCTGTAAATGAAGAAGGCGTTAAGGCAGAATTAAAAGATGGCGTTTTGACAATTACTTTTGAAAAGATAAAGCAAGAAAAAGCAAAGAAGATTCAAGTTCTGTAAAAACCATTTCACAGAGAATACCGTCACAAGTTGGCGGTATTTTTTTAGCCATAAAAAAAGAACCTCATCAGCGAGGCTCTTTTTTATCAATAGGGAAGATTATGATCCTGATGCAATCTTACTGATAACCATATTGACAATTGCGTATGCCAAGATTGCAACCACCAAACCGACAATTGCGTACAAAACTGTATTCTTAGCCGCAGTAACCTTATTACTGTCACCGGCTGAAGTGGTGTAGCGGATACCACCCCAGATAAGCATAATAACACTCAACGCACCGACGGCAAACAAGAATATGTTTACAAATTTCTTAACTAAAGATTCAGGATCTGTAGATACCTGACCAACACCATCTCCTTGCGCGCTGTTAACGCCGCCATTTAGGGTAAAATCACCTTCAGCGCTTGCAGCTGGAGCTACAGCCAAAGCAACAGTTGGTACTACCAGTAGTCCCGCCAAGATTAATTTTAATTTATTCATTGTTATTTTCTCCTTGTTTAATGATATTACTATTATACATTTTTATCTGTTATTTGTAAAACTAATTATGGATTTATTATAGTCGATTTATAACCATATTGACAATTGCGTATGCCATAATAGCCACAATTAGTCCAACTACTGAATATATAAGTGTACTCTGAGCAGATTTTGTCTTTGAAGCGTCGCCAGCCGAAGTAATATAGCGAAATCCACTAAAAATAATCATAATAACAGATAAAATACCCACAGCCCAAAGTAAAACATTAACTACTGTTTTTATTAGACCATCTTTGCCGTCAATACTTTTACCTTTCATTTCTGATGTTGTAGCCGTATTAATTCCCTCAGATACCTGGGCAGAAGCGCTACCTGACAGGGAAGCAGTAGATAAAACTGATGCTCCAAACACCGCACAGGTCATAATTGCTATTGATATTATTGATTTTTTCATACTTTCTCCTAATTAAACCTATTAAATACAAAATTGACAATTGCTGAAGCGAATATAGAAACTATTAAGCCAACGACAGCATATAAAACAGTATTCCTGGCTTTTGCAGCTTTCTGGGCGTCACCACTGGAAAGTGCAAACATAATACCGCCAATAACTATCATAATAATCGAAATAGCACCAACGGCCGTAAGTAGAACTTCAACGATAGTTTTTATAATACCGTTCACTTGAGTTTCGCCACTGCCCTTATTTTTACAATAGACAGAGTTTTCATTTCCATTTGAGCAAATATCAATACCGTTAGCTGCGGATACCGCTGGAGTAAACACTCCAAGAAGCCCAATCATTAGTATTCCAGCCGTCAGGATTTTTGTAAAAATCTTCATTTTAAACCTTTCCTATAATATAACCTGTTATAGCAATCGCACTAGCAATAATAACCAAACCAATAACTGAATATAAAATAGCATTCTTTGCACTGGCAGTCTTAGCGGGATCGCCAGCAGATAGGGAATAGTTTATTCCAGCAATAATCACCACAATAACAGCTATAACACCAGCTACCCAAAGCGCCAAATTAACAAACTTCATAATATCTACATCATTATTCTGTGGCACGCCAAGATCATCTGCCTTTCCTAATAATCCAGCAAAAAATTCCATATATCTCATTTTATACCCCTATCTTTGATGATATAAAGTTAACCAACGCAACAGAAGCTAGGGCAATAACCAGACCGATCGCGGCACTCATAATAGTCTTTCGTCCATGAGCAGCCTTATCTGGAGCACCGTTACTGGTCATCATCAAGAAACCGCCGTACATGATATATCCAATGGTCGTATAGCCAATAAGCTGCAGCAAATCATCAACGATATTAAGCACGATTTTCCAAATATAGTTAGCTTGAGAATTAGTATCTGTGCCTGGATTTTTAAGGGAACAGTCACTATTAGTTAAGCCGCTATACCATGGTTTTAATGTTAAAATCTTCCCCTTATTAGAACATGCATCGTCCGCAAAAGAAATACCCGGGAAAGTTACGCTCGCCCCAAACGAACCTATAATCATTAAAGACATTGCTATTATAATCTTCTTCATCAATCGAAAACTCCTCCTGGAATAATAAAGTTAGTAATTGCCACCATAAACGCAAACATTATTATCCCAATGACAGTATTCGTCCAGACTTCACGCGCTTTTTTTATCTTATCCGGACTACCTTCGGAAGTAGTGTATAAGAATGCCCCGTATATAACAGCACCAACCGCCGCGACCAAAACTCCAGCGGTTAAGATTTTAATAACTTGCTTTATTATGTTGATAATTGCCGTGCTACCTGTGCCGTCACAAGAAATAACAGAAGTTTCCGCGCCGCCGCAGCTGGCAGCCAAAGCTATTCTGGGTATAAAAATACTTCCTGCGATTACTGTTGCGATAAATACACTAATTACAATATTTCTTTTTGCCATAAAATTTTCTCTTATACCTAAATTGTAAAATAGTCAAGCGAAAAAAGCAAACATTTTCCTTGAAAAGACAGAAGTAATCTGATAATATAAGGGATATTGATATGCGCTCGTAGTGAAGTTGGCCTATCACGCCTCCCTGTCACGGAGGAGATCGCCGGTTCGAATCCGGTCGAGCGCGCCACAGATAATTCACCCCTTGATAGGGTGTTTTTTTATGGAAAATATACCATTTTTATTGCATTTCTGTACAATTTATGTTATTATATAGCCAATTGGACTGGAAGGTCTAAGGAATTTTTATAATAAAATATCTGACAATGTCAGAGGAAGGATCCCAAGCGTTATGGTTCGAAATCGTGAACAATTTAACCCAAGCGATTCAGAGACACAACTCCCAACTTTACTTAAAGAAAAGGCCTTAAAGGGCATCGCTACAGCGGCAGCACTGTTAGCTTCAGTAGCTCCGTTGTCAGCCTGTGGTGAAAGCTACAGTGAGCCAACTCCAGATACAACATCTACCTCGCAGGAAACTCAAGATCCTACACCTTCAGTAGAAGAGACAAGTTCTCCATCACCAGAGGCTAGAGAAATCCCAGAAATTGAGGGGCTGGATAGTCTTCTAAGCTCTTTGGATAATGCAAAAGACACGAACGACAAGAGAGTAGCCTTCATTAATTACACAAACATGCATGTTAACAGCGAATCTGCAAAATTAAATGTTGATGAGTTTGGTCAGATAGTCACAACAGACGAAGAACTCCCTGAAGTAATGAAAAATATCGGAGAGCACAGCGCCTACAGTATTAATTTAATGCTCAAATCCTACTTTAAGCTAGTCGACGAAGGCAGGGTGGAGCAAGCAGACGAGATGCGCGATGCCTACACAAGCAGTATGGTTATAGGAAATGCTCAAAGGGTGATGACTAGCTTGTTTGAGGGGTATGAAGAATACCCTGGTGACAGACAGACTTATCATAACGCATACAACCCGTTTCCACTAGATGGACAGCCAAACAAAATATTTGAATCTACCGGAAAAGACGGCTATTATCCAACGCTAGTCCGAAACAACCTTAATAATGCAAAGCCTTGTTTTGATGAAGGAGACCTTACACGATGCAACGGTCTAAATTACGGTGGTTATATTCCTAAATATCAAGCGGCTTATCTAGAAGAAAGTGGGAAAGTTACAGTAATAACGACCATTGTTAATACTGTCGACGCGCGAGTAAACGGCCCCGAAGCACTGAACATTGACCCATCAAAGGAGCAATCTCTTGATAAGTCATATTACAGGACAATACCGATTAGGGTAGCTCCTGCGATAATTGATTACCGAGAAATCAGCGGCCCTCTTAATTATCAGGATCAAGGAAGTCCGCTGCCATTCACTATAAACGGTAAAGACGTACCAGCATACGAAATCCCTGAGATACAGAAGGCCTGGAAAGATAGCAAAGACAGCTAAAATTCTAGACTTAATAAACCCTTGCATAAACACCTTCATATGTGATTAAATGAAGGTGTTTATGTTTATGAGTGGGTTTGGTCGTAGAAACGTCTTTAAGAGTATAGTTTTATATTTGTGCGTGAGCGCCTTATTTATATTACCAATTTCTACGCTATTAACCTCTTTACCTGCATTTGCCGCTGGGTACTTTGACGGTCTCAGTACTCAAGAAAAATATAAGTTCTATGTTTATGCGCGCGCATTAGATACATGTTTTGTCCGTGCAGGAAGTAAGGCGCCCAACAGCAACGTAGAGGAGCTGAAAAAGGGAAAAATATTTAATAACGTTGGCGACGGATCTTACATAGGAACTTTTCCAGGCTTTACAGGATACAATAACTCGGGAGGATATTTTGATTGCAACTCAGCTGAACTTATGAGTACAGCTGTTAGTCAATTCAACATACAGCCACAAGGAAGATCCTCCGCTGTAGAAGTATTGCTTTGCAAAATAGGATACAGGAGAGGCATTAACTACACCCTATCCGAAGACGAATGCATAAATGGAAGTGGTGCATTTGGCAAAAAAAAGAAGTCTACAGGAGGAAAAGATGATAGACAAGACGACGTTAACATATATTCAAAAGGGAAGATATTTGAAGTACTAACAAATTTATCAGGTTATAAAAATGGTATAGAAAACTCCGATCCTAGCATAAAATATCTTATCTCAAGGTCAATGATAAGAGGATGTATAAAAGACGACAATCCTCAACCTCGACGACACAACTCAAAAGATTGGGAAATACAAGATGTAGATAGTAATGGAAACTTAACTAACTCATATTACCTACCTGGCGACGGGCAGGGTTATAATGTGGGCGGATCAAATAACCGTGAATGGCCACAGAATCATTATGACGCAAATATTTCTGAATGGCAGTGTATGAATATATACCGGCGCCTAGTGGAGTCAGCGCCAAAGTATCAAGAAGCTCTAAGGCAGTCAGCTACAGACACCTCGTGTGTAGGGCTGGCAGAAGAAAATCTAAAAGCCGCCTGCAAAGACGGCGTAAATCATAAGGGTAATTCTGCATACTGCGAAAGACAATACGAGGGTCTGGACAAAGAGATAAGCGCCTGTAAGCAAGGTCAGTCTGCTGAAATAAAGACCCCATCGGAAGGTGATGGCGGCGGAGAAGAAGAGGAAAAAAATTCGTGTGGTATTGATGGAATGGGATGGCTTATTTGTCCTCTAATGACTTTTATGGGGGGAATTGCTGATGCTTCTTATTCTGTAATATCACAGTTTCTTAATATTAACCCTGCTATCTTCGGTAAAGGATCCGATGCGGCAGGAGCAGAACAGGCATGGAACTTCTTTCGTGATATAGCAAACGTCATATTTGTATTACTATTTTTATGGGTAATTTTCTCACAAGTCAGTAGTGTCGGCATAAGTAACTACGGCATTAAAAAAGTCTTACCAAAATTAATAGTGGGAACTGTATTAGTAAACTTATCGTTTTATATATGTCAATTAGCCGTCGACTTATCCAACATCCTTGGCTTTACACTAAAAGAAGCTCTTGAAGGAGCAGTGTCTGGAGTTGGTGGATCATCTTCAAATTCAGCAATAGTGAGCGGTCTCGGCACAGCAGTTGCTGGCATTCTAGTTCTTACAGGAACAGTGCTATTTGCAGCACTTGCAGTCAGTATACCAACACTACTATCTCTAATGTTAGTGCTGCTTGTTGTGCTTGTCATACTAATAGTTAGACAAGCAGCTATAGTTCTCCTAATATCAATTGCGCCCCTAGCATTCGCAGCTTGGCTCCTGCCAAACACCGAAAGTTTATTCAAAAAATGGGTATCAATGTTTAGGGGGTTATTAATGGTTTTTCCTATAATATCCCTTTTGTATGGAGCTGGTAAATTAGCAGGAGCAATATTAATGACAACAGCCACAAGTGACCCGAATGATACTGCGATAACTATGCAGTTCGCAGGCTTGGCAGCGTCTATTTTGCCATTAGGCGCCACACCTTTCGTACTACAGAGCTCCTTAAATTCGCTGGGCAATATTGGTGCAAAGATAGGCAGAATGGGTGCTAATGCGCATAGTCGATTCGCTGGAAATATAAAAGGCGCAGCAAAAGGACGTGTTGACAATTCTGTTATTGGCGATACAAAAAGAAAATACTCAGACTTCATGAATAGAAAACGCGCAAGCAGGCGAACGGGTAAATTTGCGACGTGGAGGGATAATAGTCCACTCGGTCAATTCATGGGTTGGGATAAAGGTGGAGCGCGCGCCCGCGCAACTGTAGCTAAGGCGTTCGAAAGCGACGTTGAAAATGCATCCACAATGTTGCAAGGTATGACATCTGACAAGATAGCCAATATAGCCAACGGCACAACTGTAGAATCAAAGGCTATGCGCGCGGCGGCTATTGACCATACTATGGCTAATGGTAGTTTTAAAGAACGCATGGATGTGCTGAGTAGTCTAAAAGGCACAGACAACTCCATAAAACAACGGGCAATTAAAGCTGCATACGCAAAGAAGGACAATAATATCCTAGGAAATGGATTCGGAGATGCTATCCTTAATGACGAGGTTGGTAGTATGCAAGACCTATCTAATATGGCAGTAAATAATGCCGCGTCTGGAAATCTACAGGCGGAACACTTAGTACAAAATGGCGCAGCAACCAAATGGCTATCCGATGCTATTACTAACAGCGGGAATCAGCAGGCTAAGGACGCATTTAGAAAAGCAGGGGAAGTTGCCATATCAAATCCAAATACTGCGAAAAATATAAATCAAGCAATATCCGAAGCGTTAAATGCTCACGGAGTGGTTGCCCATAATACGCCACAGAATACATCCTCCTATAATTCTCAACAGAACAGCCAAGGTAGCGGTTCTCAACAATCACCACAAAATAACCAACAGAATAATAGTAATTCTGGGGAGAAAATAATTATCGCTACATCTCAAGAAGATGTAAGAAAGGCATTGGAGGATTCTAGACGACGAGGCAACTAGGCACATGCTTCATACGCTCTCTTGACTTTTTCCATCAAAAATGCTAATATAAACCCAGATGGAGTGGTTAATTTCACGTAAGCAACCTCTTATTGTGACGTTGCGATGGTTTGTATTGCTGATAGCGGGAATGCTGGTGGGCATTTTTCTTAATGCCTTAACACACTCAACCTCTGTTTACGCTGTAGACGCAGAATGGAGCGGTCATAATTTAACCTATAATAAAGAAAAATATACAAAGGTAAGTGATAATAAAAAGATCAAACAATTTAACCTACCGGATAATTCACTTGTTTATGTTAATGAAGATAAGAATAAAAAAGAAACCAAGGTTATTTATTTCCCATCAAGCGAGATATCTTCGCTAAGCTCGGCAACCTACGCGGTTTATTCATTTACGCCACCAAACACCTACGAACAAACCAGCACTTCAACTATTTCAATTGAATCTCCCTCAGAAAATTCAACAGGTACTTCTTGTGATGTGCAGGGGATAGGTTGGATTATCTGTCCACTCTCCAACTGGCTGGCTGATGGCATAGATTATATGTACAGTGCGCTTCAGGAGTTCTTAAAAACTAAGCCGTTAGAAACAACCAACCAAAACAGTGGAATTTATCTGGCGTGGGTCATTATGCGCAACATTAGCAACGTGGCGTTTATTGTGGCGTTTTTGGTGATTATCTACTCACAATTGACCTCTGTAGGAATTAGTAATTACGGCGTTAAAAAAATGCTCCCTAGGTTAGTAATTGCGGCGGTGTTGGTCAACTTATCATTTACGATTTGTGCTATATTACTGGATTTATCAAACATAGCCGGCTACGCCTTCCAAGACGCTTTCATGGGGATTAAAAACACCATATCCACCGTAGGAGAAAATACAAGTACATGGACGTGGTCGGAGGTTATCAGTACAGCGCTGTCGAATGGAGCACTGGCGGTAGGAGCAGGATACGCCGTATCACTAGCGCTTACTACGGAATTATTACCAATGTTAGTACCTGCCGCGACATTAGCTGGCTTAACTTTACTCTTCATACTCCTAATTATGGCGGCTCGTCAAGCACTTATTATTATACTAATCATAGTTTCACCTTTAGCCTTCGTTTGCTACTTACTGCCCGGAACAGAAAAGTGGTTTAAAAAATGGCGAGATTCATTCTTAACAATGCTAGTATTTTTCCCAGCATTCGCCGTAGTATTTGGCGGAGCTCAACTGGCGGGAATAATAATTATCCAAAATGCCTCTGGCTCAAATGGCGCAATAATGCACATATTAGGCATGCTGGTTCAAATAATACCTTTGGCTATAACTCCTCTAATTATGAAATTCAGTGGCGGAGTATTAGGTAAATTCGCTGGGTTTGTTAATGACAAGAATAAAGGCTTATACGACAGGTCTAAGAACTGGTCTAAAGATCGTCGTGAAACTATTAAAAACAAGAAGTTGGCCAACCCAAATATGGCGCGATTCAACCCAAATCGTTTACGCCGTTGGGCAGATCATAACAGTAGATTACGTAAAAAAGATCTGGAAACCTCACAGAAAGATGCCGAGAATTCATTTAGAAATACAGCCAGGTATAAGAAGTCTGACTTGTATGCCAGACAGGCTTCCAGGCGATCAGATTTCTTATCTGCGCAAGATGATAATCGCTACCTCGAATCTACGCTGGGTCATGCACCAGATGATATATACGATAAAAGATCTCTATACGATCGTACCCTGAGAAATGTGTCGGCTACATATGCAACTCGACAAGATTTGAAAGCTCATCAGCAGCAAACTGCATTCATGAATGATATTAAAGACCTAGAAACCGAAATTGCAACAGCAGGTCTGATTAAGAACAACGCTCAACGCCAACAGCACAGTGAATTTGCAGAACAATTGAAAAACAGCAAGGAACTTCAAGAGAAGGCTGGTGGCAACGTATTCAAAGATGCAAATGGCAATTTGATTGGTGCAAATGCAGCCTTAGCTTCAGCCATAGCAACCAGCCGTAGCGAGTACATCAAGTCTGTTGATGAAGCTCATCAGATTATGAAGAATTATAAGCTGAGCGCTGAGCAAAGACAAAAGATATCTTTAGGCAATTCCGTGACGCTTTCAGATGGAACAGTACTGGATAGCAATAACATATTTATACGTGAAGCCGCAATTGAAGAGCAGTTTAAATACGGAACTGTTACAGAAGTGGCTCAGCTTGTTAGCGAATTACCGCCAGAATTCTATTCTTCCGCGTCGGCAGCATTAGCGTCATCCGGCGTGAAAAACAAAGCTTCATTTATGGGCGGTAAATTAATTGACGATATGGTTAAGGGTGCTATTAATAGCCGTCAAGATTTGCTCAATTATTGTGCTGACTGGCTACAAGGTGGTAAATATAAACCAGAAACTTTAGCCGCCACTGAGGCTGATGGTGTTAAATTGTTAATAGAAGCTGTAGAAAATACATCTATTATTACCGATAAGAAACGTCAAGATCTTAAGAAAGTTATCAACACAATTCTTACCGATAAGAGGTTATCAGCTAATGCAACTGACGCAACTAAAGAGCAATTTGAGATTTTCCGCAACATGTTATAATCTCCATATTTTGATATAATATAAGCAGTATGTCGGTGTATAAAGTTCCTCAAGATGTCGAGGCGGAGGACAAACTGCTCGGGCCGTTTAGTTTCCGACAGTTTGTGTTCTTAATTATAGCTGTTGTCGGAATCGCTATTGCGTACGGTTTGAGTACAATTTTACTACCTTTGGCAATAATTCCTGTGCCGATAATTTTATTCTTTGGAGCGCTGGCTTTACCGCTTAAAAAAGATCAGCCAATGGAAGTTTATTTGGCAGCAGTCATTTCTTTTATGCTAAAACCAAAAAAGCGTCTATGGCAGCCTGATGGAATTGAAAGATTAGTCGAAGTTATCGCGCCAAAAGTCGAGGAGAAGACTTACGGTAATAATTACGACCAAGCCGAAGTCCAGCGAAGATTGTCATATTTAGCGAATTTGGTAGACAGTCAAGGCTGGTCAATTCGTGGCGTCAATAATCCGAATAGCTCGATGCGTGCCGATTTATTCAACGAAGGACAGGCAGCTAACGACATATTGGATGAAAATAGTGCTACGGCGCAAAATATCAATCACTTGATAAATCAGTCAGATGTTCGTAGGCGACAAGAAGTTATCCAAAAGATGCAAACAGGGCAATCTGCTACGCCACCTCCTACGCAAACACCTCAATCATCTCAACCAGATAATCCTGCTCCAGCCACACCACTACAAATGAATCCGTACCCAACAATGCGTCAATCTGTATTAAATCCAGTGTCCGGACGGCCTGCTGCAAACACTCCAGTTCAAACTCAACCGACAGCCACGCCGCAAGCTAGCGTAAACGAGGTGCCACCTGCTATAATAGAACTGGCAAATAACCGCGACCTCTCGATTGAAACGATTGCGCGTGAGGCAAATCGAATTCAGCAAGAAAATAAATTATCAGATGAGGAAGTGGTGATTTCACTACGTTAGGTGGGGTTTATGCAACCAGAGTTACAAAATCAACAATCTTATCAGCAGGTTCCGCAAACCAATGCGGCTCTTCCTGGTGTCTCTCAGCAGCCATCAGGGGCAATTGGTTCGGGACCAAATCCAACCACGCCAACTCCAGATAAGACTCCTGACGACAAGAGGCAAAAAGGACCAATTAGCACCCAGAATACGCTACTTTTCTCTGAAATGCGCGAAAATATGATCATTATGAGTGATGGTAGTTTTCGGGCGGTAGTGGAATGTGAATCGATCAACTTTGATCTGATGAGTTCACGCGAAAGAGAGGGAATTGAGTTCAGCTATCAAAACTTTATCAACTCTCTATATTTCCCAATTCAAGTTCTTATCCGTTCACGCCGCGTGGACATTGGTCCATATCTGGACAGATTGGCTGAAATTCGCCGCAATCAAGACAATATGCTCCTCAACGTCTTAATGGACGATTATATGGATTTCATTGATATTCTGGCACAAGAAGCAAATATTATGGATAAGAGTTTTTATGTTGTCGTTCCATATTATCCAGCTGGCGAGGAAAATGCCTTCAAACAACAGACTAAGGGATTGTTCAATAGCTTCTTCAGTGGAAAAAAAGAGGCAACCGTAACAAAAATTGACCAAGTTACCTATACCAAAGCCAAAGATGAAATTAAAAACCGCATTGATTCGGTTATGAATGGTCTATTCGAAATGGGCGTAAAAAGCTGGCAATTAAACACCAGACAATTGGGTGAGCTGTTCTATACTTCATATAATCCCGACACGTCGTCACGTGAATCGCTAGAGGAAATTGACCCGAGCGAACTTACGACCACTTACGTAACTAAGGGAGCTGGTCCATCACCGAGAGGAGGAAGGTCATAATGGCAAAGAAGAAATTAGATGCCGTTGATATTGCTGCTCAGCAACGAGCAAGGGAGCAAGCCGAAGTCGAACAAGCCTTCTTAACTGGTGTTCGAACTTTGCGTGATTTTATTGCGCCAAGTAGTATTGAGCTTCATTCCGACCATTTCCGACTTGGCTCAAAATATGGCCGCACAATGTATGTT